>NZ_JBBODE010000001.1:1006620-1342160 GCF_038002765.1 Peribacillus sp. FSL H8-0477 | reverse complement strand
TGGGTGATACCGCCGACCATATCTCACCAATCTCGGCTGTTTCTGTTATTGGGGAACTTTCCATTAATGAATGGAACAATAATCGTAAACCGCAGATTTTCTTAAAAGATATAAGCGTGGATCATTGGCAGCTCTTTGACCATCGTGGAAGTAGTCAGGTGAATAAATGGCTGACTGAAACACCAGTCAAAGATCGAAAAGTCATCGTCTTTAACGAGTCAACATTCAAGCAGTACCCATTCTTAGAAACCACTGAAGATGTTTTATATATCCCTAATGCGGTTATGGCTGAAAATGTGGATATTGATGGAAGCAGTATTATATTAATGGATATGCCTCCAGAACGAGCGCATATTGACAATCTGCTAACGGATAAACATCCTGAACGGATATACGCTCATTTTTACCATCAACAGGATAATTTCTTAGCGACAATGCCAACGAGAGATCATTTTAAATGGTTTTACGCGTTCCTTTCAAAAAAAGGACCATTCGATATTAAAAAGCGTGGGGACGAACTGGCAAAATACCGTGGCTGGTCACGTCATACGATTGATTTTATCTCACAGGTGTTTTTTGAACTAGATTTTGTTACAATAGTGAATGGGCTTATTGAACTAAGCAGCCAAACGAACAAACGCGACTTAAGTGAATCAGATTCATATAGACGTAAGAATGAGCAATTTGAGCTTGAACAAGAGCTTGTATATTCTTCTTATCAGCAATTATTCGAATGGCTTAACAAAAAGGTATCTGTTTCTAGCAGACCTGAGGAGGAAGCAACAGAATGGATTTAAAGAATTTTATTACAATTGTGCCTGATTGGCCGAAGCCGGGCATTAGCTTTAAAGATATTTCAAGTCTTATGGAAAATGGTGAAGCTTATCGTTATGCGACAGATCAAATCGTCGAATACGCAAAAGATAAAGCCATTGATATCGTTGTTGGACCGGAAGCACGCGGATTCATCATCGGATGTCCAGTTGCTTATGCACTTGGAGTAGGTTTTGCACCTGTTCGTAAAGAAGGAAAATTACCACGTGAAACCGTAAAAGTTGAATACGGTCTTGAGTACGGTAAAGACGTCTTAACGATCCATAAGGATGCAATTAAACCAGGACAACGCGTACTAATTACAGATGATCTTCTTGCTACAGGCGGAACCATCGAAGCTACCATTCAGCTGGTTGAAGAACTAGGCGGCATTGTTGCCGGAATTGCTTTCTTAATTGAGTTATCTTACCTTGATGGAAAAGACAAACTTACTGGTTACGACGTTCGTAGTTTAATGACTTACTAATAAACGCGAGGTACCTGATTTTTAGGTGCCTTTTTTAATATAAAAAAAGAATTTTTTCTAATTTCCAGAAAAAAATAGCTTTATAATAGAGAAAATCCCTGTTTATCACTTTACATATGGCCGTATTTTCTTGATAATAGTAACAATAATGTATTTTCAGAAGAACTTGATGCTGCTAATGATTTATGGATAGATAGATGATCGACATCTAAAGGAAATTGCATAGGAAGTTTGCAAAAATTGTCACGTTTTGCTGAAAATGGCAGCTTGCAAGTGGCTTTTTTTACGTTTCTTTTCTGTTTGCAAATGGTGTAACCAATCAACCTTAAACGGATAACCGTTTAAAGTGGGGTAAAGGTGATAATTGTATGGCTAATGATCAAATAAAAACAGCCGATCAGGTTGTGGAACGGGCAAAGCAATATTTAGACCAGGATGAAGCGGATTTCATATACCGGGCCTATAAATATGCGGAATATGCCCATCGTGAGCAGTTTCGCAAATCAGGCGAACCGTATATTATCCACCCCATCCAGGTTGCTGGAATCCTTGCTGACCTAGAAATGGACCCCGCTACGATAGCTGGTGGTTTTTTACATGATGTAGTTGAGGACACAGATGTTTCCCTAAAAGATATTGCCGAAAACTTCAGCGAAGAAGTAGCTATGCTGGTTGACGGGGTAACAAAGCTCGGGAAAATTAAATATAAATCGCAGGAAGAACAGCAAGCTGAAAATCACCGGAAAATGTTCGTTGCCATGGCACAGGATATTCGTGTCATTCTGATTAAACTGGCTGACCGTCTTCATAATATGCGGACGTTAAAGCATCTTCCACAGGAGAAACAGCGCCGAATTTCAAATGAAACGCTTGAAATTTTTGCTCCGCTTGCACATCGTCTCGGAATCAGTGCGATCCGTTGGGAGCTTGAGGATACAGCGTTACGTTATTTGAATCCTCAGCAATACTACCGGATTGTTAATTTGATGAAGAAAAAACGTGCCGAGCGTGAGGAATACCTAAGCGGTGTCATCGATGAAGTTCGCCAAGAGGTGACGGATGTAAATATCAAGGCGGATATATCCGGCCGTCCGAAACATATTTACAGCATTTACCGTAAAATGGTCGTGCAAAATAAGCAATTCACTGAGATTTATGATTTGCTGGCAGTAAGGATTGTGGTGAATAGCATTAAGGATTGCTATGCGGTTCTTGGAATTATTCATACATGCTGGAAGCCAATGCCGGGCCGATTTAAGGATTATATCGCGATGCCAAAGCCGAATATGTACCAATCGCTGCATACCACAGTGATTGGGCCTAAAGGGGATCCGCTTGAAGTACAAATTCGGACTTCGGAAATGCACCAAATTGCTGAGTACGGGGTTGCCGCTCACTGGGCGTATAAAGAAGGCAAGGAAATCAACGAACAAGCGTCTCTTGAAGATAAGCTGACATGGTTCCGTGAAATTCTTGAGTTCCAAGATGATGCGACCAATGCAGAAGAGTTTATGGAGTCATTAAAAATTGATCTATTCTCTGATATGGTATTTATTTTCACACCGAAGGGCGATGTTATTGAGCTGCCCGCTGGATCGAACCCAATTGATTTTGCGTACCGAATTCACTCTGAAATTGGGAACAAAACGATTGGTGCGAAGGTGAATGGTAAGATTGTGCCACTTGATTATAAGCTGAAAACCGGTGATATCATGGAGGTTCTGACATCTAAGCATTCGTATGGACCAAGTCCAGACTGGCTGAAGATGACCCAGACTTCACAGGCGAAGAATAAAATCCGTCAATTCTTTAAGAAACAGCGCCGTGAAGAGAATATTGAAAAAGGCCGCGAAATGGTTGCTTCCGAAATCAGAGAGATGGAATTCGATCTGAAAGAAGTCCTGACCCCAGAAAACCTAAAACGTGTAGCAGAGAAATTTAATTTCTCTAATGAAGACGATATGTATGCCGCAGTCGGCTACAATGGCATTACTGCATTACAGATCGCCAATCGCTTGACTGAGCGATTACGCAAACAAAAAGAACAAGACCAGCTGACAGATTTGAAAGAAGCAGTATCTGAAGTTAAGACGGTCAGTCATACGAAGAAACGTGAATCCGGCGTCCGTGTACAAGGCATTGATAATCTGCTGATTCGTTTGTCGAAGTGCTGTAACCCGGTTCCCGGAGACGAAATTGTCGGCTTTATCACGAAAGGCCGTGGTGTATCCATACACCGGACGGACTGTACGAATCTTGAAAGCGGCGAAGAAGATCGCTTGATTCCTGTTGAATGGGAAACAGATTTGAATTCAAATAAAGAATATAATGTGGAAATTGAGATTACCGGCTATGACCGCCGCGGATTGCTAAATGAAGTCTTACAGACGGTTGCTGAAGCCAAAACGAATATGTCTGCCGTTTCTGGAAAGTCTGATCGCAACAAGATGGCGACGATTAACATGGTCATATCCATTACGAATATCAGCCACCTCCAGAAGGTTGTCGATAAGATCAAGCAAATTCCTGATATTTATTCGGTAAGACGGAACATGAACTAAGGAGTTTTGAACAGACATGCGAGTAGTAATTCAACGTTCCAAGGCAGCAAGCGTCACTGTCGATGAACAAATTATTGGCGCAATTGACAGTGGACTTGTCGTACTAGTCGGCGTTACACATGGCGATACGAGTGAAGATGCAGCATACTTGGCTGAAAAGATCGCAAACCTGCGAATCTTTGAAGATGAAAATGAAAAGATGAATTTTTCATTGCTTGATGTCGGCGGATCGGTGCTGTCCATATCACAATTCACGTTATATGGAGACTGCCGCAAAGGCCGCCGCCCGAACTTCATGGACGCCGCTCGTCCAGAAGAAGCAACCATCATCTACGAACAGTTTAACGACGAACTCCGCCAAAAAGGCCTAACCGTCGAAACTGGCCAATTCGGAGCCATGATGCAAGTCCAACTAACCAACGACGGCCCCGTCACCCTCATACTAGAAAGCAAAGAAAAGAACTAAAGACAAAGCAAACCCATATCACGGGTTTGCTTTTTTTACGTGAGGAAAGGGGGAAGAATTAGTCAGCCTTAGGGGAGAATAGAGGTTTCAAGATATTCAAACTAGGCTATTTAACTCAGCTAATTGCGGTTTTAGGGTATCTTCTCTCAACCCAAACAAAAAAACCAGCCCATCCAGCTGGTTTTTCAGTGTTCTTTGAAGTATTTGGCTAGGCCGGTGTAGATGGCGTTGGCGATGGTTTCTTGGTAGTGGTTGTTGTTGATGGTTCGTTCTTCGGTTGGGTTGCTCATGTACCCGAGCTCGAGCAGGACAGCCATTCGGCGGTTTTCACGGAGGACATGGTAGTCCCCAAAACGCGAGCCGCGGTTTTTTGCTTGCGTGTCCTGGCTCAGCGCCTCTTGAATATTGGCTGCGAGTGGTTCTTGAAAGTCATGATAATAGTAGGTGGTAATGCCGCTTGTTACTTGGTCAATCGTGCTATCGTAATGAAAACTAATAAACGCATCGGCGGCATGAAGGTGAGAAATCCGAACACGGTCATTGAGATCTAGATGGGTATCCGAATTTCGTGTCAAGATCACCTTTGCCCCAGAAGCCTCAAGCTTCTCGGCAACAAGCCGCACGGTTCGAAGCGTTACATCTTTCTCAAGTGTCCCGTGAAGACCAGCACTCCCTTGATCCTTCCCGCCATGCCCAGGATCCAGCACAATGAGCTTATTCTGCAAGTACGCTTCATACCCAGTCTGTTTGATTTGCTTCACCTCACCAGTGATTCCGACAATCCATCCCGCCGCATAGGCTTTCTTCCCGTTGGGCAGTTTTACTTGATACCAATTATTTTTCACTGACAGCACTGGAAATTGTTCGCCTTGCTTTGGTCGAAGGACTACCTTCGCGTCCACATTCGCTGCATTCCGTATTGCTGTGCCTGTATGTAAAATAACAATTTGGCTATGCTTCACTTTTTCGACGCCTTCTTTTTTAACGGAGACCTGATTACGTTTTACAAACCAAAGCGGAATCCAGCCGGTCTTCTTAGATGACAGCTGAATCTTTACCATGTTATTTTCTTCAGCAATCACAGCAAACAGTTGGCCTTTCTTCACCGTACCGACCTTTTTTGAATCCAGCTTTGCTTTTTTATGAACAATAAGACTCGAAGCCGTCACTTCTGCCAAGGGACTGCTAGTAGATAAGATATGGCGGGATTCAACCCACCCGCTACCGCTTTGATAAGAAATTTCTACCCATTTTTTTGTCTTGCTTACAATGGTAACCCCGCGTCTATGAACCTTGCCAAGCACGGGACTGCTAGTTGAGGAATCGGAATAGACGGTCGTATTGTTATCAACGATTTGACCTGTTTCTTGAGCAGCTGCTGGCTGTGCAACATAGACCGAGGATATCCAGCCCGTCAGGCCTTCTGCTTTTATCTCCAGCCATTCGTCTTTTTGACCAATCACTTCAACAGCTGTGCCATTGGCAAGCGTACCGACCGGCTGTTGGTCTTTGCCGGGGCCGGAACGAATTTGTACACCATTGCCGCTAATCATGCTCAGGGCTTTCGTATCGGTGGGTTCAGCCCCTCTCGTTATCAGCCATTCGGCAACCCAGCCCGTCATACCAGAACCAAGCATAATTTCTATCCACTGGTTGGACTCTGAGATAACTGGATATACTTCTCCACGATAAATTTTCTTTACCAGCTGAAACTCTAAGCCGGGTCCCCCTCGAACATTTATATAATCGGCATTGATGGTAACTTCTGCCTCAAGTTCCGCTTTAACAGGCGTTATTTGAGAAAAACACATAAACATCAAAACCAAAATGAGTACCGATTTTCTCAAACAAACACCTCCTTTGTTAGGATTAATTCTCCATTATAAAAAAATTCCCTTCTTAGTCTGAAAATAATCACCAAAAACGGGACAAACTAAAACTAAGATAACATAAGGGGGACTAGGAATGAAATTCAGTGAAAAAAACCAGACCAGCGTAAAGGGTGTTAATCAGATTCTTGGAGTGGATTTCCATGACTTTATTCAACGTGAACAGGGAGATTCGAGCACAGTTGAGCTTGCGTCAGAATTTGGCCTGTCAATCCGCGAAGTTAACAAAATGAAGAAAAAAATTGGCGGGCGCTGACCTTTTTAAACGCTTGACAAGTTGCCGTTCACTCCGTATGATTATAAAAGTATCTAAATGAAAACATTTAGCCCATGATCGAGAAGAGTAGTCAAGGAATACACGTGTAAAGAGAAGATATGCGGCTTTTGCTGAAAGCGTATCTACATGCTGTCTTGATGAACGAACACTCAGTAGGCTCCACTCTGAAAAATGATTTTAGTAGGAGATGGACGTAGGCAGGCGTTAACTGCTTTTAAGAGGAAGCTGTATTTGGCTTCAATTAGGGTGGCACCACGGGATATTCAAACTCTCGTCCCTTGTAGCGTATTCGTTACAAGGGACGGGAGTTTTTTGTTTTTATAAGGAGGGTAATACACATGTCTATTCAAATTCCAAGAGGTACTCAGGATCTGCTTCCAGGTACAACTGAAGTTTGGCAGTATATTGAACAAACGGCACGCGAAATTTGCCGTCGTTATCAATACAAAGAAATTCGTACTCCGATTTTTGAGCACACAGAATTATTTCTGCGCGGTGTCGGTGACACAACGGATATCGTTCAAAAAGAGATGTATTCATTCAAGGACCGCGGGGATCGTGATTTAACGCTTCGCCCAGAAGGTACAGCCTCTGTTGTCCGTTCTTATCTTGAAAACAAAATGTTCGGCAATGCGAATCAGCCGGTCAAATTATACTATATTGGACCTATGTTCCGTTATGAGCGTCCGCAGGCAGGCCGTTTCCGTCAGTTCGTTCAGTTTGGGATTGAAGCACTCGGCAGCAAGGATCCTGCGATTGATGCAGAAGTTCTTTCACTAGCAATGGGGATCTACAAGGAGCTGGGCTTGAAGAAGCTAAAGCTTGTGATCAACAGCCTTGGTGACAGCGATAGCCGTACAGCTCACCGCAATGCATTAGTGGAACACTTTAAACCACGGATTAATGAGTTTTGCGGAGATTGTCAAAACCGTCTTGAAAAAAATCCACTTCGAATTCTGGATTGTAAGAAAGATCACAATCACGAATTGATGGCCAGCGCACCATCAATCATTGAATTCTTAAACGAAGAGTCCCGTGTGTATTTTGAAAAAGTACAAAAGCATTTGACTGATCTTGATATTGATTTTGTCATTGACCCAACGCTTGTACGCGGACTGGATTATTATAATCACACGGCATTTGAGATCATGAGTGAGGCAGAAGGTTTCGGCTCGATTACGACTCTTTGCGGCGGCGGACGTTACAATGGTTTGGCTGAGCAAATCGGCGGCAGCGATGCACCGGGAACTCCGGGAATAGGGTTTGCATTGAGTATTGAGCGTTTAATTTCGGCGCTTGCAGCAGAAAATGTCGAGCTTCCAATTGAAGAAGGCATTGATTGTTACTTAGTTTCCATGGGTGAAGCGGCGAAAGATTATACCGTCAAGCTTGCCTATCAGCTTCGTAAAGCAGGATTTGTGGTCGAGAAAGATTACCAAGACCGTAAAGTGAAAGCTCAGTTTAAATCCGCAGACCGCTTAAAGGCAAAATTTGTGGCTGTACTTGGTGACGATGAGCTTGAGAAACAAATCATTAACCTGAAAAACATGACTACCGGTGAACAGGTTGAAATGGAACTTGCCACCTTTATAGAGCAATTTAAATCACAGCAGTCCTTAGGAGGAAATTAATATGTATGGCAGAACGTATTTCTGTGGAGAAGTCACAGAACAAGCAATTGGAGAAAAAGTAACATTAAAAGGATGGGTATCAAAACGCCGCGATCTTGGTGGAGTTATCTTTGTTGATTTACGCGACCGTTCAGGTATCGTTCAAGTCGTGTTTGATTTAAATACATCAAGCGAAGCACTGGCTATTGCCGAAAGAATTCGTAGTGAATATGTTCTTTCTATTGAAGGCGTTGTGCGTGCACGTGATAAAGAAAACATTAATCCAAACATCCCAACCGGTGTTATTGAAGTAGATACAACGCAAGTTACGATTTTAAACGAAGCAAAAACACCTCCTTTTGCCATTGAAGACCGTACAGAGGTATCTGAGGATATTCGTTTGAAATACCGTTATTTAGATCTTCGTCGTCCGATGATGTTTGAAACATTGAAGATGCGTCACCAAACAACAAAAGCAGTTCGTGAATACCTTGACGGTGCTGGATTCCTTGATGTTGAAACGCCAATTTTAACAAAGAGCACGCCAGAAGGCGCACGTGACTATCTAGTACCTAGCCGTGTGCATGAAGGTGAATTTTATGCATTGCCGCAATCACCGCAGTTATTCAAGCAAATGCTGATGGTTTCAGGTATTGAACGCTATTACCAAATCGCTCGTTGTTTCCGTGATGAAGATTTACGTGCTGACAGACAGCCAGAATTCACGCAAATTGATATTGAAACAAGCTTCATGAGTCAAGATGATATCATTGCGATGACAGAAGAAATGATGGCAAAAGTTATGCGTGAAGTGAAGGGAATCGATATTACACTTCCACTGCCGCGTATGAAGTATGATGAAGCAATGGGCCGTTTTGGTTCAGATAAGCCAGACACTCGTTTCGGTTTAGAGTTAATCGACCTTACTGAGTTCTCTCAAGGCTGTGATTTCAAAGTCTTTTCTGGAGCAGTAGCAAAAGGCGGACAAGTAAAAGCATTGAACATCAAAGGTGCTGCAGCTGATTATTCTCGTAAAGATATGGATGGATTAGGTGCATTTGCTGCCATTTATGGTGCAAAAGGTCTTGCTTGGCTGAAGATTGAAGAAGACGGCATGAAAGGTCCAATTGCTAAATTCTTCACAGAAGAAAATCAAAAACAAATGGCACAAATCGTTGATGCTGAAGTAGGCGATATTATTGTATTTGTGGCTGATAAGAAAAGTATTGTTGCCGATGCTCTTGGTGCGCTTCGTATCAAGCTTGGTAAAGAACGCAACCTTATTGACGAAAGCAAATTCAATTTCCTTTGGGTAACAGATTGGCCGTTGTTCGATTATGATGACGAAGCGGGAACCTATTCTGCAGCACATCATCCATTCACAATGCCTTTCCGTGAAGATATCGAAATGTTGTCAACTGACCCAGCTAATGTCCGCGCACAAGCGTATGATTTGGTTCTTAATGGGTACGAGCTTGGCGGAGGATCATTACGTATCTTTGAACGTCCGATTCAAGAAAAAATGTTCGAAGTACTTGGATTCACAAAAGAAGAAGCAGCAGACCAGTTTGGCTTCTTGATGGATGCCTTTGAATACGGTACACCGCCGCATGGTGGAATTGCGCTTGGGTTAGATAGACTTGTTATGCTGCTTGCCGGCCGTACAAATCTACGTGACACCATTGCCTTCCCGAAAACAGCAAGTGCAAGCGACCCGCTTACAGACGCACCAAGTCAGGTAAGTAAGGCCCAGTTAAGAGACTTAAGTTTGTCAGTTTTGACGAAAAAACAAGATTAATTTACTAGTATCTCACTCTTGAAAGAGTGGAGTGCAATATGATAAACTACTTGTAACAGTAAAAGTCCTGATGTGTTCGTTCTTTAACCTATAAGTTTTGACCGAACACTTATAGTTACGGGAGCCAATGTTTCAAGGCCGCGTAAAAGCCTCCTTCGAGAGGACTTACAAAAGCCGAGAACCGAGCACCCACCTGCGGAGAGCGGGTTCAAAACGAAGGCAAAACGGCACAATTGGGACTTTTACAAAAGTATTGACAGTCAGAACCCTGCATGGGAATGCAGGGTTTTTTTATGTGTTGTATGCCTCGTCATGCCAAATGAATCACCGAAAAACCAAACATAGCCAAATATCGTTGCCTTTCCTGCTCAACTTTAAGCAATTCTCTTTAAAACTCCTCAATGTGTATAATTTTTGTTGGCAAAAAGGCTGATATACCTAGGCTCTTTTAACTTACATATCCCCAATATTTAAGGATAATACCAATTGTCCTGAACACATTTCTCCTACTTTATTCCCTTCATGCATCGTTTGAAAGATCATTACTGAGTAAGCGCTTGATTTGCTGTTTACTAAGGGTTTACCAGCTTTCCATTCAATCACAAGGTTGCAATAATTACTAATTCAATAGGTAAATTTATATATCAAAATAATGTTTTGTGGTCCGTAGTGAATTTGGCTCGTGGGAAATATTAGTTTCTAGTTATTTGAAAATAAACAGAGATATAGTCTGTTTTTTTTAGGTTCAGCTAGAGTTTATACTTGAATTTATCTTGAAAAATTATAGTGAATAAACCTGTTCTTAGTATTTAGGAATAATAATAAGGGTCGAAAATAGACCATACATATAATAGAGAATCGTTGGAGGAATGACATTTGAAAAAAGTAAAAAAAGCAATCATACCCGCGGCTGGACTCGGTACGAGATTTTTACCCGCGACAAAGGCCATGCCAAAAGAAATGCTGCCAATCGTAGATAAGCCTACGATTCAATATATTGTTGAAGAAGCGGTCGCAGCCGGCATCGAGGATATCATTATTGTCACAGGTAAGAATAAGCGTGCAATTGAAGATCATTTTGATTGTGCCCCTGTGCTTGAAATGGAATTAGATAAAAAAGGAAAAGACAAGTTACTTGAGAGAGTACAATTCTCTTCTAATCTAGCTAACATCCACTACATTCGCCAACAGGAAGCAAAAGGACTTGGACATGCTGTGTTAAGTGCACAGACATTCATTGGTGATGAGCCGTTTGCCGTCCTTCTTGGGGATGATATCGTACAGAGTGAGAAACCTGGGATTGGTCAACTGATGGATCAATACGACGAGGTTGGTTCTTCTGTGATTGGTGTAAAACAAGTACCAGCTGATGAGACCGATCGTTATGGAATCATTGACCCAGCAACTCAAAATGGACGAAGCTATGAGGTAACTAAATTTGTTGAAAAGCCTAAGCAAGGAACGGCTCCATCGAATTTAGCGATTATGGGAAGATATGTGCTGGCTCCAGAAATCTTTGCATACCTGGCTAAACAAGAAGCAGGTACCGGTGGAGAGATTCAACTTACGGATGCTATTCAAGCTTTGAACGAACACGAAAAAGTATATGCTTATGAATTTGAAGGCAGACGATTTGATGTCGGGGAAAAGCTCGGCTTTGTGAAGACCACTATAGAGTTTGCGCTCCAAAACGAAGAAATTGGTGAAGATGTCCGCCTGTTCTTAGAAGAGCTTTTGAAGAAAGAGCCTGTTTACGCTTAAGAATATGCATGACAAGGAGGACACCTGCACCATGAGCCAGCCCTATATATCGGTTATTCTGCCGATTTACAACGTAGAAAAGTATATTGATGAAGCCTTTAACTCGTTATTAAATCAAACCATTGGATTTACGAATCTCGAAATTATCTTAGTCAATGATCGTTCAACGGATGGGACGCTTGCAATTCTTGAACGTTATGAGCGGGATTATGAAAATGTTAAATTAATGACACTTCCCAAAAACTCAGGTGCACCTGGTACGCCTCGAAATGTCGGCATGCAGCACACCACGGGTAAATATACTATTTTCCTTGATCCGGATGATTATATTCCATTTGATGCGTATGAAAAGTTATATCGTGTTGCGGAGGAATGGGAATCAGACTTCGTGATGGGCCGGATGATCAGCTTTAATGACAGCAACCCAATTGGACATCAATGGTTTCATATCACGTTCCGAGATTACTTGATGAAAAAAAGCTACTTCAATGTAAAGATTGACGAAGTGCCTTTTTTCCTTCAGGTTAAAACCGCCGTGTATTTGAAGCTCGTCCGAAGCGACTTCATGAAGAAAAATCAGCTGAAGTTTGTGGAAGGCATGAAGAATGGGGAAGATAAATACTATGATATGCAGCTGTTCACACTCGCGAAGAAGTTCAGCTACATTCCCGAAACCATCTATCTTTACAGGACCCGGGATGATGAAACGAATCCATCGATGACTCAGCAAGACATGGAGCCAACGATGCTTAATGACTGTAAGGCAGCGATGCTCGTAAAGTCCTTGTTAACAAAAGAACAATACCAAACCTTCCAGATCAATGCGCTTCGATCCCTGTTTTGGAAATTGATAAATCCTGGATTTAATTCACTTCCTTATGAAAAGAAGGTCTTTCTTCTTGAAAAGATGACTCCAGTTATTGAGGGGTACAATCCGAATATTATTCAGAAATATTATAAGTTTGAGTATCCCGTTGTCAGCCTGATATCAAAGCGTGAATATGATTTGGCCATCGAATATATTAAACTTCAAATTTCTCGTAAGACGTGGTACCTAGAAGGCAAGCAATTACTTGAGATTAAAAATACGCAGGATAAAATGCTTTCCAGTATTTCTTGGAAGTTGACGAAACCATTAAGAAAGCTGAACAACCTACTTCATAGATAAAATAGAGGGATTGGAAGGTTTTGTAGAAGAATCTTCCTTTCCTTTTTTCAGTTCAAAGCAGGGGAGTTTCGCCCTGCATATAAAGAAGGAGATTACTAATGAATCTGTGTGTACTATTTTTATCAAAAGGTGAGGAGTTAGCAAAACGTAAGCTATTTGCTGATGTTCAGACAATAACCCTAAGTTCTGAACAGATTACATTAGAGGATATCAAAGCGGATTATCTGTTATTTGTGGATCAAGATGTCCAAATAGATGAAGGATTTCTTACGCCCATCCTGTCTAACCTCTCAAGTGATGTTGACTTCTTACAACTAACCCCTAAACAAGCAAAAGGCAGTATTCTTAAACGGGAAGATGTATTCCTGGCAAGTTATGAAAACATTACTGCACTGAAAGTGATTAAAAAGTCGGTACTGTCAAAGCTTGATTATTTTGACATTGGCACGCTTGATCGTCCTATGCTGACAGACTTATATTTTGATTTATTTCAAGAACCTCTTACATTCAATACCATCGAGAGCGGTTATCAATTTCTAAACAAAGTGGATGTAGAATCCGTTCAGCAGGAAGTGGAATTGATTACCCATCTTCTCTTCGAAAAAACCAGTGCGGATCGAAGAAAGTTCCTCGTTTTATATAAACGAGCATTGATTAAAAGGCTATTCAAACTGGCTGATACAAAAGCATTCGCAGAGCTGATCCCGTATTCGGAGCAAGAAGACGTGCTTAGGCTGTTTAGGGAAGTTCTTCTTGATATTGATGATCCTACCTTAACGCAGATGGACTTAGATGGATATATTCCGTTTGTTCAAATGATTCGTGCTGAATACTACACGGAGGGGATTTATTACCTGCGATTAATGCGAGGAAAACGGTACTGGTTCAACCGAAGCAAAAAGCTGAATAAAAAGGTTAAACGATACCCAATTGCAGACTCAACCTCTTGGAAGGTATCAGCTCCTTTGCGTAAAGGTAAAAACATCTGTAAAAACATTCGTAATACATGTATGAAAATAGGACTCAGCCTGCTAAGTCTGCCGGTTAAACTGCGTTATGCTGGCCAAGATGCCTGGCTTGTCAGTGAACGGCCTGATCAGGCTGAAGATAATGGGTATGCTTTTTTCAAGTATTGCCGTGAAAAGCATCCGAATAAAAAAGTCTTTTATCTAATCGACAAGGACTCACCACATATGGATAAGGTTCAAACACTCGGCAACGTGATTATCCACTCAAGCCTTAAGCATTGGCTGTACATGCTGACTGCGAAAAAATATATCAGTGCCTGGGTATTTGATGAGTTTTCCCTGCCAAAGGGATCTGCAGACTTTAAGGAACTATTTGCATCGGTATATGAGAAGACTCCGCAAATTACCTTACAGCATGGAGTGATTATTCATAATATTGCTCCCTATCTGAGCAAAGCACAATATAATCAACAGCTTTTCATTGCCAGTTCTGAAGCGGAGAAGGAAGTCATTAAACAGACGTTAGGCTATGAGGATCAAGACGTTGTCGTTACAGGGTTGAGCCGCTTTGATAATCTTCATAATCTTTCGGTCAAAAAACAAATTCTAATTATGCCGACTTGGAGACGCTCCATCTTTAATCTCAACAAAAGTCAGTTTCTTAGATCACTGTATTTTAACCGTTATTACCAACTCGTCCGGAACGAGCAGTTGTTAAAGGTTCTTGAGGAAAAACAAATCGTTCTGAAATTCTATGTACACAGCCAAATGCAAAAGTTCTTACCAGAATTTGCGTTTGAACATCCAAATGTTCAATTTTTGACCAAGCAGGATGCCATTGTGTCCGAGCTGCTGAAGGAAAGCTCGCTGCTAGTCACCGATTATTCATCTGTAATGGCTGATTTCCTTTACATGGATAAGTCGGTTCTTCTGTACCAATTCGATCCGTATGATAACCATCATGGTCCAGTTCAACAGATCAGCTATGATGATTTTGGAGAAGTTTTTGATGATGAAGCTAGATTAGTAGAAGCCATTACGCAAAGTATCAATGCAGATTTCAAAATTAGTCCTGAGTATCAAGCAAAATCAAATACATTCTTTGCACATAAAGACCAACAGAACAGTGCACGAATATTCAAGGCGATTAACGACCTGAAAGGGGCAAGAAAATGAGGACATTGACTAGTACCAATTTTAGCTATCAAAAGGAAGCCGGACGCGTAACCTTTTTGGTCGACCTTCCAGAACAGGTTAATGAGGAAAGTTCCTTTTATTTACTTAAAAAACGTCCTGGATTATTGCCGCCGGTTAAATGGACAATTCCCTTTAAGGCAAAAGCAAAAAGGATAGCGTCGGTTGAAGTGGATTTTGAAGAACTCTTTGCGGGTGAGCGGATAGAGGGAGCTTGTCAATTAATCTATACATCCGGCAGGAAAGACTATCAATGTATCATCGATTCTCAATCGTTCGACTACTATTCCTTCAACAATGGTCTATATGAATGTAAGCCATATCTCACGACGCATGGCACGGTTGGTTTATATTTCAAAACCATTGAATTGCCTGTCATAGCTGAGAAAATGAGTTTCAAAAAAGGCATGCTGAGCGGCGAAATGACGTTTAAAGAACTCTCCCCGGCTATTTCTGTTGAAATTGGTATCAAAGATAGGAATGATCTAACGAAAGAGTTTACCCTTCGTTACCCTGTCAACGTGAACCAAAGGAAAGTAGGCTTCGAACTGCCGATTGCTGTTGACCTAAAAGAGTTTGAGGATGGACTCATTTATGATTTGTATGTGATTTATAAGAGCGGGAAGTTAGTACGAACTGAGAAAATAGCCACACCAAAGAATTTTAAAGCGAACTATGCACGCAGTGAAAAAAATTCTTTTTACCTGATTAAACCCTATAAGAATAATGAACAATTGCTTTCCCTGTATATTAAGCAAGAAGAGATGGCTGTATCGATTGTCGATGTTATTTTTAATAAAACAAATGGTCAATTTTCGATTGAAGGCTTAGTTGACAATGGTCCGGTACCGGTTCAAGCGCATGCGAGTAAAGTCGTACTTAAACTGCGGGACAAGCTGGGCAATGAGCAGTATTCTTTTGAAACAGCAAAATCACTAGAGGTAAGCGGTGAAATTTTTGCCGGAGCGTATCCGTTAGAAAGCCTTCCAATTCATCATTCGTATGAGGGCGGGATTTGGGATGTTTTTATCAGGCTTCAAGCTGCCAATGACAGTGTGGCAGATTATCCGGTCAAAGTGGTTGATGGGTATATAAGTAAGAATTATAACTATTATGTATCCCCTGAAAGCAGCACTTCAAAAAAAATTAAACCCTACTTGACGGGTGCCCGTGGAATCGCCCTCTATACAGCAGCTAACCAGACAACAGAGAAAATAAAAGTGGCTCTCTTCGGCAGTCAACTGATTACCAAGCCATTTTTATTCACGAACCGTACTGAGGCTGTTTATCAAGTCGTATTACAGCAAAATCTTTCTTCTATGACAACTATGGCGGCGAAACCTGTCCGCATGGATGATACAGATTTGAAATCGGTTACCAAAAGTGACCGAGCTATGCTGAAACAAGAATTTGAAAAGACTTTCTTTACAGATTTGGAACTAGCAGCACCGGATTATCTAGTCATCGATTTAGTGAATGATGTGGCTAGTCCTTTCATTCAACTTATGGACGCACAAATGCTTACCTTGAGTAGTGCATTAGTAAGATCAGGCTATGGGGTCAATGAAGAAAGTATAATGGAATCTTCCGTGCACATGAAGATGAACGCGATGGATACGTTCATTAACTCACTGATGGCTGTGATGCCAGCAGAACGGATTATCCTAGCATCCGCGAGAGTGAACGATGGTGAGGAACAAACGGTTAAACGGAATAATGCAGTACTAGCCATGCTTGAGTCCTATTTCGTTTCAAAACTCCCAGAAACCAATGTACTAGATTTAACGCAAGGGAGTTCTGATCAAGAGTTTGTTCAACAGTTAAATGCCGTTGTATTGCATAAACAAGTCACATTCAGAAGCAGGGTGGAATATGGAAGTCTTGATCAAGAACATCAAGTATCTGAAAAACGCCATTGATTTATTTCTGGACATACCTGAGGAGTTAATCGGAACGGAGCTTTCGTTTCGAATAGTCAAACGCCAAGCAAATGTAGAAATCTATAATCATAAGCAAGTGTTTGGTACACATGTGGGAATCGTCAGCATGACTGCCGATGATTTTGTCGGCCGTACACTCTTCCATCCAGAGGAAGTATGGGATTTACGGGTATCCACCGAAAAGAAAGAGATTCCGGTTAAAAAAGGAAACTCATTGTCGGAAAAGACGCACTATCTTGAAGAAAAGTGGCAGGGTTTTACCTGGAAGCCTTATTGGACAAAAGATGAGCAGCTCGCCTTTTATGCACGATATCATACGGCTGTTGAGGCAGTAGAGGTAAAAGATGTTTATGCGACGAGAGACCGACTTTGGCTGAAACTGGATGATTGTGTTCTCGTACAAGGAGATACAATGGTACAGCCAACCTATACCGATCAATCTACCGCGTATTTTGTCCTGCCAATCGAGACTTTCTCGTTTGACCAGGAGGGCTGTACCGTGATGCCATTGACGGTAGCTGTAACGAAAGACGAAAAATGGCTGATGGCAAAAAGTACTGGGACTATCAAAACACATGGAGAAATAGAGGTTACCGTCGATAACGGTATGCTGCAGCTGAAAAAACCAAGAAAAACGGTTTCGGTTATTGGTTCATGCGTTTCTCGAGACAATTTTAATTCTCATTTCAATTCGGGATACAAGCAGGACTTTCAATTTCTTCGGCTGCAAAATCAGGTATCCATTATCAGTGCGGTTGCAGATCCATTGGTCATCAATAAGGAAGAAATCACTCAACTCGGAACCTGGGAGCAAACTAATCTGTTAGCCGAATGCAGGAAGGATTTTTTCACAACCTCTGATTTAGCTGACACAGATTATCTCATTCTAGATTTTTTCTCCGATGTCTATTTCGGGGTGTGCCTGCTTAGGGATTCGGCACTTACCAATAATCACTGGGTGCTTCATAAAACGGATGTTTACCAAGATGACTTAACGATCTGTACACTAGCTGAAGATGATGAAGCTTATTTTGATAGGTGGAAACAAGCCATTCATCAACTATTTGAAAAACTGAGTATTACGATGCCTTTCACAAAAGTGGTCCTTCATAAGGCACGATTTACGGATCGCTATTTAAAAGAAGATGGCAGCGTTGCGTACTTTGAAAATGCTGAAATGGTGGAGCAATTGAATGAATGGTGGGATCGGTTTGACCAATATGTTGAGAAGAACTTTGAGGTCATTTCAATCAGTGTCAGCCAAGAAAAGCTTCTTTCACACGAAAAACATAAATGGGGCAAATTTAATGTCCACTATATAGATTCGTATTACCATGAATTCTTAGCGAAATTCAAAAGGGCTTTGGAGATTGGCCATTCATGAAAAAAAACCTAAATTATATCTCAATAGGCCTACTGATTTTGGGAGTCATTGTTTTCATCATGATCCAAAATAAACAACCAGATGTGATTGATATCTCGGAATATGGCCATGATTCAGAAGCCATTCAAAAAGGGTTAAATAAGGCAAAAACAGACGGTAAGGTCGAAATCCTGATACCAGCTGGGAACTACAGCATGAACGAAACCTTACTTATTTATAATCATACGAAAATAGTCATGGAAGAGGAAACGGTGCTGGTTCGTAAGCACGAGGGTGCGTTCATGTCGAATGGAAAAGCCGGCGATCAGTATACCGGCTATAAAGGGAATGGCAGCATCATTATTGAAGGCGGCACATTGGACGGTAATGTTCAGGATGTTGAATATGGGGAGTATGGCTATGGCGGAATCGAATTTGCCCATGCCGACCACATTGAGATTCGGAATCTTACCATAAAGGATATTGTTTATTCCCATGGAATTGAAATTAATTCGTCCCGTAATGTCGTGATTGAAAATTGCCGGTTCCTCGGTTACCTTGATCCGACAAAGGATGGCAGCCGGAGTAAATCGGAAGCGATTCAACTTGATTTTTCCTCCAAGAACGGATTTCCCCATTTCGGTGACTGGGACGGGACGCCAAGCCGTGATGTCGTCATAAAAAACAATTATTTTGGTGATAGTGATACAAAAGACATGAATACGTGGCCAGTCGGAGTTGGAAGCCATAGCGGGAAGAATGACGAATGGAATGAAAACATTACGATAACCGGCAACAAGTTTATGGGGATGACCTATACCGGAATCAGCGCTTATAATTGGAACCATGTAAAGATCAGTGAGAATACTTTCTCAGGAATCAATGAAGTAATCACGATTGAACATCCAGGAAACAAGTTGAAAGAACAAGATATTACGATTGAAAATAATTCGAACGAATAAGGTCCGGTAAACCTATCATCTTACTTATATTTTACAGGGGTTTATGATATATTCATGATAGATAGAATATAGGTTGGAGTTGAAAAGGTATGCTGCATCAATTTTCACGTAATGAGTTGGCAATAGGTAAAGAAGGCGTTGAATTGTTGAAAAATTCAACGGTGGCCGTACTTGGAATCGGCGGTGTTGGTTCGTTTGCAACGGAAGCGTTGGCTCGTTCAGGCGTCGGCCGTTTGATTTTGGTTGATAAGGATGATATTGATATCACGAATATTAACCGTCAGCTTCATGCATTGTTATCGACAGTCGGAAAGCCAAAAGCAGACTTGATGAAAGAACGCATTAAGGATATTAATCCTGATTGTGAAGTCATTTCACTGAAGATGTTTTACACAGATGAAACGTACGAGGAATTCTTTAACTACGGGATTGACTATGTCATTGATGCTTCCGATACAGTGATTTATAAAATTCACTTAATGAAAGAATGCCTCAAACGGAATATCCCGATTATTTCAAGTATGGGTGCTGCCAATAAAATGGATCCGACCCGCTTTAAAATAGCTGATATTTCTAAGACACATACCGACCCGCTTGCTAAAGTGATTCGGACGAAACTACGTAAGGAAGGCATTAAAAAAGGCGTCATGGTTGTCTTTTCTGATGAAAGCCCGATTGTGATTCGCGAAGACATCCGCAAAGAAGTCGGAAACGATGCGGCAAAAATCCGCAAAGCCCAAATGCCGCCATCCTCAAACGCCTTCGTCCCATCCGTTGCCGGCCTGATTGCCGCCAGCTGGGTCGTCCAAGAAATCCTTACCGATATCCATATCGCACGAGTCAACGACTAAAAAGATTGCAGAGAAAGCACCACTTTCTCTGCAATCTTTTTTTGATGTAAGTGCACGGCGAGGCGTATTTCTATAGGGACGAATGTTTTGCAAAAAGGGCCGAATGATCTCGAGTTTGGGCTGAATAAATTGCAGAATGGGCCGAATGTTTCCCACTTTGGGCCGAATACTAAAGTTCAAGAGATATTAAGCCAATCCGGGTGCTTCAGAAAGAGTGAATACAATGAAAATCTGCTTAACAAGACAGAAAAAGAGAAAGATACTCATTTTTAAGAGCCTTTAGAAGACATATTAGCTATAGAGGCGTTTTCTGTGGATTGGGGTGGTCCAGAAGGACAATATAAAAGAAAGGGCCGCTTCCTTTCCCCCTCCCCATGTTTATCTAATACTTATTCCGTGTAAATACCAATAAGATACATATTTCAATGAGGAGTTGATTTTTTTATGAAGCAAAAGGTTTCTGAAGTGATTTTGGATCAATTAGCAGCGTTTGGGGTTAAGCGGATTTATGGGGTGGTAGGGGATACGATTATTGGTCTTCTTGATGCGTTGGCAAAGCAGGATCGTATTCAGTTTATTGCTGTGAAGCATGAATCGAGTGCGGCGTTGATGGCTTCTGCTGAAGCGAAGCTAACGGGAAGACTCGGTGTTTGTACAGCAACGATGGGTCCGGGAGCGACGAATCTACTAAACGGATTGGGCGATGCCTATTCAGATAAGGCACCTGTCCTTGCGCTTACTGGACAAGCACCGACCAACAAGATTGGAACCGACTATCAGCAATATGTCGACCAGCAGGAGCTGTTCAAACCATTCGCCGCCTATTCTGCGAATCTTGGCAGTGAGGAGGCAATTGTTGAATTGCTTCAAAAAGCAGCACAGATTTCACTGCAGCAACGGGCGGTTACTCATCTTTCGATTCCAAAAGATTTATTCGATAAAAAGACGTCGGCTCAATCACGTCCGTTACCAGTCGTGATAGAAGGAATTTCAACGTTTGAAAAAGAAGGTGTCGAACAGGCTGCAGCCATTATGAAAACAGCCAAACGTCCGATGATTCTTGCCGGTGCAGGTTCTGCGAAAGCTTCGGTCGATCTTGAAGCACTTGCCGAACGCTGGGGTGCCGGCATTTTGACCAGTCTTGGCGGCAAGGGTATCTTTGAAGAAAACTCTCCCTACCTCCTCCAAGGGATCGGCGAAGGCGGAAATCCGTATGCGAAAGAAATCTTTAAAGAGGCAGACGTGGTCCTCCTGTCCGGTGTGACCTGGTGGCCAGAAGGATATGTCCCGCAGAACGCCAGAATTATTCAAATCGATATCAATCTAGATAATGCGAAAAAAGGGATTCCTGTTGAGCTCGCAATCAGCGGAAAAACAGAAGATATCATCCCACTCTTACAGGAAAGTCTTACAACCCATACGCCGAACCAAAAATGGCAAACGACCATTCAGGAAGGGAAAGAAAAATGGGCCCAACAAAATCAACAGGAAGGCGAGCAGGAAAGTCAGCCAATCCACCCTTCCAAAATTGTGCGAGCAATTGAAAAAACAATTGCCGATGATGCAATTATCGCGCTTGATACTGGGGATGTGACGGTATGGATGAACCGGAATTTCCGCCAGAAAAATCAAAAGGTGCTCTTTTCCGGCTATTGGCGGACGATGGGCTTCGGTCTCCCCGCTGCCATAGCTGCAAAGCTTGAAATGCCTGAACAACAAGTAGTTGCGATTGTAGGTGACGGCGGACTTCAAATGACACTCGCTGATTTATTAACGGCGACACGTTATGGACTCAATATCACCGTCCTTGTTTTTAACAATCAAGCTCTGCAAATGGAAAATGATAAAATAGATGCCTCTGGGGATCGGAGAGAGGGGACCGATTTAACGAATCCCGATTTTGTTAAAATGGCGGAAGCCTGCGGATGGAAAGGATATCGCGCAGATTCAGGCGACACAATTGAAGAGGTTATTCAACAAGCATTGAACACAGATTCGCCGTCCTTGGTGGACATTCAAACCAATCAAACTTTCTTCCCAGAAACGGAATAAGACATACACTGAAGCTCAAGTTTTGGGCTTCTTTTTTTGTGAATAAAAAATATTTTTAAATTGAATTTTACTATAGTGAGGGAGTTTTTGATTTTCCTAGAATAACGCTTTTACTCATAATCTAAAATATGTTTACGAATTTTCGTATATCAATAACGAACTTTTCTTATCCTGACTTCCACGCTTGGTGAAAGAAAACTCTTAGTCCAGAATAATATTTGGCTACTATTTTACAGTTAATTACATTAATTTGAATAAAATAGGACATCTAGACGAGTTGTTCAGATTGATGTACACTAATTTCAAAATAGTATGTCAATTTAAAAGAGCCAGGGGGGTATATTCATGAAGAAGAAAAAGTTAGCAGGAATTCTGCTATCCGTGTCATTAGCTGCAGGTGCGTTAGCCGGGTGCAGTGATTCAGAAAAATCAGGATCGGATGGAGATACCATTAAAATTGGTGCGAACCTAGAGTTGACTGGCGGTGGTGCTTCATATGGACAGTCCGTTGTCGAAGGAATGGAATTGGCAATTGGAGAACTAAATAAAGAAGGTATTGATGGAAAGAAATTTAAACTTGTTAAATATGATAATAAGTCCGATGCAGCTGAAGCTACAGGTGGCGCGACGAAATTAACCAGTCAAGATAATGTATCGGTTATGGTTGGCGCAGCAACAAGCACAAATACATTGGCACAGGTGCAAATTGCCAATGATAAGAAAATACCTTTAATTACTCCGACAGGAACAAACTCAGATATTACGTCAAAAGACGGTAAGTTAAATGACTTTGTTTTCCGGACTTGCTTCATCGATCCGTTCCAAGGAACTGTAGCGGCTAACTTTGCGAAGGATACGTTGAAGGCGAAAACAGCGGCGATTTACATTGACAGTTCGAGTGATTACTCAAAAGGACTTGCAGCTGCATTTAAAGAAGCCTTCACAGCGGGCGGGGGAACGATTGTTAAAGAAGAATCGTTTGTTCAAAAAGACACTGATTTCCAAGCGACTTTAACCAATATTAAAGGCGCAAAACCTGATTTTGTTTTTGTTCCAGCCTTTTATGAAGAAGTCGGCTTAATCCTAAAACAAGCACGTGAATCAGGAATCGACGTTCCATTTATGGGAGGCGATGGCTGGGATTCTCCAAAATTAATTGAAATTGCTGGTGCGGAAGCATTGGAAAATACGTTCATCACAAATCATTACTCTGCAGAAGATCCAGATGAAAAAATCCAAGGATTTGTGTCTGCGTTCAAAGCAAAATACAAAGACAAATCACCAGATGCATTTGCTGCACTTGGCTATGATACAGCGTACTTCATTGCGGATGCCATTAAACGTGCGGGCGGAGATGCGACACCAGAGAAAATCAAGGATGCTTTAGAAAGCACAGACGGTCTTGCCCTTGTATCTGGAAATATGAAATTGGATGAAAATCATAATCCAATTAAATCAGCTTCCATTTTGAAATATGTAAATGGCGAGCAAAAATTTGAAACAAAGGTCAACCCATAAGCAATAGATGAATAGGAGGCGCTCTGCCTCCTATTTTAGCCATTTAAAAGGGGAGTCGGAATATGGAACTGTTTCAACAGCTAGTTAATGGAATTTCATTAGGCAGTATCTACGCCCTGATCGCACTCGGGTATACGATGGTTTATGGGATCGTTAAGTTGATAAACTTTGCACATGGCGATGTGTTCATGGTGGGAGCATTTATCGGTTTTTATTCGATTACAATCTTAGATTTATCGTTCTTTCCAGCCCTGCTCATTTCAATGGCGGCCTGTGCTATTTTCGGGGTTATCATTGAAAGAATTGCATACAAGCCTTTGCGAAATGCAACGAGAATTGCTGCACTTATTACGGCCATTGGGGTATCACTTTTGATTGAAAACGGGATGATCTTTATTCGTGGCGCGCAGCTTGAAGCCTACCCAACGAATCTTTTACCATCAGAAAATATCAACGTTTTTGGCGTAGCGATCAAAAGTCAATCCCTCTTAATCTTAGGAGTATCATTGGTGCTCATGATGATTCTGCAGATTATTGTTCATAAAACAAAAATTGGGAAAGCAATGCGTGCGGTTTCTTATGATGCAGAAGCAGCGAAGTTGATGGGCATTAATGTAAACAATACGATTTCTGCTACCTTCGCGATTGGTTCAGCACTAGCAGGTGCAGCCGGCGTTATTTTCGGAACTTATTACATAAAAATTGAGCCCTTAATGGGGGTACTTCCAGGACTGAAGGCATTCGTTGCTGCGGTTCTTGGCGGAATTGGGATTATTCCCGGTGCAATGGTCGGCGGTCTATTACTCGGTCTCATTGAAGCACTAGTCAGTGCCGCTGGATTTTCACTATGGCGGGATGCGGCAGCATTTGTCGTCTTAATCCTTATTTTAATTTTCTTACCTCAGGGCTTATTCGGAAAAAATAAACGAGAAAAAGTATAGGGGAGACAAGCGATGACTATTTTTAAGCAATCAAAAGGGTTTTGGCTCTCGGTTCTTTTATCATTTATTCTTTTTACTGTGGTACAGCTGCTTTTAACCGGGGGCATTCTAAATTCGTACTATGAAAATATGATTATCTTTATGGGCATTAATATTATCTTAGCAGTAAGTCTGCACTTAATTATAGGCATTACCGGTCAATTTTCCATTGGCCACGCTGGCTTCTTGGCCGTAGGTGCGTTCGCATCGGCTGTTATCACGATGAAGCTTGAAATGCCCTTATTCGCCGGGTTACTTGTCGGAGGGATCGTCGCGGCATTAGCGGGAATGCTGATTGGGATTCCAACGCTCAGGCTGAAAGGGGACTACCTAGCGATTGCGACACTTGGATTTGGTGAAATTGTTCGGATTGTCTTCTTAAATATCGATTATATTGGCGGAGCAAGCGGAATGCAGGTGACCCATCTGACGACTTGGCCTTGGGTTTTTGGCTGTATCCTAATCACAATCCTTGTGATTCGTAACTTTACGAACTCCTCACATGGACGTGCGTGTATTTCCATTCGAGAAGACGAAACAGCAGCAGATGCAATGGGGATTAACACCACGTATTATAAGGTTGCTGCATTTGTGATTGGTGCCTTTTTTGCTGGGATAGCCGGAGGGTTATGGGCACATAATTTCTATATTATTCAACCGTCAAATTTCGGTTTCTTGAAGTCATTTGATATTTTGATCTTTGTTGTATTAGGCGGTTTAGGCAGCTTATCTGGTGCGGTACTTGCAGCCATTTTGCTGACAATCGTGTCGACCTTCCTGCAGGATTATCCGGAAACACGGATGCTGTTCTACAGTCTGATCCTGATTGTGATGATGATTTATCGTCCACAAGGTTTAATGGGTACGCGGGAATTAACGTCGCTGTTCAAGCGTAAAACAAAAGGAGGTTCTAAGGATGGAAACCACCACACCACTGCTTAACATTGATCATGTCGGAATCCGCTTTGGAGGCTTGAGAGCTGTTGCTGATGTGAATATTAAGCTCTTTCCAGGCGAATTGGTTGGGCTGATTGGTCCCAATGGTGCCGGGAAAACAACGCTGTTCAATCTGTTAACGGGTGTATACGTTCCGACAGAAGGAAATATTTCCTTTGAGGGAGAAGATTTACGCCGGCTGCCTCCGTTTAAAATTACACGAAAAGGGATCAGCCGAACGTTTCAGAATATCCGTTTATTCAGTGAACTTTCGGTGTTGGATAATGTAAAAGTGGCGTATCACTCACAGGCGAAACATACGATGGTGAGTTCGATTTTACGCCTGCCGGGACATTTTTCCGGGGAGAAAGACATGCATGAAAAAGCAATTGAGTTTTTGAAGATTTTTAACCTTGATCAATATATGGATGAAAAAGCAAAAAATCTGCCCTATGGACAACAGCGCCGGCTCGAGATTGCCAGAGCATTAGCCGCCAATCCGCGTTTGTTGCTGCTCGATGAACCTGCTGCAGGGATGAATCCAAAGGAAACACATGAATTGATGGACTTAATCGGGTTGATTCGGAAACAATTCAATCTGACCGTGCTGTTGATTGAGCATGATATGCCCTTAGTGATGGGTGTATGTGAACGGATTTATGTGCTGGATCATGGTCAGCTGATTGCTAACGGAACGCCTGATGAAATCCGTAACAATCCAAAAGTCATCGAAGCGTATCTCGGCGAGGAGGTTTCATAATGCTGAAAGTAGAAGACATCAACGTTTACTATGGAAACATTCAGGCGCTGAAGGGTGTCACGCTTGAAATTAACCAAGGTGAAATCGTCACCCTGATTGGGGCGAATGGTGCTGGGAAGAGTACGCTGTTAAAAACCATCTCTGGCTTACTAAAACCCAAAAATGGTCAGGTACTATACGAAGGAAAGTCAATTGGCGGTAATCAGGCGCAGGCTATCGTTAAACAAGGTATCTCACATGTACCTGAGGGCCGTCGGGTCTTTGCCAATATGACCGTTCAAGAAAACTTGGAACTGGGTGCTTTTTTACGGAAAGACAAAGCAGGGATCAAAGAAGATATGGAACGTGTGTATGTGCTGTTTCCGCGTTTACTTGAGCGGCTTAAGCAGCATGCAGGGACACTGTCAGGCGGTGAACAGCAGATGCTTGCTATGGGACGTGCTTTGATGGCTAGACCGAAGCTGCTTCTGCTCGACGAACCTTCAATGGGACTTGCCCCGCTGCTGGTTAAAACGATCTTCCGGATTATCGAAGAAATTAATGCGACCGGAACGACCATCTTGCTCGTCGAACAAAATGCGAATCTAGCACTCTCTATCGCCGATCGAGCCTATGTTGTAGAAACCGGACGAATCGTCTTGGCAGGGACAGCCGAGGAACTTACTTCAAGCGAAAAAGTAAAAATGGCCTACTTAGGCGGACACTAACAAAACCCTCGACACGTATGTGTCGGGGGTTTTTAAATAAATTGTCGTCGACATCTGCGGAGATAAATGATAGAATTTAATGCAAATGATAATCATTATCAACAATGAAGTATGAGGGGTCGTTTGTATGCTCGATAAACTGCAAATGTATATTGTGTTCGCTGAATGTCTTTCGTTTACGGAAACGGCGAATAAAATGTTTTGTTCGCAGCCGACAATTAGTCATAAGATAAAACAGTTAGAAGAAAAATATAATACCGTATTCATTCAACGGAAAAACAAACAAATCGTCTTGACTGAGAGAGGCAAGATTTTTTTACAATATGCTAAGAAAATGGTCCAGTTACATGAGCAGATGGAGAAAGAGCTGCATCAAGCAGAGTCCTCCTTATCGGTTTATGTTAGTCATTATATTGCAGAAAACTACTTTTCAAAGATTTTACCGAATATAGAAAGCTTCCAACTGCAACCGTTCTCAATAAAAGGCTATAGCTACGAAAACCTAAAGAAAAGTTTGCTTCAAGAGAAAACAAAATTTGCGATTATGCCAGTCTATGAAAATGACCGGACCTTTCAACAAGGGTATAACGTTGATTTATTGTTTGAAGAAGAATTAGTGTTAATCATGGCCTGTAATCATCATTTAGCAGAAAGAAAAGTAATCTATACGCGTGATCTAGAAAGTCAAATTCTGCTTTTGCCTGAAAATCATTATTTACAGGATTTGATTAAAGAAAAAATTAATCAAAAAAACCCGACTGTTCAATATATGGAAATGACGAACTTTGAGATTATTAAGCAAGCTGTCATGTCTAATTTAGGTGTCGCTTTTTTACCGGTAAAAGTAGTTGAAAAGCTGTTAGGTGAGGGTAAAATCGTAGCGAAGTCCATTCACGGATGTTCAATCAAACGTCAAAATGCAATTGTATCGAATGCAGGTAAACAATTATCTCAAAAAGAACAGCATTTTTGCCGCTATGTTCAAAATCAATTTGATACATACGAGTGTCCTTTACTCCAGAAAATCCCCAGCTCTTGAAGCTAGGGATTAAGTTTGTAGACAAAAGAGGTTCGGAATGGTTTCATTCCGAACCTCTTTTGATATTTTGAACATATTTCATGGATGTTTTCCTGCTTATCGAGGTAGATCATGGCTTTTAATAGGCTTACTGTTATTTTATAGTTCTTTATTGACATAGTATCCGTTTTTTAAATCACTTATGTCCTGTTGAATTTGTTCTAGGATAACCCTTTCAATTGCAAGGTTTTATCCAGATTAAATTTAGAAAGACGGTTGATTGAAGTGAAAGGCGTGAAGACTCCTGCGGGAACAGCGGGACAGGTGAGACCCCGCAGGAGCGTAAGCGATGAGGAGGCTCACCGCCCGCCCGCGGAAAGCGAAACGCCTGGAACGGAAATCAACATCTCGATTTTAAATCTCACCTGAGTTTGTCTACAAACTGAATCCCTAGCTCTTGAAGCTAGGGATTTTTTTTTTTTCGTCTACTACTATCAGATTATTAAATACACCTATTTAGATATTTTATAGAGAGCAGCTCAGTGTTACTGTACACTAGGAAATTTCGGTTTCGTCCTTTTTTGTGACATTGATAATCATTATCACTACGGCTATAGTAGAAACCAAGTAGAGAATATTCTATTAACTAATTTATAACGGAGGAATTACTTTGTATAAAAGGATTATACCGCTTTTACTTTTAGTCTGTTTAGTTGCAGGATGTTCAGCGAATAAAAAAGAGGAACAAACAAAAGCAGAAGCAACATCAACAGAGGAATTAAGTATTGGAATCCCAACAGATGTGGGACCATTAAATATTTACACAGGAAATGTAGACTGGTTAACTGATTTGGTCTATGACAAGTTATTTTCGCCATCACCGTATGTAGATGAACCGACTCCTTGGTTAGCAGAGTCAGCAGAACAGATCGATGATAAAACATGGACTGTAAAAATTCGTGACGGGATAAAGTGGCATGACGGAGAAGACTTTACGGCAGAAGACGTGAAATTTACATATGAATATTTCCGCGATGGCCCGGCAAACCGTCACACACATCATGTGAGTGAAGTGCCGAAAATTGATGTCATCGAAATCGAAGAAGATGAAAAAACGGTTCGATTTGAGTGTGCGTATGCATGTCCATCACTTGCAACCATTACCTTTGCAGATTTACCAATCTTACCAGAGCATATCTGGAAAGACGTTGAAAACCCACGTAAGTATACAGATTTAGCGGTAGGAACAGGTCCTTATGTATTAAAGGATTATAAAGCAGATCAGCATTACACATTTGAAGCCAATAATGACTATTTTATGGGCAAGCCAACTATTTCTAAATTGAAAATGCCCATAATCAAAGATGCAACAGCTATGTTCAATGCCTTACGTGCGGGTGAAATTGATGTGTCTACACGTACAGTACCAGCTGAATTACAAGATACATTCAAGAATTCAACGTCTATGAAATTAGCAGAATCGTCTCCATTATCGATTGTCCAGCTGGGCCTAAACTATGAGCGTGCCCCATTTAATACAGAAAAAGTACGTCAAGCTGTATCACTTGCAGTGGATCGTCAAAGTATTGTCGATACCGTCTTAATGGGTCAAGGACGAGCTGGAACATCTGGTTATCCACACCCGGATTCTCCGTGGACGAACCCTGATTTATCGACACCCTATGATGCAGAGCAAGCAAATGAAATCTTAGATTCACTAGGGTTTAAAGATACAAATAATGATGGTTTCCGTGAATCAGCAGAAGGTGAAACCTTGACCATGAATACAATCGTTTCTGCTGGTGAACCGGTCTATGTGCGTGTAGCAGAGATGGTAAAAGACCAGTTAAAAGAAGTCGGCTTACAATTCGAAGTGGAAGTATTAGATGCAACGACCTATGCTGCGTCCGTTTCAGAAGATAAGTATGATTCGTATGTTAGTTTAATTGGGCCGCATGGTGTAGCGGATCCAGATCAATTTGTCATGTCTCACCGTGCCTCTTATCTTTGGACGAAAGGTGTCCCTTATCCGGCAATGGATTCATTAATTGAGGATTGGATGAGTGCTGCAACGATTGACGAACGTAAATCCATCTCATTTGATATGCAAGAGTTATACAATAATCAACCTACTGCTGTGGCTCTTTATTACCCTGAAGAAGTTTATGCGTACAACGCTGACGTGTATGACCAGTATGTAGAATCTTTAGGATACGGCATTGTAAACAAATATTCATTCTTGCAAGAAGAAACGCGTAAAGCAGTCTCGGCAACGGCTCCCAAATTGATTGAATAAGGAGATTTGTGAGTTATGAATAATAGGTTTTCAGGATACGGGAAAAAATTGTTTCAATATGGACTGGTGTTATTCGTGGCATTGACGATTAATTTCGCTCTGCCGCGGCTGGCACCGGGGGATCCATTGCTATATTTCTTTGGAGAAACAACGCTCAATGAATTAACCGACATACAAAAACAACAGGCGCTAGAGTCAATGGGGCTTGGCGGCTCGATATGGGAACAGTATTTTGTGTATGTAAAAGGCATTGTGACATTTGATTTTGGATCGTCGATTAAGTATGCGGAGCCGGTTATGACGATCATCGGTGATCGATTGCCTTGGACACTATTGTTGGTTGTACCGGCGATGTTACTGAGTACCCTAATCGGTGTGATCTTTGGTGCCTATTCCGCTTGGAATCGTGGGAAAGGCCGAGATATCTCCTTATTAGTCGGGATGTTGACCTTACAAGCTGTTCCAGGATTTTGGGTAGGACTGTTATTTTTAGCGATCTTTGCTGTCCAGCTTGGCTGGCTTCCAACTTACGGTGCGGTATCGATGATGCAAGATGGGACAGTTTGGGGATATGTAGCGGATGTAGCCAAACATGCGTTACTGCCCGTAACGACAATTACGCTTGCCACAGTAGGATCGAACTATTTACTGACACGTTCGTCCATGTTGGAATCGCTTGGTCAAGACTATATTACGATGGCAGAAGCAAAGGGTGTTCGGAAAAAAGGATTGATCTTTAATCATGCTTTACGAAATGCCTTACTTCCTATATATACTCATTTTACGATGACACTGGGAACATTAGTGGGCGGAGCTGTCGTGGTGGAATCTGTTTTTTCTTATCCAGGTATAGGTCGACTACTGTATGAAAGTGTCATTGCCCGTGACTTTCCAATGATGCAAGGTGTCTTTTTAATCATTACCCTAGGCGTAATTGGAGCGAATTTATTTGCCGATTTAACGTATCCTCTCATTGATCCTCGCGCACGTCCGCTGAAAAAGAAAAAGGAAGCTGGTGTGAATCATGCGTAGATCTACGAAAGTGATTGGCGGTGCAGGGTTCGTTCTATTTATAGCGGTCGTCCTCTTTGCTGTACTTGGGCCTGTTATGATCCCATACGATGCCTATAAGCAATCAGGTCCTTCTTTTATGGCACCAAACAGTGAACATTTGCTGGGTACGAACGATATGGGCCAAGATATTCTGGCCGAGCTTGCTGAGGGTGCACGAACGTCATTAACGATTGGCATTTTGACGGCCTTGTTTGCCACGATTATTGGAGGAAGCATCGGAATTTTAGCCGGTTATATTGGCGGCTGGTTTGAAGTAATCGTCATGCGGGTCATTGATGTTGTCCTTACGCTGCCATTTTTACCATTGATGATTGTTATTGCGGTCTATATGGGACCGGGAATCGCTACCCAAATCTTTGTGATTACCTTAGTGATGTGGGCAGGGAAAGCTAGACAAATTCGCGCGCAAACGTTGTCTATCAAAAATGCCGGCCCTGTGCTTGCTGCTAAGACGATGGGCGCCAATCCAGTCTATATCTTTTGTAAGCATATCTTTCCTGGTGTGTTTCCCTTATTCATTCCTCAATTTGTCGGTGCCGTAAATACGGCTATTTTACTCGAATCTTCCCTTAGTTTTTTAGGGATGGGTAATCCATTAGTGAAGAGTTGGGGAAGTATTTTATATTATGCCAATAACCGAAGTGCCTTTTTAACAGAGGCATGGGTTTGGTGGATTATTCCGCCTGGTATTTGTATCGTCATGGTTGTATTAGCCTTTTCCTTAATAGGCTATTTCTTAGAAGAAAAAGTGAATCCGAGATTAAGTGCCTATGCGTTGCCGCCGAAACGTAAAAAACAGGAAATAGCGGTCGATCAATCACTTGTAGAACGGGATATTGTGTTATCCGTTCAACAGTTAACCGTGGAGTATCCTCGTAAGGGCGTATATCAAGCGGTTGTTTCCGATGTTAGTTTCGACTTACAAAGAGGCGAGGTATTGGGAATCGTCGGTGAGTCTGGAAGTGGTAAATCAACGGTAGCAGCTAGCATCATTCAACAGTTGAAGCTGCCGGGAAGAAGCAGCGGTTCGGTTTATTTTGAAGGACAGGCCCTTGAAACGTTAGATGATGAGCAGATTCGTCAATTACGCGGAAAAGAGATCGGCTATATCGCACAAGCGGCAATGAACGCGATTAACCCGGTTATAACGATTGATAAGCAGTTAAAAGAAGCCATCAGCGAACATCAGAAAATGGATGGAAAGAAAATGGATGAGCGGGTAATAGAAGTAATGAAACAAGTGGGCCTTGATGCAAAATGGCGATTTGCCTTTTCGCATGAGTTATCCGGAGGGATGCGCCAGCGGGTCATTATCGCGATGGCTTTAATCAACGAGCCGAAACTCATTATTGCAGATGAGCCGACAACGGGACTCGATGTAATGGTTCAAGTCGAAATTGTCCAACTGCTTTGTACCTTACAGCGAGAGTTAAATATCTCAATGATTTTCATCTCACATGATTTGCCGGCCGTCTTATCCCTTACGGATACCTTACTCATTATGAAATACGGCCACATCGTCGATGGCGGCAAGTCACTTGAAGTGGCCGAACACTCTACTCATCCATATACAAGACGGTTAGTCGATTCGATTCCGTTATTGAAACCAAAAATAGAGAAAGAGGCGGTGCTGAGTTCATGACATCTTTACTGGAAGTTAAGAATTTGCAAAAAGCATTCGGCCGCTCTAAAGAAGTACAAGTAGATGTGCTAAAAGATGTTTCTTTTTCTTTAAAGCAGGGTGAAATTATTGGATTGATTGGGGCAAGTGGTGCAGGAAAAAGTACGATTGGCCAAATTATAGCGGGGCTTGAGACGGCAGATGCAGGTGAAATTATATTTGAAAATCAAGATCTTCTATCACTAAAAGCCAAAGAACGCCGCTCATTTGCCAAGTATATTCAGATGGTGTTTCAAGATCCCTATGAAGCCCTATCATCACGAATGAAGATTGGCCAGCTTGTAGCGGAGCCGCTTGTGATTCAAGGATTGGAAAAAGGAAAACGTTTAGAAAAGGTACGTCATGCGTTAACCAGTGTGACATTGGATCCGGATAAATATATGGATCGATATCCACATGAATTATCTGGTGGTGAACGGCAGCGGGTTGGTCTGGCGCGGGCTTTCGTATGTGCACCAAAGCTGATTATTGCGGATGAACCGACGTCCATGTTAGATTCGTCACTAAGATTAGAACTAGTAGAATTAATGAAAAAAATGAACGAATGTAATCAAGTTGCGTACGTTTTTATTACTCATGATATTGCTTTGACACGAGGATTTTGTGATCGATTAATCGTGTTACAAAAGGGTGAAATTGTGGAGGCAGGGAAAACAAACGATTTGATTGAAAACCCGCAGCATCCTTATACACAATCGTTAATTAATGCACTGCTCATATTAGAAAATCATAAAGGAGCTTACTAATGAAAACAAGATTTCTAGAACTCAATCCAGGAGCTATTTTTGCTCAACGTGGTCTCAATAAAGAAAGAGAAGGGTTTACGAATGTGGATCTATATGAATTACCGGATCTAGACTTAACTCGCTTTGATTGTTTAGTGATAAGCGGTTTTGCCGATCAAGATTTCTTATATGAACACCGCCAACTGATTCATGATTTTGTGAATGCGGGAAAAATCCTGATCTTCTCTGGAAACTTAGTGACTGAATGGCTGCCGGGTGGTCAATTATTCATTCCCAAAGAGATTACGAGTCATAAAGATTATGAAGTATCAATTCATACACCACATGCCATATTCGAGGGTGTAGTAGAAGATGACATGACCTATAACAAAGGCGTTTCTGGCTTTTTTGCGAGAGGACATCATCCTGTCCCAGAGGGAGCGGAAATTCTCTTAACGTTACCAGGGGATGCTCCAATCACGTATATTGACCGCGTGAGTACAAAAGGAACCATCTTTGTACATGCAGGTTCGGACTTATTTGGTTATATGAAACCAGAAATCAATAAAACAACGGATTTAATTGGACCGCAATTACTCACTTGGGTAGAGGAAGAGAATGCAAGATTACAAGAAGAGGTGACAACAGCATGAGAAAAATAGCCGTCGTTTATGGTGGGAGTTCACACCATCATCGTACATATAAAACGTCAGAGTTTGCCAAGTATATTCATCGGTTGATTCCAATCCGTGAATTAGAAGCAGCCTCTCTAGAAGGGGTCGATGTATTGCTTGTCCCTTCTCAAACCCATTTAGGGCTGCTTGAGAAAAATGTAGCGAAAATTCATGAGTTTGCCAACGAAGGTGGAACAGTTGTGACATTCGGGCCTCAGGGAATAGATTGGCTGCCAAGTCATAAATGGGAATTCCGTCCGACAAACTTTTGGTGGTGGCTTGAAAAGGATGCGAAAAGCGGGTTAGTTTTAGCTGCACCGGAACATGATTTGTTTACGAATTATTTAACACTTGCTGATGCTACCTGGCATCAACATGGCGTGTATTGGCCTCCAGAACATTGTGAAGTGCTTGTTTCAACCGATGATGGTGGTGCCGTTCTTTATATCGATAAAGAAAGTACGAAAGGTACGTGGATCAATACCACGCTCGATCCGGATTTCCATTATGGTTCATATTTTATGCCGGCAACTGAACGGTTCTTACGAGGCTTTTTACCATGGTTAGTCGAAGGTCAGTTATAAGTTGATACATCTTGAAAATGTTTCAAAACGTTTTGAGCAAGAGTCTGTTTTATGTGATGTGAACCTACATGTAGCTCCTGGAGAATTTGCGTTTCTCCAAGGGCGCTCAGGCTCTGGAAAAAGTACCTTAGTAAAACTGCTTTATCGGGAAATAGAGAGAGATACGGGCAGTATACTGATCGATGGAGTGCTGATTGAAACCTATCCGAAATATGAATTGCGTAGGAAAATGGGCGTTATTTTCCAATCGTTTGACTTACTTGAGCGAAAAACAGTACTGGAAAATGTCATGCTTGCTGGTCAAGTAATCGGTAGAGAGGCCAAGGAAATCGAAGCAGAAGCACTGCGTTTACTTAAACGAGTTGGGCTAGAGAAAAAAGCGAATGTGCGGCCAACTGTCTTATCTGGAGGACAACAGCAGCGTGTCGCTATTGTGCGGGCTCTACTTAATAAACCAAAGCTGATCTTAGCAGATGAGCCAACCGGGAATTTGGATCCAGAGACAGCAAGTGAAGTACTACGGTTATTGCGGGAATTGCAGCAGGAGGAGGGAGTAGCGATGCTCGTTATTACTCATTCGGAACAATTAGTGCAATCATTTTCAGCGAAGTCATGGGTGCTGGATAAGGGGAACGTATATGAACGCCAATAATATGCGGTATATGTGGCAAGATGTCAAACAAGGGATGTATCGTAATAAAGGCGCAACGCTTGCATCCATCGCACTGATTTTTGCAGCGATGCTCCTGATTGGCTCCTTACTGCTTGCCCGTATCGCTATGCAAGATAGTATTGCGTATGTGGAATCTCAACTATCTATGAAAGTGTATATAGAAGAGGGATATGCGGCAGAGGATGTTGCGCAAGTACTAGAGAAAAACAGCTTTATTGAAAAAGTAGAAATCGAGCCAGGTGAAGTACTCCTTGAACGACTTGGTTTATTTTTTGCGGGGAAAGACTATTTACTAGATTCCTTTACGAATGGTGCCATGCAAGACGCCGTGAAATTCCAGGTGAAAGATGTACAGCTAATGCCGCAAATGGCCGAACAGTTAAGTGCCATGAAAGGGATTGAGAAAGTTGTCTATCCGCAGCAAATGGCCGAATACTTAGCAAGTGTTCTGAAAAATATAGAATGGTTCGGGTTACTTGGGTCACTTTTCTTTTTTGCCATAGCGTTTATGATGATCTACATCGCTTTTCACTTAGCATTATATCAGCGAGAAAAAGAAATTCGTGTGAAATTATTAATTGGCGCTAACCCTAAATTCGTTCGGTTTCAATTTTTAGTAGAAGGCTTCATGATTGGATTTTTAGGAAGTTTACTATCTATTTTAATGACGTTTGTTCTGTTTTATTTTGTTTTTCAAGAGATTCCTTTCTTAAATAAAATGGATGTACCAACATTCTTACTTGTAGGAGGATGCCAATTAGTCTGTGGTGTTGGGATTGGGGTATGTGCCAGCTACTTATCCACAAGGAAGTTGATCAAGCATGTATAAAAAAGCAGGGCTGATGTTAGCGCTATGCCTCGTTCTTGCGACACCGGTATATGCACATTTGACGGGTGCGTTTGCTGACTTTCTGACAGTTGTGTACGATGAGTCGACGATTGAACAGTTAAAAGAAGAAATGAATGCTACCGAGCAAGAAATCGCTGAGTTAACACCCAAGGTAGATGAACTAGAAGAGAACTTTGAAGAACATCAACAGATCGCGGCGGAAAGACTACAGTTTTACTCAGACGTAGGGCTTGATACGTGGTTAGCTTTAGTACGAGATGGTCAAGAGATCGTTGATGTAATGGGCAGTCAATGGATAATGGAAAAAAGGATCCAAACATATATGGAAGAATTAAATACGCTCTACTTGGAGTTTAAGCAAGTTGAGTCCTCAAAGACATCATTAGAGGGACATCATGATCTACTCCAAATGATTGAAAAAAATGTCGGAGCAAGAGCTGTTTTTTTAAGTGAAAATGCAGGACTAGACTTAGAACAAGTGGCTAATTATTTGGATATTGACTGGACGTCAGAGATTGAATACCCCCTCATTGCAGCCCTTGAAGCAGACAACGAACGAGTTAAGAATTCCATAGAAAAGTGGACCGTTAAAGGAGCAGTGAGTGAATCTCATTTTAATGAAGGCAGTGATGTGCGTTATTTCTTCCGCAGCGATCATGTGTATGTGGTATATGAACGGAAAGACGGCCACGTTATCTTACTCGGTCAAGTATTACAGAATGAGAATGGGAAAAGTGCAAAACTAGTATTAGAATCTGGTTTTTATAATGGGTTCCGCTTACCGGAAGAATTAGTGGAAGAATTAATTCCGTTTACGATTCCGTATGATGCATTAACACATCTAGACGGAATGACTACCCCTTATATTCAACAAATAGATGGCGGGCTGCGAATCCAGTCAAAGTAAGGAGATAGACGGAGTATGTGGAAAAAAGCGATCTGCATTTGTTCATTTCTTTTATTGATTACGACAAATGTATCGGCTCATGTGATGAACAGTCAAAGTGTTTTTGAAGATATTCACTATACCGAAGCAGCAGAGGATATTCTCCTAATCAGTGCTTTAGGAATGCTGTCTGCTGAATCAGGTAATCAGACCTTTCGCCCGCAAGATCCACTAACAAGAGAGAAACTCGGGGAGTTTGTTGGAGGGTTCTTTGGTTTTGAAGGTAAATTAGCACTCGAAAAGGGGTATCTATCTTCTACAAAAGGCGAGGCAACCTATGCCGATGTCAATCAGGCGTTCTTCGAGAATGCACTATCTGTCGAAAACCCGGAAGGAACGATGACACGCGAAGAATTTGCCCAGTTTATTGCAGCCAATTTGGAACGTGATATCGGCGGTCACACCCTTGCTGAACGGTCGGGATTTGCTTCGGGGCCAACTGGTGTAATAGAAAAAGTTCAGCAAGTAGAAGAGACCTATGAACTGACGATTGATGGAAACGTGTACGAGCTTGGTGAACATCCATATGTAGCAGCGGAATCGGTCGATCCACTCGTATGGCAAGGAATGTCGCTAACCAAGTCTTGGGCAGGACCGAGTGAAAAAAATGCTTTGCACTTTTTAAAAATAGAGAGCGAACTTATAAAACCAACCTCAGATAAAGCAGAAGAAGCTGGTGGTTGGAACCCATTTGTAGTAGGGATAAGTGTTATAGTACTACTGTTCATTTTCTTCTTCCTAAGAAGAAAGAAAAGTAATCAAAAAAGGTAGGAGATGTACTAGATGAATACCATTAAAATTTATGATCGAGAAGACTTATTAGAAATTAGTTTTGAGGATATTCGTAAGTACCACGGAACAGCTGCTTATATGGCAATAGGGGTGGGATTCCGAGTGATTCAAGCCGCCTTTGACTCCTTATATGGAGCGGAAATACCAAATCGTAAAGATCTCTCCATCTTATCCGGTCATGGCGGACCTGGTTTCCGCGATGCGTTCGAGTTTGTTACTCGCGCCAAAACAAGAGGGACCTACACAGTCGATACAGATTATCCAAAAGCTCAATACGATCCTTACCGCCCAACTGCGTATGCCTATGTGTTTACACGCGAAACAGGGGAAGCAGTTGAAGTGATTTTAAAGGAAAACTTCTTACCTGCTGTCTTTTATGAGTACCTAAAAAAAGGGCGTGAAGATTCATTTACGCCAGAAGAATACATTCATAATGAACAGTTGAAGCAAGAACTAGGTAACCGAGCGCTGCAAATGCCCATCGATGAATTGGTAGAAGTGACCAAACTGAAGTAAAGAAAAAGGGCTGTGCTTGAGCACAGCCCTTCTTCTAATGTGCTGAAAAAAGTTCACAATTTTCTTGTATATTCCAGTATTAAACAATGGTAAAATATACCTAATAAAGGAGAGGTGTGAATCCATGGGTAAGTCCGGTGAAAAAATGCTTTTTTTAACTCAATTAATAGAACGTACTCGAATAGAGATGATTAAAAAGGCTAATAAAAATGGGTGTAATTGCGTAGAAACAATTGAATTAAGCAGGCAGCTTGATCATTTTATCCTAATCTATCAAACCCTTGCGTTAAACAATCATAAGCTTAAAAGGCAAAATCTTATGATAGATATAATAAAACCGCCAACAAGGGCGGAGTAAAGTATTACTTATTGAGCGCTTCTTTTAAAGCTTGTATTTCTTCAGAAGAAAACCGGGATGAAGCAACTTGGAATGCTAACGCTTCTTGTTCGGCAGTCATTCCTTTTGCAGAAGCTTTTTTATAAATCGCTAGCTCCTCAGCTGAAAGCCTGCTTGTTCCATATTGAATCGCTTCTTCTCTAGAAGAAAAATGTAAACCACTTGTGTTGTCCTTGTCTTTTGGAGGAGTAGTGCCGGTAGACTCATCCTTCTTAACCGGTGTACTTGACGATGGTTTGTCTTTTGCAGGTGTACTTACCGAAGAATCAGCCTGTTTAGGTGCAGCTGCAGGTGAACTACTAGTATCCTGTTTGGTCTGATTACTATTGGTAGATGCAGTGCTGCTGCTTGTATCTTGCGCAGCTTCCGTTTTACTAGACTCAGCTTTTTTGGTAGAAACAGTACTCTTTTCTACGTCGTCACCCTTTGCATCCACTTTGGATGAATCAGGATCTTCACTCTTTTTATCTTCACTCGTAGAATCATCTTTTGCAGCAACAGTAAGCGCCCGCATATTCAGATCATTCGCAGACTTTTTAATCACGGCATCTTGTCTATTCTGATATGTTTGGTTCCCAATAATAATTGTACCCGCGAGTATCACGACACAACCAGCAATGCTCAACTTATTACGTAAGTTCATATAGTAACCGCCTCCTTTGGTAATTATACTATTAATTACCATACGAATATAGTAATTCAATAGATTCATACATAAAACCCATAATAAGTAGGATAAAACGAACCACGACAAGTCTGGCTTAATACCTACTAATACCCCGCGCGTGATAAGTGGGGTTTTTATTGTTGAATAAGTCATGAAACGGACAGAGTATCTTTATTAAAAAGTATGGTAGTATTATACATGAAAGCGAGCGACATGGAGGAACACTCGATCCGCTTAGCCTGGCGATTTACATAGTTTGAGCATGAAAACCAAGGAAGCAGTGAATATGAGGAGCGTGGAGAGTATGAGTATCTTACATCTGAAACCAGTTTTCCAAGAACGTATTTGGGGAGGACGCAAGCTTGAAACCGAATTCGGCTACACCATTCCAAAGGGACCTATCGGGGAATGTTGGGGAATTTCGGCTCATCCTGCTGGTGAAAGCGTCATTGTCGGCGGAGAATACGATGGCAAAAAGTTGTCCGAGCTGTGGAATCAAGAACGCAGCCAATTATTTGGCGACTATGAGCTCAATGAATTTCCGTTATTAATTAAAATTCTTGATGCAAGAGACGACCTTTCGGTTCAGGTTCATCCAAATGATGAGCAAGCAGGTCAATTAGAAGGCGAGCCGTACGGCAAAACCGAATGCTGGTACATCCTTGATGCAGAACCGGGCGCTGAAATCATTCTTGGTCATTATGCGGATACGAAGGAAGAAGTGGCAGGTTATATTTATCAAGGACAATGGGAAAAACTACTCCGGAAAATGCCAGTCAAACGCGGCGATTTCATCTTCGTGAAAAGCGGCACCGTTCACGCCATTGGAAAGGGTATCACGATTCTAGAAACGCAGCAATCGTCTGATACAACCTACCGGGTCTATGATTACGACCGGAAAGATGCGGCTGGAAACCTGCGTGAGCTTCATTTAGAAAAAGCAATTGCCGTAACTAATGCACCAGACCTGACCGACCCGCTTGCACTTCAGAAACAAACCGTTGAAAGTGGAGAAACACAAGAACTCATCTCCATCCCTGAATTTACTGTTACGCACCATGCGATTAAAGGGACAAACTACAAACTAGCAACTCAAGACCGCTTCCAACTGGTCACCGTCATTGAAGGCAAAGGAACGATCACAGCCGATGGTGAAACAACATCACTTAAAAAAGGCGACCACTTCATCATCACCCGCGACACGGAAGACATCACAGCTAACGGCGAGATGGAATGGGTTACTAGTTATATGTAATATGAGCCGGTCCGTGATTCATTCGGATCGGCATTTTTCTAATTACCCAAGCTATTATCAGGAAAATAGCTAATAATCCTTATTTAAATTCTACCATCTAATCCTTTGTTCCTGATTTCACAATGTGATACCGAAAGATGTTGCATTCCTCCATTTTTTCCACAATAATTATATTTAGTTAAGAAAAGGAGTAGGTTTATGCAATATTCACTGGAAAATTCGGTACTGCCCATCCATAAACGAAGTAAATTATTTATCGTGTATTTATTTGCTCTTTTAGTCCCACATATTCTTTTTTATTCATTAATTACTAACTTACATAATGTCACGATTAGTTTTGCCTTTTTAATTCTCTATACGTTCTTAATGACTTTTTTATTTATCGAACGTTTTGATGCCACCATCTATCTGTTGTACCATCTGGTGTTTTTATTAACGTTTCAAAATGTATTAGTCGGAATTGGCATGGGGATATTTGAGAACCAAGAGAGCGGCTTTAACATTAAGATGCTGATGATCTTCAAAGAGGTATTCGCGATTATCTTCGTTTCACTCTTATACATACGCTATCAAAAAAGCTTACATCTCCTTAAGTTTGAAAAAACCTTTCCTCTGCTTGTGTTGTGGCTTGGCATAAGTTTTCTTATCTCCAGTGCGAATATGGAAGGAAAACTGTATTATATGCGGTCCTTTGGCATTCTCTTTGTGAGTTATTTCCTGGGGAGGCTTCTCTACTATTCACTCAGACAGTCTGTGGATAAAATATATAATGTGATAAAAATGGTTGTCTTTTTAGGAATTTTATCCGTTATTTTCGGAATTGTTTTTCTTTTGATTGATAATAACTCACACATATGGAAAGAATGGTTTCACCTCGGCTATATTATGCAGGCTAAAGGGACGGCCTATACGGATTTCCCGGATTTCAGGACATCGGTTGGTCCAATGTATATTTACAGGATGTACTCCTTTTTCTTTGATGCGATCAATCTAAGTTATTTTGTATTAGCAGCATTTTGTTGTACCTTATTTATTAAATCGAAGATGATGGTAGGTGTCAGATTCTTTTTGCTAATCGGTATCGGCTTAACTTTAGGTAAGGGTGCGCTCGCTATCTTAGCCATACTAACTTTTTGGATTGTCTGCCTATATAACTTTAAGCTGAAACCAAAACAATTTATTACGTTCTTTGTCAGTTTTATCTTTGTCGCCTTTTTTGTAATTAAAGGAATTGGTATAAAATCGAGTATTATTGTCCACTTTGATGGATTTATTTTACCCCTGTTAGATTCCTATCTACATCCCATTGGGTTTGGAGTGGGGAACGGCGGCGTGTATTATGCAATGATGAACGAGGTAGTCGCTTGGGATATAACCCATATGGGTGCTGAAAGTTTTATGGGAAGTCTCATTTATCAACTAGGCTACCCAGGATTTATCTTATATCTAGTATTCTTTATTGGATTGATTAAATACCTTTTAACATTCGCCTATAGTACAAGTAAAATCTCGTTTGATTATATTTTATACTCTGGTCTGATATTCTCAATGATGACGGTCTCCTTTTTTCAGGAAGCAACATTGGGCTTAAACTATACTGGGATATTAACCATTTTGTGCGGGTTTGCCGTTTCAAGAATACAGAGTCCTATTGAAAAATAGGGCTCTTTTTTTGGTTTTTATAGTACGTTCCCAAAAAAAAGACTGCTGAGTAAACAACTCGGCAGTCTATCTTTATTTCAAATTTTGTAAATACGTTAAACTATCCTCGCTTTTAACGATTGATTCAGCTTGCTTAGGATCGACGTTTTCATGCTGCATCGTATTCATTTTATATGATATAACCCGTTTAGCCGCTTCATTAATTTGTTCTACGGGGATCTCACCGGAACGGACGTCTTCTATAATTCCGTTGTAGACCTCGAGTTGATGCTTGTATTCGTGACACACGAGCAAGAGGTCTGCACCTGCTTGAATCGCTTCGCTTCCTAATTCCTTATAGGTGTAATGTTTCGTCACCGCACCCATTTCTAAATCATCAGTGACGACGATTCCTTCGTAACCGAGTTTTTTCCGAAGCAGGTCCTGGATAATGACCTTTGAAAGGCTTGCTGGTTTTTCTTTATCATAGGCAGGATAGTTAATGTGAGTAACCATCACAAAAAAGTTCTGGTTATCGACTTCTTTTATGAGCTGGGTGAATGGATAGATGTCTGAATTCTCCAGATCAAGCTGGTTGGCTTCTACCGATGATGAATCGAGATGGGGATCTACCGAACTGCGGCCGTGACCAGGGAAATGCTTCAACGCCCCTGTAACCGATGAGCTTTGAAACCCTTCAATTACCTTATTCCCATATTCTGCTGCCTTTTTCGGGTCTGTTCCAAATGAACGGCTGTCTGTCCTCGATAAATCGAGCACAGGTGCAAAGTTTAGATTAACACCCATTGCACGTAGCTCTTTTGCATTTATTTTGGCTGATTCATAAACAGTCTCTGCGGACCCTAGCTTTCCAAGTTTTTGCTGAGAAGGAATAGGCGAGACTTGTGAGCGCATTCGGAGAATATCTCCGCCTTCTTGATCAACCGCAATCATTAGGGGAAGTTGATTCTTACTTTCGGCCGCAGTCTGCTGTAGGGAATTTGACAATTCAGCTACTTGTTTAGGTGATTTCATGTTGCGGTCGAAGTAAATAATGCCGCCGATATGTTTATTTTTAATCATATCCACTGCGTTGCTTGAGATTTTACTCCCGTCAAAGCCAACGACCATAAGCTGTCCCACTTTTTCTTCAAGAGTCATGTCAGCAAGCATGGCATCAATCTGCTCATCTGCGTTTATTTCCTCTACCGGTGTTTTTGAGTCTTTTTCTTCGTCTATCCCTGACGTCTTCTCTTTGCTTTGTTCTTCCGGCTGGGAAAGGACCATAGCGACAACAACGAAGAGTAAGGCAAGCGGTATGAGTATATATAGTAGTTTTTTCTTCATTCTGTTCGGGAAACCATTTCTGAGTAACGGCAAGCCTTCATACACACTTCTGCCCGCCAGATGGTTTCACCATAATACCTCCTATTCCTTTAAGAATATGTAATGATTGTACACCATATGAAGTTGCTACCCTAATTGATCAGGATAAAACATAGAAGAACGGGTTATTAGTTAAATCTGAGTTGACCATCCAGAGACTTTTAAGGAAATGGCTTTTTATACAGCAAAAATTGCTGCGCTGAGTGTTTCTTTTAAGTGTCTCCGTATTCCTTTTGTGGGCAAGGTATGGAAAAGTGTGCGGAACGGTTGAATGTATGTGCGCTTGGAGCTCCTTTATGTGCGAAACTAGCAAAGTCAGTGCGCTTCAGGCATTTTCTTGTGCGCAAGGCATCTTCTGAGTCGGGGTTGTTGATATGCGGACTAGTCCATCTAGGCGACCATCTTCAGACGAGCCTGTTTGAAGTATCAAGGTGTCTCCCATCCCTATGCGCAGTCAAAAAAGCTGCCGAGGGTTCTCGACAGCTAGAAAGGATTCTTATTCTAAGAGTCATCCTTATGTTCATTAACTCATTAGAAATTCTTTTTTAGTACTCTTTTTTAGAGATATCTTCTGCAGTTTCCCATTGATTTCTAGACATAAGGATTGATTCTCTTTAGTGGGTAAATTGTTGGGTGAAGTTTGTGATAGGGGAAGTTATCACGATGTTAAGGAAGTTTAAGCTGAATTTAGAGTATTTACTAGGTAAATATATGCGTTTGAATAAAATAATGTCAGTTGATTTAATTTAAATAAATAAATGGTATAATTTACTAGTAAAGGGGTGGTTGAATGACGGGGATTGGATGGTTGATTGCAGCTTGTGAGATTGCTTTCTGGATCGTGATTATAGTTGGGCTTGTGTCTCGTTACATATGGAAGAAAGAAAAACTTGGTTTCTTATTATTAGCCCTCACACCAGTGATTGATTTGATTTTATTGGTTGCAACAAGTCTGGATTTAGCAAAAGGTGCTACCGCAACAACCGTGCATGGCATTGCAGCGATCTACATAGGAAGTTCAATCGCCTTTGGGAAAAGCATGATTGCCTGGGCAGACGAAAGGTTTCAATACTATATTACGAAAACGGGACCGAAACCGATCAAACGCTATGGCATTCAATATGCAAGCATCAAATGAAGGGTTGGATTAGTCATGTCTTTGCCTATCTGATCGGAGCTGGATTATTGCTTGGTATCATATACCTCATCAATGAACCCTCGCGTACTGAGGCCCTATGGAATATACTCAGAATTTGGACACTTGCACTCGGAATCGATCTCGTCATATCGAGCAGCTACTTTATCTGGCCGAGAAGGAATGAACAAAGCAAGGAAATCTGAAACGAGCCGGACTCTTATTTTTGGGAGGTCCGGTTTTCTATGTGTGTGTCAAAAGTCTAAACTCAGACAAGTTCATATAGACTATTACACTAAAATGGTTAGTCGGGTACAGAATACGTAGTTGAAGAGGGATTAAGACAGAGGGAACAAGGGTTCAAAGAAGTGCCGGTGGAGCGTAATTTTATAAATCAATGGTCAATAAATTCTCGAAAAACGAGAGGCTATTGACGGCTTTTTATAAGGGAGCCGTTAGTTTTATTAAGGGGTTACTACTATATAACTGTTTTGAGCGAAAATTGGTAAACTCGTATTCAAAGCTTTCTGATTCCTGTAAGATAAATTCAACTTACAGTAGGGGGGCTAGGCTTTTGCAACAAAGTAATCGAATACATTCTCTTGATTCATTGAGAGGAATTGCTGCACTCATTGTTTTAGTTCATCATTGTCTATTAATGACACCTTTGTTTCATGCGGCGCATTACAATGAGCCGTATGATAATGAGTGGGTAACTGCATTTACGAATACCATCCTACATACCATTTGGGCGGGTAGTGAAGCCGTACTATTGTTCTTTATTTTAAGCGGCTTTGTGTTAGCGTTTCCCTTTATACACGCCAAACCATTCAACTATCCCGTGTATATGATCAAGAGATTCTGCCGAATTTATATTCCGTATATTTCGGTTATGGCCATTGCCGTATTGCTCATGGTCATCTTTGCAGATTATAAAGGGCACAGTGGGTTAATTCCTTCTTTTAGTGAAAGAAGATGGGCTCACCCGATTTCATGGGAAGCGGTCATATCTTATCTTCTAATGCTTGGATATGACAATACAAACGTAGACGGACCAACATGGAGTCTTGTTCATGAAATGCGGATTTCCTTTTTCTTTCCATTCTTAATGCTTCTCGTTTTAAAATTAAGTTGGAAAAAAGCCATTATTTTTGGGTTTGCGATTACGATGTCTCTATCAGCAGGGTTAGCGGCAGGAAATACCTTCGTCGAAAATTCAATGTATCAGGATATCGTCAATTCGTTTAAAGATACTTTCTTTTATACAACATTCTTTATCATAGGAGCCGTATTCGCGAAAAATTATAAAAAGGTGATTCCAGCATTTACGAAGATACCTGCTTTTATGAAGATTCTTCTATTCCTTCTAGCTTTAGTTTTATTCAATATTGATGAAGTGTTCAGCTCGCTGCAGAATGACCATGGAATATTGTCGATGCCGATAAAAGCAGGCAGTGATTGGATCGCATCTATAGGCGTTTTAATCATCTTTTTATTTGCCATTGATTCGAAGCGGGTAAAAGACTTGTTAACCAAGCGGGTGTTTATGTGGCTGGGCAAGGTTTCATATAGTTTGTATTTAACTCATATGGTGGTATTGATTACATTAATGTACACCTTGGGGAAAATTATTCCCTACTATTACGTATTAGTGATTGTTCCATTTCTATCAATTGCTGTTGCCGCCGTTACACATACATATATTGAAAAGCCAGCACAGAAACTAGGTAACTACTTAACTTCTAAAAAGGATCAGAAACTAGTTATCACACCTAAGCAATCTGTCTAAGTAAGAATCCTTGACAAAATAGGGTGCCGAGAATTTCTCGGCACCCTATTTTTTATCTTTTTTTACCAATATTCTTCATTGAGTCTAGTTGTATTAACCCACTTGAAACTACATAAATATAGGTATACATCAATTAATTCCCAATTTATCGGGAGAAAAATCCATCAAATAGCGGACTTTATTTGTTGAAAGGTCACTACGTTTTTGTAGATAAATGAAACAAGCGTCATTTGTATCAGTATTACGGGTCGCAGGTATCACTTCCAAGCGTTTCGGTACTATTACTCTACTCACAAATAAGTCAAATGTCATTTGACAAAATGAAAAGGAGATAAAGGGAAATTCTGTTCGGATAGGAAATAACTTCTGCAAACAACCAGCGCAATAAGTATAAATGAAGCTTGAAATAGAAGGGAATAGGGAAGTGGATTATTCCTATACCCTTTTTTAAACACGGATAAACCTCTATTTGAAGGCTTTTCTCATTAATTCAATAGTTGGTAATAGTTAACACAATAACTGAATGTATATTCATAAAATATATTGTATAAAAAATTGAAAGGGTTTGCAAGATTCGATTGTTTTCAACAAGTTTCAAGGATTATCTGTGGGTAAATAAGCCCTTGAATAGGGACAAAAACTATTATTGAATAGCTTCTATTACCTTAGATGGAAATATATAAGAAATACATGAAATACCTTCCAAACATTATGTCAATATGTTACTGTTGTGGAAGAAATCACAGCAATCACATTTAGTATTCCAACTGAGAATGAATAGGCTACTATTATTATAATACTATATTTCAGTATATTTAGATAATTAGAACCGCGAAAATAGTCATGCATAAAATAATGCATAATTCGTCGAGGTGGAATGGCTGTGAGAAACAATCAATAGATAGTTAATGATAGTTCATGCAAATTAGCATGCCTTATCATTAGATATTTATTTTACTTAGCGAATAAATGTCCGCTAAAGAATGGGGAGGAATAAACATGAAAAAAGTACGTAAAGCAATTATACCAGCAGCAGGATTAGGAACTAGGTTCTTACCAGTTACCAAAGCAATGCCGAAAGAAATGCTTCCAATTGTTGATAAGCCAACCATCCAATACATTGTTGAGGAAGCAGTTGCTTCAGGAATTGAAGATATTATTATCGTAACAGGGAAAGGGAAGCGGGCTATTGAAGATCACTTCGATGTTGCTATGGAGCTTGAACAAAGCTTACAGGCGAAAGGTAAATTAGATTTACTTGATAAAGTCCGTTACTCTACTAATCTTGCTGACATCCATTACATCCGTCAAAAAGAACCAAAAGGACTTGGACATGCAGTTTGGTGCGCTAGGAATTTCATTGGAGATGAGCCATTTGCTGTTTTGCTTGGTGATGATATCGTGCAGAGCGACACACCTTGCTTAAAACAACTTATTGATCAATACGAAGAAACCTTAGCCTCTGTTATTGGTGTTCAAACTGTACCTGAAGCTTTGACTAGCCGTTATGGAATTATCGATCCTGAGTCTCAAGAAGGTCGTCGTTACCAAGTGAATAACTTTGTTGAGAAGCCAAAGCCTGGAACCGCACCATCAACGCTTGCTATTATGGGCCGATATGTACTAACACCAGAAATCTTCCGTTTCCTTGATCGCCAAGAAACTGGGGCAGGCGGAGAAATCCAACTGACTGACGCGATTCAACAATTAAATCAAATTCAACGTGTATTCGCATATGACTTTGAAGGAATTCGTTATGATGTCGGTGAGAAAATTGGTTTCATTAAAACAACCGTTGACTTCGCTTTGCAAAACAAAGAGCTGCAAGAGGAAGTTATGGAGTATCTATTAGAAGTTACGTCTGCTGCTAAAGTAAAAGTTACACAAGTATAAAAGGAGGGCTCTATGTGTCAAATCTTGCGAATCAGGAAGCCTTGCTTTCCGAGACGAAGCTATCCACCATCGTCGTAAAAGAAAGAAAAGCATACAGCTATTCGAAGAGGTTGTTCGATATCATAGGCGCATCCTGTGGACTGCTGGTCTTATTTATTCCGCTATTAATTATTGCTATCTTAATTAAACTAGAAGATCCAAAGGGCAGCGTTTTCTTTTCACAAAAACGAATTGGGAAAAACGGCGAAGAATTCGATATGTATAAATTCCGCTCCATGGTTTCGGATGCGGAGGAGCGTCTAGCTGAATTATTAGCACAAAATGAAATCGATGGGGCCATGTTTAAGATGAAAGATGACCCCCGTATCACGAAGATTGGTAAATTCATCCGCAAAACAAGTATTGATGAATTTCCGCAATTCTTCAACATTCTTATAGGGGATATGAGTCTGGTGGGCCCGCGCCCGCCGCTTCCCCGTGAAGTTGAAGTCTATACGAATTATGATAGACAGCGGTTATTAGTCACCCCGGGATGCACAGGATTATGGCAGGTAAGCGGCCGTAATCACTTAAGCTTTCATCAAATGGTAGAGCTAGATCTTCAGTATATTGAACAGAGATCGTTTATGTTTGATTTGACCATCATGTTTAGAACCGTGTTTTTGCTGGTTGGATCAAAAGATGCCTATTAAAAATGACGGATTGCTGAATAAATACTTTTCACTAATTAGGAGCTGTTTGATTTGAATATTGCAGTAGTTGGAACTGGATATGTTGGACTTGTTACTGGAGTAGGACTTTCTGCTATTGGTCATCATGTTACCTGTATCGATATTGATGAAGAAAAAGTGAATAAAATGAAACAAGGAATTTCCCCGATTTTCGAGCCGGGTCTAGAAGACTTAATGAAGGAAAACATCCTTGCCGATCGTTTGCATTTCACTACGAATTACGCAGATACTTTCCTTAATCTTGATATCGTTTATATTGCTGTGGGAACTCCAGAAAACGAGGACGGAACAGCTAACTTAACCTTTATTGATAAAGTAGTTGAACAGATTGCCTACTATACGAAGAAGGAAATCATCGTCGTAACGAAAAGCACGGTTCCAGTCGGTACCAATCACTATATTAAAGACAAATTGACCAAACTAAATCCAAATGTGGCCTTTGATGTAGTCTCAAATCCAGAATTTCTACGTGAAGGATCGGCCGTTTATGACGTCTTTCATGGAAGCCGGATTGTCATCGGGTCAGACAGCGAAGCTGCGGCTGAAGTGATGCATCAAGTAAACGAACCATTTGGGATTCCAATTTTCAAAACAGATATTTGCAGTGCTGAAATGATTAAATATGCTTCAAACGCCTTCCTAGCAACCAAAATCAGCTTCATCAACGAAATCGCGAATGTATGTGAAAAGGTGAATGCAGATATTGAGGAAGTAGCGCTTGGAATGGGATTAGATAATCGAATCGGCAGTCAATTCCTTAAAGCAGGCATTGGCTATGGCGGTTCTTGCTTCCCTAAAGATACAAAGGCCTTGAAACAAATTGCTGATGAAGTCGATTATGAATTTGGCCTGCTTAATGCAGTCATTGAGTTTAATAATAAGCAAAGAAAGAAACTATTAAACCAAGCTTTACTAGATTTTGATTCTTTAGCAGGTAAGAACATCGGCATTCTTGGGTTAGCCTTTAAGCCAGATACGGATGATATTCGTGAAGCAGCCTCGCTTGAAATCATTCCTGAATTAGTGAAAATGGGTGCAAACGTTAAAGCGTATGATCCTGTAGCGATGGATAATGCTAAGAAAGTACTGCCAGCTGAAGTGACATATGTCGATTCACCAGCTCTTGCACTAGCGGATACGGATTTGGTCTTCATTTTGACGGAATGGGCAGATATCAAAGACCTACCATTATCAACGTTCGAAGATCAAATGAGGAATTCAAATGTCTATGATGGCAGAAATTGCTTTAGCCAAAAGGATATTCAACGATCAAATCTTCAATCCTACTATTCAATCGGCCGGGCAGCGAAAAGACAGGAAGTTCTCGTTTAACACACACAAAGAAAGCTGGGATTAGCATGAAAATCTGTTTTGCCGCTTCGTCGGGAGGACACCTCGAGCAGCTGCTGATGCTGACACCGATGATGAACAAGTACGACAGTTTTGTTCTAACAGAGAAAACAAACTATGAAATGAATAAAAAAGGGTTGAATATCGTCAAGGTACCTCAAGTAAACAGAAGAGAAAAAACGTTTATCTTTAAATTTCTGCTATTGAGTATTCAAACCCTATTCATCTTTTTAAAAGAAAAACCCGATGTTGTGATCTCAACAGGCGCTTTAGCAACCGTACCGATGTGTACGATTGCTAAGATATTCCGGAAAAAGGTCATTTTTATCGAGTCCTTTTCAAAAATTAGTTCGCCTACGGTTACGGGAAAACTCATGTATAAGATTGCAGACCAGTTTATAGTTCAATGGGAAGATATGATCAAGCATTACCCTAAAGCAATCTATGGCGGTGGCATCTATTGATTTTTATAACGGTAGGTTCACAGAAATTTCAGTTTGACCGGCTGCTAAAGGAAGTTGACCGGTTAATCGAAACAGGGAAGATGAACGGTTCTGAGATCGTCGCTCAAACGGGTTACTGTCAGTATGAACCAAAACACTTTCAATTTGAACAATTTATGTCAAAAGATGATTTTCTAACGCATATTAACAACAGTGAAATCGTTATTACACATGGAGGAACAGGGTCCATCATTAATAGTGTGAAACTAGGAAAAAAAGTGATTGGTGTTCCAAGACAAGAGGCCTTTGGCGAACATGTGGATAATCATCAATTTGAGATTATCGAGGAATTTGAGAATACGAAACTAATCTATGCCGTATACGAGATTGCCGATCTTGAAGACGCGCTTGCAAAGGTTGTCAATATGACGTTCAGAACGTATCAATCGAATACAAACCATATTATTGAACTTTTAGAAACAGCGCTGCATACATAATATGATGGACGGAAAAGGTGAAAAAAATGAATGTTTTAATGATTGGATCTCATTTACGTGTCAATGGTGGGATTACCCGGGTTGTGAAAAATTATATGGAAGCAGGCTTGAATGAAAAAGCCAACCTTACCTATTTTCCAACGTATTATGGAAGTAACAATCTAGTAAATATCTTGTATTTCTTTACAAGGTATTTACTTCTTTATTTTCAACTAATCATTCTGCGCAAAGACTATGATGCTGCACATATCCATATGTCTTATAAGGGAAGCTTCCTGCGGAAGAAAGTGATTATCGCGTTGTTAAAGAAAAGAAAGATTCCGATGGTCTTACATATGCATGGCTCACAGTTCAAAGACTTTTATCATAACAGCTCTGAAAGTCAACAAAGGGAAATCAAGAATACCTTGAATTCAGTAGATGTCATTCTAGCGCTAGGTCAGCAATGGAAACAATTCTACGAAAGTATCAGTACGGCGAAGGTTATTTCCTTGGATAATGCGGTATTCCCTAAAGAAGAAGAGGCAGTTCAACAAGAGAAGGTCTATATCTCAACAATGGGGGTCTTGTCTCAACGGAAAGGGTCGTATGATTTACTAGAGGTTGGCAAGCGTTTAAAAGGGAAAATAGATAAAAAGTATAAATTTCTTATCGCAGGTGATGGCGATGTCGAGATTATTAAGAAGAAGATTAAGGAACTAGATTTAGAAGAGCTATTTGTTATTCCGGGTTGGATTTCCGATCAAGCGAAAATTGAGGAAATCTATCAGAAGAGTGCGATCTATATGCTTCCTTCCTATAATGAGGGAATGCCGATGTCCGTTTTAGAAGGAATGAGCTATGGGGTTCCCATCATTTCGACGAGAGTCGGCTCCATTGAAACCGTCGTAGAAGCGGAAAATGGGATTCTGGTTCAGCCAGGAGAAATCGATGAAATGGTCAAGAGTATAACCTACATACTGGATCATCGGGATGTTCAGACATCCATGTCGAAGAATAATAGGGAAAAAATCAATCAGCGATTTAATATCTATTCATCAATCGACGATCTTCTTGTGATTTTTCGAGATTTGCAGACAAAAGTAGGTAAGTGAGACATGTCCAAGAATCTTGTCAAAGCAGGGATACTCCTATTTATATTGTCTACGGTAAGTAAACTATTAGGCTTTCTTCGTGAAACATTTTTAGCTTATTATTATGGGACGTCCTATGAATCGGATGCGTATTTCATTGCATTAACACCCTCAACATTGGCGATTACCTTTTCATTAAGCCTCAGCAGTGTCTTTCTGCCGTTGTTCGTCAAATATATGAGCAATAAAAAAGAAGCCTATCGGTTTACGAATAACATTATCACGATGTTCTTTATCGTAACGGGGATTCTCTATCTCTCGTTATTCATGGATAATAGTCCGATTATAAAGCTGCTGGCACCAGGCCTTCCCCCTGAATCGGAGGCTCTTTCTATTCAGCTGCTTAAGGTATTATTTCCGCTAGTCTTTATCGTAATCTGTATACAGCTGTTCACAGATATGTTAAACAGCTATGAGAAGTTTCTCATTCCTGCATTAAGCATCCTGCCGAATAATGCGATTATCATCATTTACTTGCTAGTTTATGGAAAAAGTTTAGGGATTATCGGAATTGCAGTGGTTACGCTAATCAGCTTTATTGTTCAGTTCCTTCTATTATATAGCTTTCTCCGGCGGGAGAAATATTCGTTCAGTTTTACGAAGAAATTCTTAGACGAAAATACCAAGGGCTTTATGCTGCTGGCGATGCCCGTCATCGTGAGCAGTTTGTTTAGTCAGTTAAATGCAGTAGTGGATCGATTATTAGCTTCCACACTCAGTGAAGGAAGTATTTCCTCCTTAATGTATGCCTACAGACTGAAAAGCATGGTCATTGGGATTTTCATTTCGGCACTGATTACGATTTCCTTTCCGAAGGTGTCAAAGCTTGCGAATAACTTGAAACGGAAAGAGTTAATCGAGCTGACGAAAGAGAATATTCTCTTAATCTTTCTTGTTGTCGGACCCGTCAGTGCCTATCTAATGTTATTTGGTTCAGAGATTGTTGAAATCCTTTTCCAGCGAGGGGCATTTGGGGAAGAAGCGAAGCTTGCTACAGGCGGTGTCTTTTTCTATTATTCCTTAGGCTTAGTATTCGTCGGCGTTCGAGAACTTGTGCTCCGGAATTTCTATGCATTAGGTAATACGAAAACACCGATGGTCATTCTCATTATCAGCTTAGTACTTAACATGATTCTCAGCTATTTATTTGTGAGCTGGTTTGGTTTATATGGACTCGGCTTGTCATCCTCAGTTGGGATTATCATTAGTGTCTGGATGCTAACGAATAAATTGAAGAATTACTTGCCGAATATTTGGGACAAAGACTTTGTGGCAGCATGTGTGAAGGTGAGTCTTTCCTTGCTGATTGCAGCAATGGCCATCAAGGCAATCCTGATTTATTCACCGCTTTTCGCTTGGGAGTCTAATCAGTCGATTCTTTTCAAGCTCATCATTCTTATCATCTATTTTGCACTATTTACAGTCGTGTATCTGGGCGTTTTGCTCGGTATGCGAGACAAGCAAATCACCCGCTTCTTTACGAAATTTTTGCCTAAAAAAGGAGAATAGCATTGAATATCCTAATCATAAATGCCCATTCATCTCAAAACAAAGGGGATGCAGGTATCATTTTGGCCATGCTGGATTCGTTTAATAAACATATCCCAAACGCCAGTATCAAAATAAAAACGAGATTTCCTGACATTGATCGTTTATTTTATGAGAATGTATCAGTAGAGGAAAGTGTCGCCAATATCTCCGTCGACCCGAAGGATTCTAAGCTCTCTAAGATCTTATCAGCGAGAAAACTGTTAAAGCTGTTAAGCGGAAGTGATAAGCGAATCGATTCTGATTATGAATGGGCAGATGTCGTGGTCAGCTGCGGCGGCGGATTTCTCCTGTCTCACCGATTTAGTACGGCACTATTACAGCACTTGGTGCAAATCAAGATTGCGTTTGACTATAAAAAACCGGTTATTATCTACGCTCAATCGATTGGGCCGTTCTATAACAGCTATATGCAGAAGATGAGTAAGAAAATTCTCGATCAAGTGGATCAAATCTATATCAGAGAAACAATTTCTAAAGAATGGCTGAATACAATCGGCTGCAATAATCAAAATGTTCATGTCGTACCGGATGCAGCCTTTAGCTTAGAGCCGAAGCCGTCTGGACTTGTGGATGCCATTCTAGCAAAAGCGAAAGAAAATCACAAAGGACCGATTATTGGCTTAACGGCGAGAGATTGGAATTTTCCTGAGATGGAAGACAAAGACTTCAGAAGACGTTCTTATGTGGAAAGCATCCAAGAAGTGATTAAGCATGTTGAGAAGAAGTATCAAGCAAAAGTCTTGTTGATGCCTCAGGTTTTGGGACCGAATCCCTTTAATGATGACCGGTTGATCAGTAAAGAAATTCTTCAAGATGAAGGAATCACGACCAGCGGGTTACTAGATGTTGATTTTTCGCCGAGAGAACTGAAATATCTCTACTCAAAAGTGGACATGTTTATTGGTACACGGATGCATTCTAATATCTTTGCGCTATCTTCCTTTGTTCCAACGATTGCCATTAATTATGAACATAAAACTCGCGGCATTATGGAAATGCTCGATTTAGAAGAAAACGTAGTAGAAATTAATGAGATTACACCGGATGAGTTAATTTCAAAAGTCGATCACTGTTGGGCTAACAAGGAAGCCGTACGCAAGAAATTAGAGCAAAATATTCCGAATCTAGTGAAAAGCAGCGAAAAACCTGCCATTTATATTAAAGAAGAAATCTAAGGTAGACATGAAAGGAGAGTCATCCTCCATGATATTAGTAGTAGGCGGGGCCGGTTATATTGGAAGCCATTTAGTAAAGGAACTGGTTGAAACACAAGACGTGGGTGTTCTCGATAACTTTTCAACTGGACATCGAAAGGCAGTCGATAAGCAAGCTGTTTTATTTGAAGGTGACCTTGGAAATGAGCAGGACGTAGAGAAAATCTTTCAAGAACATCAAATCGAAGCCGTCATGCATTTTGCAGCGAATAGTTTAGTAGGCGAATCGGTTGTTAATCCAAGTAAGTATTACCAGAATAATGTAGCGGGGACACTTACCCTGCTGCAGACGATGCTGAAATATAAGGTGAAGAAATTCATCTTCTCCTCAACCGCAGCAACCTACGGGATTCCGGAAGACGATGTGTTAACAGAGAAGTCGGTAACGCAGCCAATTAATCCATATGGTCACTCGAAATTAATGGTCGAACAAATCCTTGCTGATTTCTCCAAAGCATATGGATTGAATTATATTGTCCTGCGTTACTTTAACGCTGCCGGTGCACATACATCCGCTGAAATCGGTGAAAATCACGATCCAGAAACGCATTTAATTCCGATTGTGCTGGAGCATTTACAAGGAAAGCGTGAAAAGATTTCGGTGTTCGGCAGTGATTATGATACGAAGGACGGTACCTGTATTCGTGATTATATTCATGTAACGGATCTTGCTAACGCCCATATTCTTGCACTCAATGCCTTATTGAACGGTGACAAAGAAACAGCAACCTACAACTTAGGGAATGGCAAAGGGTATTCAGTCAACGAAATCATTCAAACCTGTGAAGACGTAACCGGTAGAAAAGCAACCATTGATTATAGTGAGCGCCGTGCAGGTGATCCGGCACAACTGATTGCTTCTTCCGCAAAAATCGAGCAAGAATTAGGTTGGGTTCCCAACTATCCGCTCAAGGAAATCATTGAAAGCGCCTGGAACTGGCATCAGCGCAGTCCTCTCAGCTAAAGCGTAGAAAGGCAGGAGATATATCATGAAAAAGACCCTGATTGCAGTGGTATTCATGTTCTGGGCCCTGCTCATCTTCTATTTTTCCTCCCAGCCTTACCAGGATCAGGACATTACACCCATTTTACATGATTATCTGAGTGATTTTCATCTTAAAGAGAAACTCTCCTTTGTTTCCTTTATGTATGGGGGCCGGGAAATTAGTACCGAAAATTTAGGTGTTGATACATTCGTTGAATTCTTCATCCGTAAGGCAGCGCATCTGTTAATTTTCTTTGTTTGGGGATTCCTAACCTACAGCTTACTCACGTTGTTTATGAAAAAACATCACAAAGCACGCTGGTTCCTCTCCCTAATTTTCGTTATTCTTTATGCGGTTCTGGATGAATATCATCAAAGTAGAACCGGCAACCGAACGCCCCTTAAAATGGATGTGGTCTTGGACACCATTGGCGGCATTGTTGGGATTACTGGGTGCTTGATCATCCATAAGCTAAGATTGAAAAGAAAAAAACATAATCTAGAATAAAGCCGTGGCATATTGCTCACGGCTTTATTCCTTAATGAGGTATTAACTGCGAATAAAGTGAAAAACTAGTTCTTTACACCTTAAAAATATTAGTAAAATAGATGAATTTACCTAAAAATGAAAAAAGATAGTACTTTAGACTCGTTTAACTAATTAATATAAGAGGTATTATATACCTATAAACTTAATTCGTGAATAGGGCATAGCCACTTGGATTAGCCCTGCAAACATAGTGACCTTCATTATTTCTCCACTGGTCCACTCTCGAACAATTTTCGTGAATTAAGACAACGTAGGAGGAGATACTATTGATCACATTTATCGCAGGAGTACTTACAGGCTCAATCATAACCATATTTGGAATTAGCATTACGTCAGCCGCAAAACGCGGAGATAAAAAATTCGCCGATATGTAAATTGTAAATAAATGCAAATAGCGGATATGCCTACTAGGTATATCCGCTATTTTTCATATCGCTCTAAATTTATAAAGAAAAAAAGACTTATGGCAAGAAGTCAAATCTTCAAACATTATATAAATTATGAAAACTTTTTGTGAAATACGTCTCAAGCCCTAGTCATGTTAAACCCTCCGCCAGATTCGCCGGAGGGTTTTATAAGTGATAATAAAGGAAAGACTGCTAAGGGTTATGTTCAAGCAGGTGTCGTCATATGTATGAAAAGATAGGCGGTTTATAGATGCGCATTGGAACGGAATTTGTTAGACTATAGATAAGGAAGATTGCGGGGAGTGAACGAAATGAAGCCTATTCTATCCATCATGTACACGGTGTTGTCACTTGGGATTGCGTCGTTGTCAGGTTTTTCAATCTGGGCAGTTAGTTGGATTGGTATGGATATCTCCTACTTATTGTCGTCAGTATATGCACTTGCGGGTGCTGCGGTTGTCTTTACCGGACTTAAGGTTGTAGGAAGACATAAAATGCTTAAGAATATCGGGATGAGCGGACGTGAATATAAATTTGTGAAAGAAAATCTAATCGAGGGTAAAGAGAAGATCAAACGTCTGCAGAAGTCAATGTTCTCCTTTAAAGATTTGTTGGCCTCGAAACAGAATTATGAAGTATTACGGAAGGTTAAGCGGATTGATTCGCTCGTCCGAAATGAGCCGAAACGCTTTTATCAAGCTGAGTCCTTTTATTTCTATCATTTGAATTCGCTTGTTGAATTAACGGAAAAGCATGCTTTTTTGAATAAGCAGCCGCATCGCACAGTCGATCTGGTTATATCGCTGAATGAAACACGTGATGCGATTAAATTGCTTGAGAAACAAATTGACAGCGACCTAGGTATCTTGCTTGAAGGTGATATTCAGACGCTGCATATGGAGCTTGATATGGCTAAGCAAACCTTAAACAAAAAGCCGTTGATTAAATGAATATAAATGTATCTGGTCAGAGAGCGAGTGATCAAGCAGGCAAATTAGCTAGTCAAATTGACGCGTCAACAGTGGCTGAGTTTGGACTGATTGTGCAGGGAGCTTGTACAGACTTGAATCATTATCTCCTCCGTCATGTACAAAAGCATGAAAGTCATGAACTAACCAAACAGCTGCAATTGTTGAAATCGCAGGTAGCAAGGTTGAGCGTTGAAAGCCGGAAAAAAAGCAGTAGTATTTGGAGCAGGCTGCTATTTTGGAGACGGACTATTCCTGAGCGTGAAGCACTTGCCAGGTTACATCGCAGCGAAGCAGAGCTTGATCGGATGGCGGTGAAGCTCACACACCTGGCTCGGGTGTTTCGTGAAGATGGGAAGATGCTGGAGAAGCTTGAGCATCTTACATTTGAGTCTTATGCAGAGGTGGAGCTTTACCTGTCTGCGTTAGACTTACGTTTGGCTGATTTGAGGGCTGAACAATCTGGGACCATGCTCCATCAAGCTGCAGAAGAGCGGAAGTATGAGCTGATGACCAGTCGAACGATCTTGCTGCAGACCGGAGAACAGATCAAAATGCTCCAAAGAAATACCCAGCTGATCGATGGTAAAATTGATCATGCTCTCCAAAACATTATTCCTCTCTGGAAACAGCAAATTGCGGATGTCCGAACCTTGAGTCGGAAACAAACTGACGCAGCGCAACAATTTGCTGATAGTTTGGAAGAGATTGATGTAATGGTAAGGGAATTGGATAACGTGAAGTAAGACCGGCTGCGGGCAGTCGGTCTTTTTTTTATGGAAGTTCATGAACGAATTTAACTTTTTCAAATGATTTACTGCAAAAGTAATAAGTAACGTAGGCGGTCAGGCTAAACAGAAAGATAAACGTTAAGGGGATGAAAACGATAAGAATACTACTTAGGCATAAAATTAATATACAGATCATGGTGAGTGGCAAATTAATAATAGATAGTAACAGGGCATTTTTAAATAGGTTTTTCCAAGTATCTTTGTAAGTAACTAGTAGCGGAAACAAGTAAATACAGGTAAACGTATATAATAGGCTGAGAAAAGATAAGAAAACTACATACATCATTTTGAGTGGATTTTCCAACTGGAGGGCTAAAGAAAAGTTAACAGCTAGTAGCGTTCCAAATAGTAGGATAATAACGCCTACGAGCAATCCTTGCCTAAAGTTCTGCTTGAAGAGGTAGAAAAAAGATCGAGTCAGCCCTCTGTCATCATCTTTAATTATCCACTGTCTAATGACACCGAACATGGCAATAGTAGCTGGAAATATCGTGATAATGGGAAGACACATCAGAATCCATAATAAATTAAGAATAACTAAATTTGAAAAGCTTTCTAGGGTGCGATAAATAGGACGGTCCATACTGAAAAGTTCCTTCAATTCATTACACCTCAACTCTGAATATGTTCTGTTACAAGTATTCTATCAAAAATAGGTTAAATTGGATATTTATGTAGTTTTTTTTGACTGATTAACTTACTATTAATGTAATCGATTACATTAATGATGGGAAGAAGGTGATAGGATGGCGAATATTCATGACGTAGCACGAAAGGCACAGGTTTCTGTTGCGACGGTCTCTAGGGTACTGAATAAGAGTTCCGCCGTATCGTTTACTACAAAAATCAAAGTTGAACAGGCTATTACCGAATTAAATTATGAGCCCAGCACCCTAGGTAGAAATCTTAGAAAGTTAGAAAGCAGACTCTTACTTGTCATGATTCCAAGTATTTCTAATCCTTTTTACACAGATGTGATTAAGGGGATTGAGGACACGGCCATTAATCTAGACTATAATATCCTCCTTTGTCAGACCAATTCAAATCCAAAAAGGGAATCCATTTATTTTAATTTAATTAAGAATCACTTGGCGGACGGCATTATATCAATGGATCCGACGGTTAATAAAAAGAATTTAATGGATCTTGCAGAAAATCACCCCATTATCCAGTGCAGCGAGTATGACATAGATGGAAGCATTGCTTATACGACCATTAATAATGAATTAGCTGCCTATCATGCGATTCGGTACTTAATCAAAATAGGTCATACGAAAATTGCCTTACTCAACTCAGATGAAAAGTTTTTGTATGCACGTGAGCGACGTCAAGGATATGAAAGAGCGTTAAGAGAATTCGGAATTGAATTAAACCAGTCCTGGATGTACAATGCTGAAAGTTTAGGATTTGAAGGGGGACAACAAGCAATGAGGCAGTTATTAACCCATTCTAATAGGCCAACGGCTGTCTTCGCTGTATCTGATATTCTTGCCATTGGCGCTCTAAATGAAATCCATGCCAGTGGGTTACACATTCCCAACGATATTGCTTTAGTGGGATTTGATAATATCAGCTTTTCTACCATGACCCATCCTACGCTGACGACAATCTCGCAGCCAATGTTTAAAATGGGATGCATGGCTGCTAATATGATCATCAATAAAATTCAAGGCAAAAAGGTTGAAAGCATTATTTTGGACCATGATTTAGTCATTCGTGAGTCAACATAAGTTCGGTAATAGACCTAGAAAATAAATAATCTGTATTTTCAGAAATTTAATTGACTAAATGGTACAACCGTATTAATATGGAAGAGAAATGTAAACGATTACATTTTAGTCTTTAGAAATAAAAATAAACAAAAGGGAGGAACTTACCGTAACTTCAAAAATAGTCAATATCATTATTGCAGAAGTTTTAGACCTCTTTGCTCATCTACTCCTACAGAATGACCAAGTTTATCCTCATGTAATCTACCAACCTATTCAATAATTACACAAGAAAAAGATAGTAAACGTTATTCATATTAGCTAAAAAGTAAGCGCTTTCTTTTTGGTAAACAATTAGGAAAGGGGAATTTAAATGGGGTTTAAACATCGCGTTCTTTATAAATTATCTAGTCTTATGTTTGTCTTTGTTCTTGTATTAGCGGGTTGTTCTTCTGATGAAAAAGTTGAGGGAGATAAGGATGGAAAAACAACCATTACCTTTTGGCATTCTACCACTTCTGAAACGGCTAAAGGGACGGCAAATGTTATTAAAGCATTTGAAAAACAGAATCCTGATATTAAAGTTAAATCCGTATATATTGCTAATCAAGGTGAAGGTTCCAATGAAAAGCTGTTGACATCAATCGCTGGAGGGAATCCACCAGATGCTGCTTATTTTGATCGATTTGAAGTAGCCTCATGGGCGGCCAAAGGTTCTTTGGAAGATTTATCTGAACTAGCGGCGGCAGATGGCATAAAAAAAGAGAATTATTATCCTTATACGTGGGATGAAGCAAGTTATGAAGGGAAGCTTTACGGGATACCAACGACAACAGATGCAAGATTAGTATTTTATAATAAGGATCATTTTAAAGAGGTCGGGTTAGATCCTGAAAACCCGCCGAAAACAATCAAAGAATTAGAAGATGCTGCAGCTAAACTAACCATTAAAGATGGGAAACGGTTTAAGCGAATTGGCTTTATTCCTTGGTATGCACAAGGATGGTTTTATGGTTGGGGCTGGACATATGGCGGAGACTTCTATGATAAAGAAACAAAAACGGTAACCGCTAATGATCCCAAAAACGTTGAGGCTTTGGAATGGATCACTGATTTTGCAAAAAAATATGATGTTGAAGATATTTCTGGGGTTACTGACTCTCAAGGGTCAGGAGCAATGGATCCCTTTTTAACAGGCCAAATCAGTATGAAAGTTAGCGGGAACTTCAATGTTGCGTCCATTGATATGTACAAGCCTGATTTAAATTATGGAGTGTTCCCTATTCCAACTCCTACAGGAACCGATCATACAACTTGGTCTGGCGGTTGGTCAGTGGTTATTCCTAAAGGGGCGAAGAAAAAAGAAGCTGCTTGGAAGTTTCTTAAGTTTTTTGGTGAAGAAGAGGGACAGAAACTTTTTAGTGAATCAAGCAGAGATTTCTCGGCTATTGAATCTGTAAATATTGATCTTGGGTATGCAGATGATCCTATTTTCAAGGAGTTCATTGATATACTTCCCAATTCAAAAAGCCGGCCAGTTATGACAGAAGGATCGCTTTATTGGAACGAATTACAAACGGCTGTAGAAAACTCGACGAGGGGGAAAGGTACTCCTAAGGAGAATCTTGATAAAGTGAACAAAACGGTAACAGATGCATTAGCGAAATAAACAACTAATAGGAAGAGGAGAAAATTCTTCCTCCTCCTCTTTAAAAAAGGGAGGGATACCTTTGGCACAAGTAACGACAAGAAAAAAAACGCCCATTCCACCAACAATAAGAAAACCGTTTAGAAAATCATCGTTGAATGGGTGGCTTTTTGCTTCTCCTTGGATAATTGGATTATTACTATTCTATGCGTATCCATTACTCTCATCGATGTATTACAGCCTGACCACCTATAGCATTTTAGATGCAGGTGAATTTGTCGGTTTTAAAAATTATGGCGAACTTTTTCATGATGATTTATTTTGGAAATCTATTTCAAATACGATTTATTTCGCGGTATTTTTTGTACCTTTAAGTATTTTGTTCGGTGTCTCTCTGGCTATGATGCTAAATATGAAGGTGAAGGGGTTAGCCATTTACCGGACGATTTTCTTTCTGCCTACCCTTGTTCCACAGGTAGCATTAGCCGTTTTATGGATGTGGCTTCTTAATCCCGGATTTGGTCTGGTGAATGGCATGCTGGATTCGATTGGAATCCAGGGACCTAATTGGCTGGGCAGTATGAGCTGGTCTAAACCATCGCTTATTCTCATGTCGCTTTGGACCATAGGGCAGCCGGTTATTATCTATCTTGCGGGTCTTGGGGATATTTCAGAGGAATATTATGAAGCTGCCGAAGTAGATGGTGCTAGTTGGTTTCAAAAAACTAGACATATTACCCTCCCCTTATTGACACCCGTTATTTTTTATAACTTGGTTATGGGGTTAATCGGCGCGTTTCAACAGTTTACTTTGCCGTATACGATGACCCAGGGACAAGGGACTCCAGCTAACTCCTTAACCTTTTATGTTATGCATATGTATGATAATGCCTTTAAGTATTTCAAAATGGGATATGGTTCGGCGATGGCATGGATTCTTTTCGTTATCATTATGATTCTAACAGCCATCATATTCAGTACATCTAAACGATGGGTCCACTACCAAGGAGAATAGGGGGATAATGATGAATGCAAAAGTTAAAAAAAGAGTTAACGTTACGTTTACCCATATCATTTTAATCATCGTTTCATTGTTATTCATTCTCCCGTTTATATGGATGGTATCTACTTCCTTAAAACCAATCACGCAGGTTTTCACATTCCCAATTGAGTGGATTCCAGATCCATTTCAATGGATGAATTATCTTGATGCAATCGAGTACATTCCTTTTTTTACGTATCTGAAAAATACCGTTGTTATTACGGTCTTAAGTACATTGGGCGTGATTATTTCTTGTCCGCTTGTTGCCTATAGTTTTGCCAAGCTTGAGTGGAGGGGCAAAAACGTGTTATTCGTCATCACGATTGCAGTAATGATGATTCCCTCTCAAGTGACCATGATTCCTTTGTTTTTACTATTTAATAAAATCGGCTGGGTTGGCACACCACTGCCGCTGATTGTTCCTGCTTTCTTTGGGGTTCCATTCTCTATTTTCTTACTTAGACAGTTTTTCATGGGGCTGCCTGATACCTTAAGAGATGCAGCCAAAATAGACGGTGCTAGTGAGTTTCGTATTTATTGGCAAATTATGCTCCCGTTAGCCAAGCCTGCCATCCTCGCTGTGGGGTTGTTCCAATTCATGGGAAGCTGGACAGACTTTATGGGGCCATTACTCTATTTAACCGATGAAGCGCAATATACACTTTCATTAGGACTTCAGCAGTTCCAAAGTCAAATGGGGACAGAGTGGGGGTTGATGATGGCCGTTGCCACGATGATGACGATTCCAATCATTATCTTATTCTTCTTTTTACAAAAAACCTTTATTAAAGGGATTACCTTTAGCGGAATTAAATAGTTAATTCAAGGAGGTCGACAGAATGACAGGAAAATTACGTGTAGGAATTATTGGGTGCGGCGGTATTGCCCACGGTAAGCATTTGCCAAGTCTTAAAAAATTGGAGAATGTAAAGTTAGTAGCCTTTTGTGATATTGATTTAGCAAAAGCTGAAAAAGCCGCTAAGGAGTATGGAACCCCTGATGCAGCTGTCTATGAAGACTATAAGGAATTATTAGCCAATCCATCCATCGATGTGGTTCATGTTTTGACACCTAATATTTCACATGCTGAAATTTCAATTGACGCTTTGGAAGCGGACAAGCATGTGATGTGTGAGAAACCGATGGCGAAGACGTATCAAGAAGCGAAACAAATGGCTGATACAGCTGAACGGACAGGTAAAAAACTAACCATTGGCTATAATAATCGCTTTAGACCCGATAGCCAGCATTTATACAAAGTATGTCAGCAGGGTGAGTTAGGGGACGTGTATTTTGCTAAAGCACATGCCATCCGTCGTCGCGCGGTCCCAACCTGGGGAGTATTTTTAGATGAAGAGAAACAGGGTGGAGGCCCGCTGATTGATATTGGGACACATGCACTCGATTTAACTCTATGGATGATGGATAATTACCAACCAAAATCGGTGATGGGAAATGTCTATCATCAATTGGGGAAAAAGAAAGACGCAGCCAATGCTTGGGGTCCATGGGATCCAGAAAAGTTTACAGTGGAAGATTCCGCATTTGGATTTATAACGATGCAAAATGGCGCAACAATTGTTTTAGAGGCAAGCTGGGCATTGAATTCACTGGATATTGATGAATCAAAATGTTCCCTGAGTGGCACTGAAGGTGGTGCAGATATGAAGGGCGGATTGCGAATAAATGGAGAAAAGTTCAGCAAATTATATCAAACCAATGTGGAATTAAATGCCGGCGGTGTAGCGTTTTATGACGGCAAGTCAGAAAGTGATGCTGACCTAGAAGCAAGACTCTGGATAGAGTGCCTCATCAATGATACAGAGCCTATCGTCAAACCAGAACAAGCCCTGGTAGTCACTCAAATTCTTGAAGCAATCTATGAATCAGCTAAAACAGGTAAAGCTGTTTATTTTGAATAGAGGAGGAAGATAAATGATTAATGTAGCTTTATTAAGCAGATGGCATGTTCATGCCAATGATTATGAAAAAGAAATACGGGAGAATGAAAATTTTTCCGTTCAAGTTGTATGGGATGAAGAAGCGGAACGTGGTAGTAAGTGGGCAGAAGAACTGGGTGTCCGATTTGAACAGGATTTACAAAAGGTTTTGACGGATTCTTCTATTGACGCTGTCGTGATTAATACGCCTACTAGTATGCATAAGGAAGTCATACTAGCTGCAGCAAAGAATCACAAACATATTTTCACTGAAAAGGTATTGGCTTTTTCACTAGAAGATTGTCAGGAAATCTATCAAACAGTAGAAGAGCATGGAGTAAAGTTGGTTGTCTCTTTACCTAGATTGACGAAGGATTATTACTTATATGCTCAAAAAGTGGTAGATGAAGGGCTGCTTGGTACGTTAACGATGATTCGCTGTCGGCTTGCTCATAATGGAGCGGTACCGGTTAACCAAGAAACCTCAGGGTGGCTGCCAGAACGGTTTTTTGATAAGGAATTATGCGGGGGAGGTTCATTAATCGATTTAGGTGCACATCCCATCTATTTAACCAATCGTTTAGCTGGTCCTGTGTCCGCACTTCATGCACGGTTACAGCAAACCAAACAATTGGGCGTGGATGACAGCGCTGTCGTTTTACTCGAATATACATCGGGTGCGCTTGGGGTGATTGAAACTAGTTTTCTATCACAGGGAAGTCCTTTTCAATTAGAGTTATACGGCACCCATGGAACACTGCTTATTGAAGATGAAGAGATTCGGTTACTAAAGGACGGCGGGGTGATGTCTATAGAAAAATCGGACTCATTACCAATGCCGATTGAACAATGGGGAGCACTTATTAAGGCTGGTACACCTTCAACAATTACTAAAGAAGATGTGATTAACTTGACCGTCATAAATGAAGCCGCTGCTTTATCACATCAACGGAAGTGTAGAGTGGAAATTAAGGATATCGTGGGGGAATCAGATGAGTAATATCCTTCGAGTTGGCATAATCGGGGCAGGGGGAATTGCAAGAAATGTTCATCTCCCGAATTATAAGAAACACAACGATAAAGTAAAAGTGGCGGCTATTACAGATGTCGTAAGAGGAAATGCTGAGGTACTGGCTATTGAGTTTGGTATTGATCATGTTTTTAGTGATTATAAGGAAATGTTGGAGACCGTCGAACTAGATGCGGTGAGTATTTGTACTCCTAATAAATTTCATGCGGCTGCGACTATCGCTGCCTTAGAAGCAGACTGCCATGTAATCTGTGAAAAGCCGCCGGCGATGACGGTTGAAGAAGCTGAATTAATGGCTCATACGGCTCAGAAGATGGGGAAAATCCTAACCTATGGATTTAATTTCAGACACACGGAAGAAGTTAGTGCACTGAAGAAATATATTCAGGCCGATGAATTAGGTGAGATTTATGCAGCAAGAGTTCATGCCATCAGAAGACGGGGCATTCCTGGATGGGGAGTCTTTACCAATAAAGAATTACAGGGCGGCGGTCCGCTTATTGACATAGGTGTGCATATGCTGGATACAGCTTTATACTTAATGGACTACCCTGAACCAGACACGGTATTTGGGGTTGCCTATCAAAAGCTTGGAAACAAAAAGGGTGTAGGCCTATTTGGAGAGTGGGACTGGGAAAAATTCTCGGTAGAAGACATGGTACGCGGCATGATTACGTTTACCAATGGTTCTTCCATAATTATAGAAACGGCTTTTGCGGCTAATATTCAACAACATGAAGAGATGAGTGTTGTGCTAATGGGGGATAAGGGCGGGGCAGACGTATTTCCTTTGAAAATCTATCAGGAAAAACATGATACGCTCGTAGACGTAACCCCTACCTACCTTCCCAAAAACCGCGACCATCCGCTCCAGATGGAACGGTTTATACAGAGCTGCATCGCAGGCGAACCGCCTATCAGTACACCGAAACAGGGAGTGATTCTACAAAAAATCATTAACGGACTGTATGAATCCGCTGATAAAGGTGAAGCGATAAAACTTAATAATCCAGCAGAGGATTGAGAATCTAAAAGAGCAATTTATATTGAATTGCTCTTTTTTAGATTAGGATTCTTTAGATATTTTCAATAGATATTTGAACCCGTCTTTGTAAAAGAAGGCAGGGTATCTTTCATTGTCAATGGTTCTTAAAAGATTGAATTGCTGGAGAAGGGATTGAGTAATGTCCAACTCGCTATCATGTGGGGTTCTCTTTTGATAAAAGGTCTCCTCGCCGATTTGTTCTTCTCCAGTTATGGTGTCATAGTGTTCGACATAATTCACTGCCATTTCGCTCATTTTAGCGGCCATTTTTTCTCGCAGTTCATCAATTAATTCATGTCCCTCATATACCACTTTATCCTTAATGTAGATCACCCCGCTGTCCACTTTTTCTGCTGCTTCAAATAACGAAAGTGCGATTTCATTTTTACCCTCGATGATTTGCCATGGCATGGGGGACCAGCCTTTTCCCTTTGGCAAATCACTCGCATGGATGACAATATTATGAGTGTGTAATGCTAACTTTTCAGGAGGGCAGATTTTAGTCACACTTAGAAAAAAAGCGATATCACCTTTCGTCATTTCGTTAAAGTTGTATATGATTTCGGTAGTATGTTCTTTCTTCAAGATCAATTGAAGTTTTTTGGCATGGTCAACAAACCAGCTATCTTTAGAATCTAGAATAAGTGTTATCTTCATGTTTCGGCTCCCTTTACCTCAGATACCTTATACTATGGAATGATTGTCCACAAAGTGATTAATAGGTAAGCCTAATCGATATCCACATTCTTTTTTTTTAACAGTTTATTATGGAGTTTCGAGAGGAAAATCAGGGCGAGAATGGCGCCGAGGAAGGTTAGGGACATATCCCATTGTGCATCCCACCGGTCGCCTTGTGATCCTAAAAATTCTTCTGAAGCTTTCCCGCCTTTTGAAATGACAGACGCCAGCCATTCGATGATTTCATACAGTGCTGAGATAGCAAGGATATAACTCAATGTAATTGCGGTTAACCACGGACCTTTCTTAAGTGGTGTTTTACGGATGGTGATTTCTCTAAGTACGATGGCGAGTAACCCTTTTAGAAAGTGTCCGAACCGGTCATAGTGATTCCGGTTTAACTCAAAATGATCTTTAAGCCAATTAAAGAACGGAACTTTTGTGTACGTATAGTGAGCACCGATGAATGTCGTAATTGAAAGTAATGCAATAATGAAATAGGATAATGTCGTGAGACGAAACCGCTTGTAGGTAGCCAGGAGAATAATGAGTGCCACAATCGCCGGGAGTGCTTCCATTGTCCAGATTAAGTAACCGTGTGGCTTAATAAGGGACCAAATCAAAACAGCAAGTACGACCACTAACAATAATAAATGAAGCTTACTACCCTTTTCTTTAAGCAATTCTTTCACTCATTTCATTGTTTTTATCTATTATTTTCTTTAAATGCCGCTTTTATTAAAAAACACTGCCAACTGTAGACAAACTCGGGTACTTTAAAATCGAGATGTTGATTTCCATTCCAGGCGCTTCGCTTTCCGCGGGCGGGCGGTGAGCCTCCTCGTCGCTTACGCTCCTGCGGGGTCTCACCTGTCCCGCTGTTCCCGCAGGAGTCTTCACGCCTTTCACTTCAATCAACTGACTTTCTAAACTTAAAAGTAAAAGGCCTATTTATAAATGATATAGAATTCCGAGGTGATAAGGAGTATTTTCGAAAACCATTTTGAAATGGTAACACAAGACCAACTTGTTCCCCCAGGCCTATTTGGTCCGAAAAATGCAAAAGAGATCCAGAATGAAACCATTCCAAACCTCTTTTGTCTACAAACTGCACTGCCAACTGTAGAGGTTGGCGGTGTTTTTTAGGTTTATTCTTCTAGGTACGGCCAGATTTGATAGGTATCAGATGTTTCTTTACCTTGTAATAAGACCTTTTTCACATGTTGTAATTTGTCGTCTTTTATTTCGATGGAGAAGTCGCCGCTTTTACCAATGAACAGACGATTCTTAATCGTGACATACATGGTGTCCCCTTCAATCTTATAATCATAACCGCTGTATTTAATCGCTCCGCTACTGAAACTTCCATCCGTAGTCAGCGTTTCACCTTCAAAATTTGTGCGGCTGATATAGAGTAGATCCATTTCTGTTGGGTCTGTTTTAAAGAGTGCCCATGCACTGATTAATACGATGATTACGAGTACAATTCCGATGATTCGTTTCAATGTAGTGCCTTCTTTCTACGTTTTTTTAGGTGGATTCTTTGTGACAAAAATAGGAGGAATGGAGTATTAAGTCATATTTTAACAGAAAAAATATTGTAATAGTGGATAAATTTATGTAAGATGTATTTAAATGTTAACGTTAACATAATTTAAATGTAGTTGGAAATTAGGTCTAGTTATTTCTTTTTATGAAAAATGTTAACGCTAACATAAATTGAAAAGGATGCGGTGAAATATATGAAAGCCTTTATGGGAGAGAATTTTTTACTATCCACAGATACTGCGGTTGAACTTTACCATACCTATGCAAAGGATATGCCGATTATTGACTATCATTGTCACTTGAGCCCTAAAGAGATTTATGAGAATAAGAGATTCAAGAACATCACGGAAGCTTGGCTGTACGGAGATCATTATAAATGGCGGTTAATGAGAGCAAATGGGATTTCTGAGGAATGTGTGACAGGGAATGCCGATGATTATGAGAAGTTTCTGGCATGGGCCAAAACGGTACCAATGACCATCGGAAATCCGTTGTATAACTGGACGCACTTAGAGTTACAACGTTTTTTTGATGTGCATGAACTGTTAAATGAAAAAAGTGCTCCGGAGATTTGGGAAAAAGTAAATGGTTTGCTGCAAGGGGAGAACTTTGGTGCAAGAGATTTAATAGTGAAATCAAATGTTAACGTCGTCTGTACAACCGACGACCCAATCGATTCACTAGAGTATCATCAGTTATTACAAAAAGATCAAGACTTTAATGTAAGCGTTTACCCTAGTTTCCGCCCAGATAAGGGCTTAGCCATTAATCTGCCAGGTTATCTTGAGTGGGTCAATCAATTGGCAAAGGTATCTGAACAGCAAATTGAAGATTACGATAATTTTCTGAAGGCTTTAGAATCTCGGGTCCGCTTTTTCCATGAAGTTGGCGGCAGAGTATCCGATCATGCGCTCGATGTCATTGTGTATGAAGAAGGGACGAAAGAAGAGGTTGCCTCGATTTTCGCTAACGTCCTGCAAGGCGGGGAAATCACGAAAGAAGAAGAAAGAAAATATCGGACGTATACCCTGAATTTCTTAGGCGGGTTATATGCGGAGCTCGGATGGACGATGCAATTCCATATCAATGCGCTTCGTAATAATAATGACCGGATGTTTAATGTGCTGGGGCCAGATACAGGCTATGATTCGATGAATGATGATGGCATCGCGAAGCCGCTTGTCTCCATTCTTAATGCTATGGAAAAAGAAAATAGCTTACCAAAAACGATTCTCTATTCCTTGAATCCAAATGATAATCCAATCATCGCAAGTATTATTAATAGTTTCCAAGATGGAAAGACACCTGGAAAGATCCAGTTTGGTCCAGCATGGTGGTTTAATGATTCGAAGGAAGGCATGATTGATCAAATGAAGGCACTTGCGAATGTAGGTCTCTTTACCCGTTTTCTTGGGATGCTGACGGATTCGAGAAGCTTTCTCTCTTATACAAGACATGAGTATTTCAGAAGAATTCTTTGCCAGCTGATAGGTGAATGGGTTGAAAATGGAGAGGTGCCAAATGATATGGAACTATTGGGAAGTATCGTGCAAGGGATTTCTTATGATAATGCCAATACCTATTTTGGATTTGAGTAACTAAAAAAAGAGCTCTCTATTCGTCCTTCGCCAAAAGTAGAATAGAGAGTCCCTAAGAAAAAAATAGTCAGACTTAGTATAACAAAATGTGTAGACATTATAAATCTATATCCTTGGGAGGATACCATGAGTACAAATCTTGCTTCAAGCATACCCATTATAGAGGCACCTAAAGAAAAGCTAAGTTTAAAAGAAAAAATATCGTATGGTTTCGGTGATTTTGGTAACGGTTTCATGTTTGACTTAGGTCAGTTGTACCTGTTGAAATTCTTAACGGATGTCGCGGGTATCCATGCAGCAGCGGCGGGAATGATTTTCTTAGTCAGTAAATTGTTCGCAGCCGTAGCCGATCCAATTGTTGGTTCATCGATTGATTATCGGAAAAACATTGGGAAGCGTGGTAAGTTCAGACCGTATTTAGTATTTGGCAGTTTGGCGTTAGCCTTTATCACCGTTTTACTGTTCATTTCGCCTGACTTTTCTTATACAGGAAAACTCGTGTATGCGTATGGAATTTATATGATCTGGGGAGTTGCCTACTCCTTTACCAATATTCCTTATGGATCACTAGCAGCAGCGATGACGCAGGATGCGGAAGATCGAACATCGCTTGCAACGTTCAGACAAATCGGTTCACTAGGCGCATTATTGATTACAAGCATTGTGGTTATGCCGTTGGTCGTTCAATTCGAAAACCCAAGTGTCGGATTCCCTGTTACGATGGGCATTATGTGTGTAATTGGGATTATCAGCTTCTATATTTGTTTCCGCAATACGAAGGAAAGGAATGTATGTACAGCACCTCCAACTGAAAAACTATCGTTCAAGTCTATTTTTAAAACATTTGTTCAAAACAAACCGCTGTTAACGCTCGTGCTGATGACTATTTTTTCAATCTCTGCTTATAATATTAAATCAGCGTTATTAATCTATTTTGCTCAATATAATTTAGGCAGTGTTACGCTAGTTGCTAGTATGAGTTTCATCATTATTGGTTCTTCTTTCTTAGGTGTCATCATGATGCCTAAACTTGTCGCAAGATTTGGAAAGAAGAATACAGCGATGCTCGGATTCGCGATTTGTATTGTGGCCGATTTAATCAATTTCTGTATTCCAACAAATATCTATTCATTTACGATTCTATCAGCAATTGCTTTCATTGGAATCAGTATTCCAAACGGCATTACATGGGCCTTTGTTTCCGATATCATTGATTATGGAGAATGGGTGTCAGGAGAGCGGAAAGAAGCAACAACGTATTCATTATTTAATTTTTCACGAAAATTAGCACAATCGCTAGCAGGTTTCATTTCTGGTATTGGTCTAAGTTTGATCGGTTATATCCCCAATGTGGCCCAATCAGCCGGAACTCTGTTAGGCATTAAAGGGCTGCTGACCCTTTATCCAGCCGTAACGTTGACGTTTGCTTTGATTATTATTGGAACATTGTATAAATTAACAGACGAAAAACATGCCGAAATCATCCTGGATCTTAAATCAAGACACGTATAACCGGGAAATTAAATATGGTATGCTTATCAGAAGTATACTTCGTGACTTTAAAGGATGAGTAGAATGGTAACGATAAAAGATATTGCTAGCTTATTAAATGTATCGCATACAACGGTATCAAGGGCGTTAAATAATAGTCCATTGATTAAAGAGGATACAAGAAAAAAAATTCTGGATTTAGCTTCTCAACTGGATTATACGCCGAATTATAATGCGAAAAATCTCGTGCTGAAGAAATCACATACAATCGGTTTATTTTTTACAAGCATTTCAAACGGAACGTCACCCAGCTTCTTTTCAGATACGATAAAAGGTGTTAACAGTGTGATTAATGAACAGTTAAATTTGTTTGTCCGGGGGATTGATGATTACCACGATTTTTCGACCATTAACAGCGGACGGTTCGATGGAATCATTTTAGTGAGTCAAAGTGATGAGGATAATATCTTCATTTACCACGTTCTTCAAAAAAAGATCCCGCTCGTTGTCTTAAACCGGCAAGTGGATGAAAAGAAACTGATTAATATCTTATCGAATGATCGCGAAGGTGCGTATCAGGCGGTTGAACATTTGATACAAAAAGGGCATCAAGACATTGCGATTATTGAAGGGAAGGAAGGATTCAATTCAACTCTCAAACGTAGAGACGGGTACGTAAAAGCGTTGATTGATTATCAAATTCCGATTAAAAGTGAGTATATGGTCAAAGGGAATTATGATATGCAGAGCGGGTATCAGGCAATGGAAAAGCTGCTTTCGATGGAAAAGCCGCCGACTGCTGTATTTTGTTCCAACGATGATATGGCGCTCGGAGCAATGAATTCAGTCTTTGCTCATCAGTTAAAGGTTCCAGATGATGTATCAATTATCGGATTCGATGATATTGGTTTTGCCCAATATACCACGCCGCAATTAACCACGGTGAAGAGACCGATTGAAGAGATTAGTATTATTGGAGCTGAAAAATTAGTAGATTTGATGGAGCAGCCGAGTGAACGCGGCGAACTTATCTTTGTTAATACGGAATTAATAGTTCGGAATTCCGTGAACGAATGAGACCCGTTTAGGGTTACCTAAATTGTTAACGTGTGCATTTTGAGAGGAGGAAAAATAAAAGTGGAGAAATTAAGTAGAAAAATAGGCAAAGACTATCCTGTCTATCCTGAAAAGGTCCTTCAGTTTGGAGAAGGGAATTTCTTACGCGCCTTTGTCGATTGGCAGTTATATGTTCTGAATAAGGAAACCAATTTTAACGGAAGTGTGGTGGTTGTTCAGCCAAAGGGAACGAATAAAATTGTCGGACTCAATGAACAAGAGGGCTTATTTACTTTATACCTGCAAGGAATGAAAGAGAATAAAGCCGTTAATGAACATATGATCGTTGATACGATTAGCAGAGGCATTGATTTGTTTACTGATTATCACCAATATATCGAATTAGCACACAGTGAAGAGCTGCGATTCGTTATTTCGAATACAACCGAAGCAGGGATTTATTTTGAACCGAAGGACAGGTTAGAAGACCGGCCGCAGATTAGTTTTCCAGGAAAACTAACAGCGTTCTTATACCACCGTTTTCAAGCATTCAACGGAGATCAGCAAAAAGGCTGTATTGTGATTCCTTGTGAATTAATTGAAGAGAACGGAATTAAGTTGAGAGAAATCGTTCTTCAATATGCAGAGCTCTGGAATCTGGGTGAAGAGTTTGTTTCATGGATTATGCAAAACAACACATTTTGTAATAGTTTAGTAGACCGTATCGTACCTGGTTTCCCAAAAGACAATATTGATGAAATTACAGAAGAGTTAGGGTATCAAGACGATTTAGTCGTGGTCGGCGAACAGTACCATCAGTGGGTGATTGAAGGTCCGCAGTGGATTAAGGATGAATTCCCCATTGATCAAGTGGCTTTAAACACGTTTATTGTCGATGATTTAACGCCTTACCGTACACAAAAAGTGAGGATTTTAAATGGGGCTCATACAGCGATGACCCCGATTGGTTATTTAGCTGGATTGGAAACGGTAGCAGAAGCGGTGGAGGACGAGGAAGTCGGCCGTTATATTCATGAACTGATTTATGAAGAAATTGTGCCGACGCTCAACTCTGATGTAAAGGTGTTCGCTAATGATGTAATTAATCGGTTTAGAAATCCATACTTTAAGCATTATTTACTAAGCATAAGCTTAAATTCAACCTCTAAATTTACAGCGAGGATTTTACCAACTCTCTTGGATTACCTAGAGAAGAAAAAAGAACTGCCGCAGCGAATCGTTTTTTCCTTAGCCGCCTTATTAAGCTTTTATCGGGGGGAAAGAGAAGACGATGCAGCTGTGCTAGACTGGTTTGCCGCATCATGGAGAGCAGTGGATGAGCAAAAGATGACACTCCAGCAATTTGTCGAAAGCTGTCTGAGTAACGAAGGTATTTGGGGAATGAATTTAACCAGCGTAGCCGGTCTAACGGAATTGGTGACAGACAACCTGAAGCAGATTGAACAAGCTGGAATAAGAGAGGCAATGATGAGTGTCAAAAAGGAGTGGATTTCATGAAGGATATTATGCAGATTACGGAACAGGACAATATTGTCTTGGCTTTACGAAAGCTGGCTAAAGAAGAGAAAATCGTTGTCAATGGTAGCGAAATAGTCATCAAACAAGAGGTTGATCGAGGGCATAAAGTAGCTTTGAAGGATTTAAAAAAAGGTGACCATGTGATGAAATACGGCTTTCCAATCGGTCACGCCCTAGAAGATATTGGAGTTGGTGAGTGGGTTCACACGCATAATACGAAAACGAATTTGTCTGGGACACAGGAATACAGCTACAAGCAAAAGTTAACCGAAAATCCTTTTGAAAATGAACAGCTAACATTTAAAGGCTATAGACGAAGGAATGGATTAGTCGGAATCAGAAATGAGCTTTGGATTGTTCCAACGGTCGGCTGCGTGAATGGGATTGCCGAGAAAATTATTAAACGATTTGAAAAAGAAGTGAAGGATATTGCACCATTTGATAATATGCTAGTGTTCAAGCATAGTTTTGGCTGCTCGCAATTAGGTGATGACCATGAAAATACGAAGCAAATTTTATTGAATGCCGTGAACCATCCGAATGCTGCCGGGGTATTGGTGCTCGGACTTGGCTGTGAAAACAATGAGATGGTCACCTTTAAAGAGTCACTTGGGAATGTCGATGATGATCGGATTAAATTCCTTGTGTCACAAGATGTCACTGACGAAATCGAAGCGGGAGTAGAGATGGTCAAAGAAATTCATGCTCATGCCCAAAACGACAAAAGGGAAGATGTTCCGTTAGCCGAATTGAAAATTGGTCTGAAGTGCGGCGGGTCCGATGGCTTTTCAGGGATTACGGCCAATCCTCTTTTAGGAAGGTTTTCTGATTTTCTGATTGCACAGGGGGGAACGACCGTTTTGACAGAGGTTCCAGAAATGTTTGGGGCAGAAACAATCTTGATGGAACGAGCAGAAACGGAGGAAGTCTTTCATAAAACGGTATCGTTAATTAATGATTTTAAAGATTATTTTCTAACCTTTAATCAGCCAATCTATGAAAATCCTTCGCCTGGTAACAAAGCAGGCGGAATTACCACCTTAGAGGACAAATCATTGGGCTGTACCCAAAAAGCCGGTTCAGCACCCGTGGTCGATGTTTTAAAATACGGAGAAGTGTTACAAAGAAAAGGCTTGAATCTCTTGAGTGCTCCAGGAAATGATTTGATTGCATCCTCCGCACTAGCAGCGGCAGGCTGCCATATCGTCTTATTCACAACAGGAAGAGGAACACCATTTGGGACCTTCGTGCCGACAATGAAAGTATCGACGAATACACCCATCTATGAAGCAAAGCCGCACTGGATCGACTTCAATGCAGGCACTTTGCTCGAAGATGACGTATCACCAGAGCTTGTCTTACGCGACTTCATCGACTACATCATCCAAGTCACCAACGGAGAATTCGTCAACAATGAAAAGAACGACTTTAGAGAACTGGCAATCTTTAAAACAGGGGTAACACTGTAAGGGGAAGAAGCGATTGCTTCTTCTTTTTTTGTTGGTGGAGATACTATTTTCATACCCCGATCCCCTAAAAACCCCTTTGCACACTTTTTGGCTTGTTTTGCACAGAAAAGTCGCTGAACTGCACACTTTTTGCTGGGTTTTGCACAGAAATGAACCCCAAGTGCACAGAAAATCGTTAGTTTTGCACACATCGAAGACATTCAAGGCTTTAGGGTTGTTGAAAATAGGGTATCTTTCTCTACTTTTGATTAAGTCCATATAATTGTGTAAAAAAAGAGAGTCATTTTATTCGCTCTTGGAAACAATGTTTTCACCATGAAAACACATTGAAAAGAGGGAATATAATGACTCAGTTACAGTTTAACCTTGATATCGATCTTTTAAAACTTTCCATTATGAATTCTAATCTTGATGCCGTGATTAAATCAGCGGTTGTGTTGATCTTAAATGAGTTTATGGAGAAAGAGAGAGACAACCATCTACAAGTTTCATCTTATGAGCGCTCTACCGAGCGTCAGGATTATCGAAATGGCTATTATGAACGTGATTTTACGATGAGTATTGGCAAGATTAAATTGAAGGTCCCTAGAACACGTAATGGCGACTTTTCCCCTTCTGTATTTGAAAAATATGCTCGGGTCGATCAAGCGCTCGTCCTTTCCATGTTAGAGATGGTAATCAATGGAGTTTCTACACGAAAGGTTACTCATATTGTCGAACAGCTATGCGGTGAAAATGTCTCAAAATCCTTCGTTTCATCGCTGACTGAAAAGCTTGATCCCATTGTTAATGGCTGGGCAGGGAGGCCCCTCAATACCACGTACTACCCCTTTGTTTTCGTAGATGCCATGTATATCAAGGTGCGTGAGCACCATCAAGTTGTCTCAAAAGCCGTATATATTGCGACTGCCCTTACGGAACAGAATAAGCGAGAGATTCTAGGGCTCCATGTAGATCATGTAGAAAGCTTTGAATCTTGGTCACAGTTCTTTAAGCAACTAAAATCCCGCGGTCTTCAATCCCCGAAACTGGTGATTTCTGATGCCCATCAAGGGTTAGTCAAAGCAGTCCAACGGGAATTCATTGGGACCAGCTGGCAACGGTGCAATGTCCATTTTAAACGGAACATTATCGAAAAACTGCCTAAAAAGGGATCATCTGATATTCGCTTGATGATTAAACGGGTATTTGAAGCAGTCACGATAGATGATATTCGTCTATTTAAAACGGAGTTAATAAATAAATTTGGTGAGGAATCAAAATATGAAAAAGCCCTTCAAATTTTGGATGAAGGGTTCGAAGACACCATTCAATACATGAATCACCCTGAAAAAATCAGGCAGCACATTCGTAGTACAAATTCGCTGGAGCGTTTAAATCAAGAAGTACGCAGAAGAGAAAGAGTAATCCGGATCTTTCCTAATACCCAATCTGCTTTCCGATTAGTAGGTGCTCTCTTAATGCAATATCAAGACACAGTTTACGACAAGAAAAAAGCATTGTCGAAGTAGTTATTTTTCAAAACTTCCATCATGAATCATTTCACATTCAAACAGGGCTGTCAAAGTGAAAAGCCTTTGACAGCTCTGCCCGAATGCGAGAGAAAATGGCCATGGAAGTTTCCAAAAAAAAGTGTAAGGTTAGGGTTTTGTGCAACTCTAAAAACAGTTTTTTATCCGTTTGAAAGCGTCCAATTAATCAGAGTGAAAACATTGTTAACGAATTTACACAATAATAAGGACTTGACTCTACTTTTCTCATATTTGGCATCTAACCAGTCTTGATGACTCTATTTTCATAACCCCGAATGCCCAAAAACGCTCTCCGGCGTTAATCAGGTCAGAAGTGAAAGGTCTGGGGGGGCTGTCTTTTGAAAATGAGTATCTATCTTTACTCTACTTTAGAGATCCAACTTAGATTCTAGTAAATGACATATTTTCAACAACCCTTGGGATCTTGAAACGTTTTCTGGTGAGATGTTTTCGCACAAAAATAAGCGCCAGGCGCACATAAACACCGTGATTTAGCACGAGGTTGTTGCTGGGAAGCGGCAAAGAAGGATTAAGGATGGTTTGTCTTGTGACTATCGAACAGGCTTGTAGATTTAAACATTCAGATAGTAATTTAATATATCAGAAAAATGATAAAAATGAAAAAATAGATTGACGTGCTTCGAATTCTGGCTTATGCTAATTTCATTATAAAAATACATAATTGATTTCTTATCCAGAGAGGTGGAGGGATATGGCCCTTTGAAACCTCGGCAACAGGTTCCTTGTGAATACTGTGCCAATTCCATCAGGTTCGCCTGATAGATAAGAAGAACAGAAAACTAGTTATTATTTATTCTGTCCTCTTCTTAAAAAAGAAGGGGACTTTTTGTTGTTTGGGGATGAAAAAAGGGGGAGTAAGAAATGGAGAAAATCGTTAGAGAGCTTTCTGTGCTGCACGGACCTTCAGGCTTTGAACAGCCAGTTATCCGTTACATAACGTCAGAACTTGAATCTTTAGCAGACGAGTGGTCTGTGGATCATCTTGGTAATATTACTGCGATAAAAAAAGGAAGTAGACCGGGGCCAAGGCTGATTCTTACAGCGCATATGGATGAGGTTGGCTTTATTATTCGAAGCATTACACCTGATGGCTTGCTTAAGGTCGAGTCTTTAGGAGGTCATGATATTCGTATATTGGCCGGTCAAAAGGTACGGGTTCGAACTGGTACTGGGTATTTAATTGGTGTGTTTGGCGGGATTTCTGCCCATTATCGGAAGTTTGAAAGTGAAAGAAAGCTTAAGTCTGTCAGAGAATCCTATATCGATATTGGAGCCCGTTCCAAGAAACAAGCAATCAATATGGGTGCTGCTATTGGGGATTCCGTTACCTGGCTTTCGGACGTTACCGTTTTGGGCAACAGTGATACAGGGAGGATAGTTGGCAAGGGCTTTGATGACAGGGCAGGCTGTGCGGTGTTGTTACAGGTGCTGAAGGATCTTCCAGATTTCTCTGGAGAGCTTGTCATTATCTTTACGGTTCAGGAAGAGATAGGCCTAAGAGGGGCGAAAGTAGCAACAGAGGGGATTGCTGCTGATGCAGCGATTGCCATTGATACGACAGCAGCCAGTGATACTCCAGAAACTGTCCTGGATGATGAGCTTCAGATTGGTGGAGGAGTTGGCATTAAGGTCATGGATGCAAGCTTAATCGCCCATCCAGCCATTAGAGAGAAGCTAAAGACACTGGCAGAAGAGGGAGGAATTCCGTATCAGCTGGAAGTATTTCCTGGAATAGGGACAGATGGTGGAGCCGTTCACCTCTCCAACAAAGGGATACCGACAGGCGTGCTTTCTATTCCATCCCGTAACGCACACTCTCCAATTGAAATTATTGATATCACAGACTTAGAAGCTGCTAAAGACTTGCTTACTTTGTTTATTACTAATGAAGATGAGTTGCTAAGCTTCACTTCCTTTTAAAAATATGTAAATAAGACAGGTGAATCCTATGTATGTAATAAAACGCTTACTAACGATGGTTGTGACTCTCTGGATTATTATGACGCTGACCTTTGTCATTATGAACAGTATACCAGGCGATCCATTTGCGTCAGATGCAAAATCATTACCGGAGGAAATTGTTAAAAATATGAGGGCAAAATATAATTTGGACGAACCGTTGCCTGTTCAATACGTTCTCTATATGAAGGATTTGCTTCATTTTGACTTTGGTCCTTCGATTCAGTCTAAGACAAGAGATGTGAATACATTGATAGCAGAAGGGTTCCTGCCATCAGCTATATTGGGGCTGCAAGCAATGGTTGTTGCCATTATACTAGGTTTGGCTTTAGGCATTATCGCTGCCCTCAACCATAATCGAGGGCTAGATTACCTTTCGATGATTGTGGCAATAGTGGGGATTTCTGTACCGAGCTTTATATTGGCACCTTTGCTGATTAAATACGGTGCTGTCGAGGCAGGAATCCTTCCAGTTGCCTCGTGGGGAACATGGGCGCATACAATTCTTCCGACCATTGCCTTGGCAGTCGGTCCGCTTGCGATTATCGCCCGATTTGTCAGAACAAGCATGCTGGAGGTCTTAAGCCAAAACTATATGAAAACGGCTGAGGCGAAGGGACTTTCCACGGTATATATTGTCTGTAAGCATGGAATTCGGAATGCAATCATCCCTGTCATTTCCTTTATTGGGCCGCTGTTTGCATCAATAATTACCGGAACATTCGTAATAGAGAAAATATTTGCGATACCCGGTATTGGAAAATATTTTGTAGACAGTATTTTTAATCGAGATTATCCAGTCATTCTGGGTACAACCATTTTTTACAGCACGATTTTAGTCTTAACGCTATTTCTAATCGATTTGTGCTATAGATTTGTCGATCCGAGAATAAAAATGACGAGCGGAGGTGAATAGGCGTGCCAGAAGTAAATGACAGTATGTTTAAGCCTGTCGATCGCAGCAGGTTACGATATAGAACGAAAAGCCGTCCTGTTATGGGGTATTGGCATGAAGTGGCACTAAAGCTTGCGAAGAACAAGTTGGCGTTAACGGGTTTCTTTTTATTACTGATCATTCTAACGCTGTCGATCATTGGACCTCACCTCCTGCCCTTCACTCCAAGCCATCAATCCTTGACGGAAGGCAACTTAAAACCTTCTGCCAAGCATTGGTTTGGTACGGATGACTTAGGGAGAGATGTTTGGGTACGGGTCTGGACAGGGGCTAGAATTTCGCTATTGATTGGGATTATCGCAGCCATAATCGATTTAATTATGGGGGTTTTGGTAGGAGGAATATCAGGCTATATGGCTGGAAGAAGCCGAGCAGGAGATAGAATAGACGGTTTTTTAATGAGAATTGTCGAGATTTTGTATGGAATCCCTTACCTTCTTGTCGTGATACTACTGATGGTTGTTATGAAACCGGGATTGACTACGATGATTCTGGCACTCTCGATAACAGGATGGGTAGGCATGGCGAGAATTGTGAGGGGGCAAATTTTGCAGTTAAAGCAGCAGGAATACGTGATGGCCGCTGAAAAGCTGGGGACCTCCCATTTCAAGATTATTTCAAAGCATTTGCTGCCAAATATGATGGGCATTATTATTGTCAATCTAACTTTTACCATTCCACAAGCTATTTTTTCAGAATCATTTTTGAGTTTTTTAGGATTGGGTGTTCAAGCGCCTACAGCAAGCTGGGGAACGATGGCTAACGACTCTCTAGGTGTAGTTTTAAGCGGTCAGTGGTGGAGATTGTTTTTTCCGGCATTGATGATTTCGTTAACGATGTTTGCCTTTAATGCGTTTGGAGATGGGTTACAGGATGCGCTTGATCCGCGCTCTGAGAAGTAAGGAGAGATGATGTATGAGAGTATTAGAAATTGATAATCTACATGTGTCATTCAAAACACGTGGAGGAGAAATCCATGCGGTGAGAGGTGTAGATCTTCATGTAGAAGATGGTGAGACGCTAGCGATTGTTGGAGAAAGCGGCTGTGGAAAAAGTGTGACCGCCCAATCGATCATGGGGATGATTCCAAAACCCCACGGACGAGTAAAAGTCGGCAGCATCAAATTTCGAGATCAGGAAATCACGTCTCTATCGTCTAAAAAACTTAGAGAAATAAGAGGAACAGAAATTGGCATGATTTTTCAAGATCCCATGACATCGCTTAATCCTACGATGAAAATAGGACATCAAATTGATGAAATCTTTATAAAGAAATTGAAACTTTCAAGGGACGAGGCAAAGAAAAAAACGATCCAACTGCTTCAGGAAGTTGGAATCGCGGATCCCACTACACGTTATTCCGATTATTCACATCAATTTAGCGGTGGGATGAGGCAGCGCGTTGTCATTGCAATCGCCCTAGCAGCTAACCCAAGTTTACTCATAGCGGATGAACCGACGACAGCACTTGATGTAACCATCCAGGCTCAAATACTCGAATTATTAAAACGTATTCAGTTAGAAAGGCAGACATCGATTGTGTTAATAACGCATGACCTTGGTGTCGTAGCTGAACTGGCTGATAGAGTATCCGTGATGTATGCAGGAATTGTCGTAGAATCGGGCACAGTCCATGAACTATTTGAGTCTCCTAAGCATCCCTATACATGGGGACTGCTGAATTCCGTTCCCACTATTCATTCTCAGGAGAAAGAACGGCTTATGGCTATTGAAGGAACACCTCCAGACTTGTTCGATCCACCTATGGGATGTCCGTTTGCAGAGAGATGTCCGTATGCGATGGAAGTGTGCATAGAGTATCTGCCCGAGAAAGAGTTCTTTTCTGAAAGTCATAGCGCACGCTGCTGGCTTCAAGATAAGCGGGCAAAAGGGTACAGTGAAATTGCGGCCGGAGGTGAACGTCATGGGTGAGATCATTCTCGACGTACAGAATGTTAAGAAGCACTTTAAGGCGGGCAAGCATCAAACCATAAAATCTGTCGATGGAATCTCCTTTGACATTCGAAAGGGAGAAACATTTGGACTTGTCGGAGAAAGCGGCAGCGGGAAAACGACCTTGGGAAGAACCCTTGTGGGAATCTATGAAGCTACTGAAGGAAAAGTGATTTTCGATGGAAGGGATCTATCCAAACTGGATCGAAAAAGCAAGAAAATGGTCAATCGAGAAATTCAAATGATCTTCCAGGATCCGCAAGCCTCCTTAAATCCTAGAATGAAGGTAGGAGACATTATTGCTGAAGGACTGGACGCCCATCGATTGAAAAAAGGCAGTGCAAGAAAACAGCGGATTATTGAGTTATTGGAGAAGGTTGGACTAAGTCCCGAGCATGCCGATCGTTTTCCACATGAATTCAGCGGCGGGCAAAGACAGCGTATTGGGATAGCGCGTGCACTTGCTGTGGAACCTTCTTTCATTGTAGCCGATGAGCCGATATCTGCTCTGGATGTCTCCATTCAAGCACAGGTTGTTAATCTATTAACTGATTTACAGGAAGAGTTTGGGTTGACCTACTTGTTCATTGCTCATGATTTGGCCATGGTTAATCATATCAGTGATCGAATCGGTGTGATGTATTTGGGACAAATGATGGAACTTGCTGCAAGCGATGAGTTATTCGCTGAACCGCTGCATCCCTATACGAAGGCGTTATTATCCGCCATTCCTGCAAGTGAGCCAAGTTTAAGAGGAGCCAAAGAAAGAATCCTTTTGGGAGGTGATCCGCCAAGTCCTATCGAGCCCCCTTCAGGCTGCCCATTCCGTACCCGCTGTCCTGCAGCGATGGAGGTTTGCGCTAAGCAAAAACCACAGTGGAAGGAAATAAAAAATGAGCATTACACCGCATGCCATTTATATGGATAAGGTGAGAAGAGCATGTACATAAATCAACGTTAGATAACGGGAGGAAATTATGAAGAAATTATCATTATACATACTAACAGTCATCCTGGTCGTTCTTACTGCATTAAGTGGATGCGGCAAGAATGAAAAGACAGCTCAGGGAGGGTCAGCCAAAGAGGTTGATCAAACCATTACAGCCAATCTAGGCGGTGAACCGTATACATTGGACCCGGCCTTTGCATCTGATACGACTTCCTATTGGGTAATTGACCACTTATATGAGGGATTGTATTCATATGATAAGAATGGCAAGGTTGTAAAGGGAACAGCAAGCAAGGTTGAGGTATCAGAGGATGGTAAAACGTATACCTTTACGATTCGTGATGATGCTAAATGGTCAAATGGAGCTGCCGTAACGGCGAATGACTTTGAATATTCGTGGAAAAGGGTGTTAAATCCAAAGACAGCAGCCTATGATCCTTCGAGCTTCTATTATATCAAAGGAGCCGAAGAGTACAATACAGGCAAAGGTTCGGTAGATGATGTCGCTATTAAAGCGGAAGACGAGAAAACCCTCGTCGTACAATTGGATACACCCATTAAGTTTTTCCCAACTGTTCTGCAAGGACACGGATTCCTGCCAGTCAACCAACAAGTAGTCGAAGCAGATGAAAAGTGGGCAGCAGAGGCAGAAGGCATTGTCTCAAATGGGGCTTATCATGTGTCTGCTTGGAAGCACAATGACGGAATAACGCTTGATAAGAACAAAGAACACTGGAATTCAAAGAATATCGGTCTGGATTCAATCAAGTTTAAAATGATTGCCGACGCCACGACTGAATATCAAATGTTCAAATCCAAGGAATTGGATTTAGTAAAATCAATTCCCTCTGAAGCGATTGATCAAGAGAAGAGTAGTGATGAATATATCAGCTCCCCTTCTTTTAGTGTCTATACCTATTCATTTAATGTCAACGAGAAACCATTTACGAACAAAAAAATCAGACAAGCATTTGCCTATGCAATTGATCGAGATGCGATTACAAAAAATGTTTCCAAAGGCGGAGAGAAAGCCGCATACGGATATGTAGCATACGGAGCAGAAGCCCCTTCAGGAAAGGACTTCCGTGATGAGGTTTCCGACTATTATTCTTTTGATGCAGATAAAGCGAAAAAACTGCTGAAAGAGGGACTTAAAGAAGAAGGTTGGAGTACTCTTCCTGAAGTAACGTTAAAATACAATTCTGAAGCTAATCATAAGAAGATAGCGGAAGCACTTCAGGAAATGTTCAAACAAAATCTTGGAGTAGAGACAGCGCTTGAAAATCAAGAATGGAAAACATACATTGATTCATTTAAACAAAAGAACTTCCAAATCGCTCGTATGGGCTGGGTCGGAGATTTCCTTGATCCGTATCCAGTATTGAATTTATATAGTACGAAAAGCTCCAGCAACTTTACAAATTGGAGCAATACGGAATATGATAAACTACTGTCTGATTCCTTAGTAGAGCAGGATGAAACCAAAAGATATGAATTGCTCCATCAAGCTGAAGAACTATTAATGACCGAAATGCCTATCATACCTATTTATTTCTCATCACAAAATTCACTAGTCAGCAAAAAGGTAGAGGGAATTCGATTTGACGCGTTAACAAGCCCTGACCTGCGTTTTTCCAAGGTTACAGAATAACGGATGTACAAGAATTATTTCCTTTCATGTGCGGCATCGATGCTACTCTGCCAATTACTAACCTTCACATCACTACTATCACAAGATAGAGTCAAAGATGTAAACCATCTCTTTATTGCTGGTTTATTCCTCTTAATGGCTTCGGCGGTAATCTATGTAGTGAACAGTGGCTTTTTTTACCTATTCTTAATAGGCTTTCAACAGCTTAAAAAGGGATTGTTTAGAGAGCCGGAATATATGAAGGAAATCAATATAGGACTTACCGAGTGGAAACAAAGGCTTTATAAAGGAACCGTGAGTTATGCTGGTGGAATTGGAACAGGGCTAGTAGTGCTATCCACTTATTGGTCATTTTAAGAATAAAAAAAAGAAGCAACCAGTTGTAAAATTGGTTGCTTCTTCTTTCTTTTTATTTTGCTGATTTTAATAGTTGGATGACTTTTTTTGCAACTGATCCACCTGATGCTGGATTTTGTCCGCTGACCACGCGATTATCAGCTACAGCGAATGCTGCCCAGTCTTCGCCTTTTACATAATTGGCTCCTCTATTGACAAGTTCATCTTCAGTTAAAAATGGAACGGCTTTATCTAATCCAAGGGCGATTTCTTCAGTATTTGCAAAGCCTGCCACCTTTTTGTTCGCAATTAGATAATTACCTGCCGCATTTTTAATATTTAATAAGCCAACAGAACCATGACAAACAGCTGAGACAATTCCGCCATTTGCATGTATGTTACTAGCGATGCTTTGTAACTTTTCATCATCAGGGAAATCCCACATGACACCGTGCCCGCCTGTGTAATAAATGGCATCATAATCTTTAGGATTCACTTCATCTGCTGATAAAGTAGCACTTAGCTTATTTAAAAAGTCAGGGTTGGTATAATATTGCCAATCTAATTCAGTCATTTGATCTGCTTCCAAGCTGTGTGGATCGATCGGTGTAAATCCGCCATTTGGGCTTACATAATCAACGTGATATCCTTCCTTTTCCACTTCGTCTACAAAGTGAACAGCTTCTCCTAACCATAATCCTGTTGCACGTTCTTGATTTGGATATTTAGAAACATTAGTGACTACTACTAAAATGTTTTTCATTATGCATTCTCCTTTTTGTTTGATAGTATCAACCTTAAAGGTTAAACCATACTTTAAGTCAAGGAGGATGCATTATGTATTCTATACAACAAGCCAGCCAACTCGCTCAAATTCCATCAAGTACGATTCGTTATTATGAAAAAATAACCTTAATTCCTCCTATAAAAAGAAACAAACAAGAACATCGTACATTTGATGATAAAGACATTGAAATTCTTAATTTAATCAGATGTTTCCGAACTTTAGGTATGTCGATTGAAGATATAAGAGCGAGCATTTCAACCATAAATTTAGAACATGAAGAGATGAACACCAAAGCCATTTTATTTCAGCACAAGAAAAAATTAGAGGAGCAAATTGGTATTTTAAATGCTTACATTCATGAGATTGAGGGGAAAATAGGTAGATGATGAATGAGTTTGAAAATTCTAATAAGTTATTGTCAAACCACTGGCTATTGGATATAGTTTAGATACTTATAGAGTAGGGGGGCGTTGTTGTGAAACCCATTATTTTAGGCATCTGTTCCGCCTTCTTTTTTTCGATTACGTTTATTTTAAATCGCTCGATGGAGTTGTCTGGCGGAAGCTGGCTTTGGAGTTCGTCGCTGCGTTATTTTTTTATGGTGCCTTTTTTATTGTGTATCGTTCTGGCGCGAAAAAACCTGAGGCCGCTTTTTGGCATGATGAGGGAACGGTGGGGCAGCTGGATTCTTTGGTCTACCGTGGGTTTTGGCCTATTTTACGCTCCCCTTTGTTTTGCTGCCGCTTATGCACCCGGCTGGCTGACGGCTAGTACTTGGCTGATTTCCATCATTTCAGGCTCGCTTTTAGCGCCCTTATTTTTTGTGACAGCAGGTGGGAAAACGGTACGGGGGAAAATTCCGTTCCGAGGCCTTACTTTTTCCGTCCTAATCTTAGCAGGAATTGTCCTGATGCAGATCGAACATGCTGGCCATATCTCTAGAATAGAAGCAGCACTCGGATTTATTCCTGTTCTGATTGCGTCCTTTGCATATCCACTAGGCAATCGGAAAATGATGGAGCTATGCGGAGGGAAGCTGGATGTATTCCAACGGGTGCTTGGAATGACGATTGCCAGTTTGCCATTTTGGCTGGTACTATCGGTATTCGGCATACTGAAAGCGGGGCTTCCTAGTGCTGGTCAAACGTTTCAATCACTGCTCGTTGCGATCAGTTCCGGCGTCATTGCAACCGTCCTTTTTTTCAAAGCAACTGATCTCGTTCGTGGGAACATGACAAAACTAGCTGCGGTCGAAGCTACTCAGTCAATGGAAGTTCTTTTTACCGTCTTTGGTGAATTACTGATTGTCTCCACTCTTTTCCCGTCACTGTTGTCTTGGATAGGGATGATAATTATTATGGTTGGTATGGTGCTGCACAGTTACTTCTCACAACGAATGAATAGGAAGTTAGGGGTACAACTATAGCTTTTTTACTTTCTTATTCAGTCTAGGTAATAAGTATACTGATTACAATAAAAGCGAGTAGCAACATGATCATACCTGATATGGATAAATGTAATTCTTTGCGCACGTTTTTTTTTTGATAAAAAAGTAATTTAATAAGCCGTAAGACCCTCCAATTTTAAGCAGAGCGCCTGATGTATTCAGGCGCTCTGCTTAGTTTGGTTTCTTTTTTTTACCCATAACCAACAAACGATAATGCCAAGGGTGCCCCCAACAGTGTCCAGCACTACATCCTGGATCAGAGGCGTGCGGTCACCGGTGATTTTTTGGTGAAGTTCATCTAAAGAAGCATAAAGAATGACAAACATCAAAGCTCCAGGAAACCAGAGCTGTTTTTTCTTAAGGAAGTAACTTAGTACTCGATAGGTTAAAAAGCCGAGGACGAAGAAAATCGATAAATGGGCTGCCTTGCGAATAAAGAATTGAACAAATGAGACAACGCCTACGCTCTGAACGCTGACTTCACTTCCTGCATAATTGAAAGAGATACCATCCAATTTTTCTTCTAAATGTAAGGGTTCCAGATAAGTTTTTAAAACGGGTGTAAGATCCTGTTCTTGATAGGATTGCGCAGAAAAATTAAAGATAACTAGCATCCAGCATACGAATACAATGAAGAAAATTGTTTTTTTTGTCATGAACGGACCTTTCGAGGTAGGAGTACCTTTAAGATTAGCAAAGCAGTATAGATAAAAAACCTCCATTGGGAGGTTTTTTATTCTCTTAGAGAGTCAATTTTTTGTATTGCCTTTATGTATACTTCATAGTTGATATAACCTTTACCATCACATGCTAGACAGTCCATAAATGAATCGTAATTCCCTGTCCCATCACAGTCAGGACAATGTCGGGACCCTTTAGGAATTTCTTTAACAGGACCAGTATAGAAAAGAGTTTTAAGTATTCGGTACAAGTCAATCACTACGAACATCCCCTTAATATAATTATATGTAATTATGGTTAAAATAACCAGTAAATATTCTGACTATATAATCGGATTGGAAAGTTAAATAAAATTAATTGAATTTTCAGAACAAATATTTGACGGTGAATTTTTATTGATTTAGTATAAAAATAACAAGGTTCTAATCGTTTAAAAAGGAGGGGGGAAAATAGTTGAAAGAGATGGGGAAGGTTGCTGTAATGACTGAAGCCGAGATGATGGAGTATCGGGAATATGAAGTGCCTAATGCCGATACAGGCGGCGTTGTGGTGAAGGTTTTGCGGACGAATATCTGCGGGTCTGAGCTGCATATTTGGAAAGGGATGCATCCGACAAAAAAGAGCGGTGTCCTTGGTCATGAGATGGTCGGGGAAGTGTATTCGCTTGGTGAAGGTGTGGACCGGGATTATGCAGGAGAGAGTATTAAGATTGGTGATCGTGTCGTTGCTGCCTATTATATTACGTGCAGAAAGTGTACCCCTTGTCAGGAAGGTAACTTTCATCTTTGTGAACATGCCTATGATTTCTGGAATTTGGACCCAAATGTTGCCCCTCACTTTCACGGGACGTTTGCGACTCATTATTATATCCACCCTGATCAATATTTTTATAAGGTGCCGGATTCTGTGTCAGATGTTGCCGCTGCCAGTGCGAATTGTGCGCTGTCACAAGTTTATTTTGGGATTGATAAGGCACAGATTACCTATGGTCAACGTGTTGTCATCCAAGGGGCTGGAGGATTAGGGTTGAATGCTGCCGCGGTAGCAAAGGAAAAAGGGGCAAGGGTGATTATCATTGATGGAGTAGAAAGCCGCCTAGAGCTGGCAAAGAAATTTGGTGCAGACCATGTGATTAATCTAAATGAATTCTCGACACTTGAAGCACGGACAGAAGAAGTACTGCGTTTAACAGATGGAAAGGGCGCACATGCTGGGATTGAAGTAAGTGGTGTTCCGGCGGCATTCGCAGAGGGAATTCATTTGATTCGGCAAGGTGGAAAATATGTGAGTATCGGCAATATCTCACCTGGTAAACTAACACCGTTTGACCCAGGATTGTTAACAAGAAAGTCCATTCAGGTGCTTCCAGTTGTTCGGTATGATCCATGGTATTTAAAGAAGGCGTTGGATTTTCTGAAGTCTACATCGGAGAAATATCCTTTTAATGAGATGCTTGATCGGGAATTTTCACTAGCAGAAATTAAAACGGCATTAGATGAGTCGGCAGCTAGAAACGTAGTCAGAGGATCAATTGTGATTGCAGGGAAATCCGCTCTACTAAATGAAAGCGTTACCAATTAAAAGGAGGCTATGATTATGATTAAACCAAAAATGTATGTGCTTGATACAGGGACGATGCAAATGGATAAAGGCTTTATGGTGGCGATGCATAATCCGGCATCGATAAACAATCAAAATCCACCGGCTGAATTCGTTGAATTTCCAGTTTATGCAGTTTTGATTGATCATCCTGAAGGCAAAATTCTCTTTGATACAGGTTGTAACCCTGAGGGGATGGGCGATGAAGGCAGATGGCCAGAAGGGGTTCAAGAATTATTTCCTTATCAGGCATCCGAAGAGTGCTACCTGATTAACCGCCTAGCTCAATTAAACGTCCGTCCAGAGGATATTAAGTATGTGGTGGCTTCGCATTTACATCTCGATCATGCCGGCTGTTTGGAATTGTTCAAAAACGCAACGGTAATTGTACATGATACGGAGCTGTCAAATACGATGAAAACGTATGCGATCAATAAAGATATGGGGGCCTATGTGTGGGCGGATATTGATCAATGGATCAAAACAGGCGTGAATTGGAAAACGATTATGCCCCATGAAGATGAACTGGAGCTTGCGGAAGGAATTAAAATTCTGAACTTTGGACCGGGACATGCCTGGGGAATGCTTGGTCTTCATATCGAGCTGCCGGGTGAAGGGGGAATTATTTTAGCATCGGATGCTGTTTATTCTGCTGAAAACTATGGTCCGCCTGTTAAGATTCCTGGGATTATCTACGATTCAGTCGGATTTTTAAGCGCCGTGGAACGGATTAAAAAATATGCAGAGCGCACCAATTCACAGGTATGGTTTGGCCATGATTCCAAGCAATTCAGAGAATTTATTAAGTCAACCGAAGGATTCTATGAGTAAGTAGGGGGAGACTAGATGAAAACCGTTGAAGTCATAGTGTGCGGCTCGATTATTGCTGGGAAAGAAATCATTTCGGATCGGAAAGAATTAAGCGTGACCAACCCATTTACCAATGAAATCATTGGACAGATTTTTTGTGCGACAGAAGAAGATGTTCACGAAGCCGTTGAGATTGCAGATCAGGTTTTTCACTCGACGATGAAGCAGATGCCGGCGTATGAGCGCTCGCGGATTCTGCGGGTTGCAGCGGATTTGTTGGAAAGCCGCGGTGAAGAATTTGTTACGCTGCTTGCAATGGAAGCAGGAAAACCAGTTCGCGAAGGCCGTGTGGAAGTCAAAAGAGCGATTCAAGTGCTCCGATTTGCTTCTGAGGGAGCCAAACAGATTAAAGGTGAACAAATCCCGATGGACAATGCGATTGGCGGCGAGCACCAAATCGGCTTTTCAAAGCGCGTTCCGTTAGGTGTAGTAGCGGCGATTACTCCATTTAATTTTCCGCTTAATCTAGCGCTGCATAAGATTGCACCTGCGATTGCCGCTGGGAACACGGTTGTGTTAAAGCCGGCTGAGAAAACCCCCTTAACAGCAGGATTAGTATATAAAATTTTTCAAGAAGCGGGGCTGCCAGAAGGGGCATTTAATATTATTATGGGTCCGGGAAGTGAGTTCGGTGAGGCACTTGTGACGCACAAGCTGGTCAAAAAAGTGACGTTTACAGGAAGCGGTCCGGTAGGCTGGCAGATTAAGAACTTAGCATACAGGAAAAAAGTGACCTTAGAATTAGGGTCAAACGCACCGAATATAATTTTCGATGATGCAGATTTGGAGTCGGCGGTATCATCCATTGTCAGAGGCGGCTATACGTTTGCCGGCCAAGCCTGTGTGTCGGTGCAAAGACTATATGTGCAGCGGGGAATCTATGATTCATTGGCAGAACAGCTGGTGGCTGCCGTGAAAACATTGACGCCGGGTGATCCTTTAGATGAAGCCACAATGATAGGCCCAATGATTACTGAAGAGGCGGCGATTCGGGCTGAAGCTTGGGTTCAAGAAGCGGTTGATCAGGGAGCAGACATTTTATGCGGCGGGACAAGAGAAGGTGCGATGGTTGAACCTACTATTCTAGCAAATGTTCAGCCATCGATGAAGGTTGTCTGTGCCGAAGTTTTTGCGCCAATCGTTAGTTTGATTCCGTTTGATAGTGAGGAAGAAGTGATCCGTGCTGCCAATGATTCTGAATATGGATTACAGGCCGGTGTCTTTACCAATGATATTAACCGAGGCTTCCGAATGGCTGATCGTTTAGAAACAGGCGGAGTCTGGATAAACGAGGTTTCTGTTTTGCGGTATGATCATATGCCGTATGGCGGGGTCAAGATGAGCGGAATTGGTAAGGAAGGCATTCAATATGCGATTGAGGATATGACAGATATTAAGTTTATCGGGATTAATGTGAGAGGGGGGACTCTATGAAAATACGAGCAGCAGTGCTTCATGAGTTAGGATTATCTCAACCATATGCAGAAAGTAAGCCGTTAAAAATTGAAACGTTGGAATTGGATTCCCCGCAAATGGGTGAGGTATTAATTCAAGTGAAGGCGGCGGGTCTTTGTCATTCAGATTTGTCGGTGATAAATGGCAGCCGGCCGCGTCCGCTTCCGATGGCTTTGGGGCATGAAGCGGCGGGGATAGTCGTCGAAGTTGGCGAAGGAGTAACGGATCTTGAACCAGGTGACCATGTGGTGTGTGCATTTGTCCCGAGCTGCGGTCATTGTTTACCCTGTCAGGAAGGGCGACCGGCACTTTGTGAACCGGGAGCGGCTGCTAATGGTGTGGGAACACTGCTGAATGATGGACGCAGGCTTCATTTAAATGGGGAAGAAGTGTACCATCACGTTGGTGTATCAGCATTTGCCGATCATGCGGTGGTCTCAAGAACGTCGCTGATTAAGGTAGTAAAAGATATTCCGTTTGATGAGCTGGCACTATTTGGCTGTGCCGTAATTACAGGCGTCGGCGCGGTGGTGAATACGGCTAAAATTGAGATGGGCAGCACGGTGGCGATTATTGGTCTTGGCGGAGTTGGGTTAAGTGCGTTATTAGGCGCAGTTACGGCTGGAGCGGGACGGATTATTGCAGTCGATTTGAATGAAAGCAAACTAGCCAAAGCGAAGGAACTGGGTGCAACGGATATCTTTGATTCGAAGCAGCCTGATTTTATTGAGGATATTCGAAAAGCGACGGGAGGCGGAGTTGATTATGCCTTTGAAACAGCGGGAGCCGTTGCAGCCATGGAAATCGCCTATAAGATTACTAAACGAGGCGGAACCACGGTCACAACCGGATTGCCGCATCCAGAGCATAAATTCTCCTTCCCACAGGTAACACTGACAGCTGAAGAACGAACCATTAAAGGCTCCTATGTCGGCAGCTGCGTACCTAACCGAGACATCCCAAGATTTATCCAGCTATACAAACAAAACAAACTCCCTGTCCACGAACTCCTAACAGGATCCATCACACTAGAAGAAATCAACGAAGGCTTCGATCGACTAGCAAATGGAGAAGCCACCCGAATCATACTAACGTTCTAATCAAGAACCCGTACAAGAAAAATTGTACGGGTTCTTTTGTGTGGAAATTTGAACCTGTTCAGAACGGTATGTGTGCAGAACTGAGGAATTTGTGTGCAGTTGAGACACTTTCTATGCAAAACAAGCTAAAAACTGTGCAGAAGGCTATTTTGTCGATTCAGAAAATGCGTCATTTACTAGAATCTAAGTCGGATTGCCAAACGTAAGTAGAGAAAGATACTCTTTTTCAAAAGACAAACTTGCGCTGCTGTGCGATATGGAGGAGTTTCTGTGCGGAAGGCCATTCAAGAATCAAATAAAAAAGCAGACCCCAACCTTGGGATCTGCCTCGCATTCTATTTGTATGCAGGAATTTCTACCGTTAAATGATAGGATTCTAGCAAGCTATATAAATTATAAATCTGTTTGACTTGTTTTGCTGCCCAGCCGATATCGGTTGCGTATTGGTGAGTGGCGTATCCGTAATTTGCTGCGCCTGCTGGATTCCATCTCATTTTATAGAGCGTGTCTTGTCCAGCTGAAATATAGCCATTGGCAATAAATTTGGCACCGCCGATGATGGCCGCTTCGGGAGTAAACCAGCCGGCATTATATGCATATTGGGCGCCGCTGCTTAGCGCGGTACCGTCATACGCACCGATTCCGTACATATTATAGACTGTTTTTCCATTCACTTCGACGCCTGTTGCGAGTGGGGAGGTACCTTTCCCTGTTTCCAGGAGTGCATGTGAAATAAGATATATCTCATTTACGCCATACGTTTCTCCAGCTGTAATGAAAGTCGCAGCTTGGTTAGTAAGAATGCCTTTTCCTGCAAGAATTCGTTCATTCACTTCGGAAGCATTCAGGTTTGTCGTTTGCGAAAGTTTTACAAATTGAAACATATTAACGGAATCATTTGCAAAATTGTCCGGGTTCAGATTGTATTTAACATCGTCGGGGCTTGCATTGACCCAGGATTTATTAATATTTACTTCGTACCAATTGTACCCGTCAGAACCCAATATTTTTGATAGAATCGTTAACTCCTGGTGATCTTTGACTGTGGCGATTACCCAGTTTTCTGGGCCAGCTCCGCCTCTTACCCGCCAGCCGGTTCCGTCAACTGTCCCCTTCGTAGAACTGGTGACGGTTAAAGCATCCTCCCGTATGTAGGTTTTATAGTTTTTATCCGTTTGCGCATCCACAGCCATTTGGAAATCAACCATCTTATTAAGGGACAGATTATATGGTGTAACAATCTTATCAATCGTTTTATTTGGGCTGCTTGGCGTTTCAGCCGCCATATCTGCTAAAAATGCCGAGCTGACATAGCCGGTTTTCCCATTCGCAGTCACTCGTGCCCAGCCATTTTCTTCTGAGTAAACGGTCACTGCCGTGTTATTGACAAGCTGTGTTACAACAGAAGCAGTTGTTGAAGCTTCCGAACGCATATTTAAACTAGACCCGCCGCTTACTTTTACAAATTTTATGATGGTCGTTTCTTCAGGTTCAGAAATAGGTGTTTTTGGTTTCTCCGAAGATAAAAAGGAAGAATGAACATATCCTTCTCCGCCATATACTTTAATTTTCGTCCACCCCCCAGACTCTGAAATAACAGTCGCCTCAATGCCTCTTGCCAATTTTAAAATAACTGCCGCACTATCTAATGGTTGTTTTCGAAGATTAAGGGAGCTATCTATGCTGACATTGACATACTTGATCACTGGTTTAACTACTGAAGGTGCTGCAGCTACAGGCTTAGTCGTTGAGAGATAGTTAGAACTGACATAGCCGGTTTTGCCGTTAGCAGTGATTTTTGCCCAGCCTTTGGATTCGGACGAAACGGAAACTTTGGTTCCTTTCGCAAGCTTAGCTACAGCAGCTGCACTTGTGGAAGCTGATTTTCGCATCGTTAGCGTACCAGAGCTGAGATTAACATATTTGGTTGTTGGTTTAACGGCTGTTATTGGATTCTTTGTCGAGAGATATTGTGAACTAACATAGCCAGTTTTGCCATTAGCGATGATTTTTGCCCAGCCTTTAGATTCAGACGAAACAGTAACCTTTGTACCTTTAGCAAGCTTAACCACAACGGCGGCAGTATTAGATTTATTTTTTCGCATGTTGAGTTTGCCTGAGCTCGTATTGACATATTTAATGGTCGTTTTGGCTGCAGCGGCTGCTTTCACCGGATTCTTTGTCGAGAGATATTGCGAACTGACATAGCCGGTTTTGCCGTTAGCGGTGATTTTTGCCCAGCCTTTAGATTCGGAAGAAACGCTAACCTTTGTACCTTTGGCAAGCTTAGTAACAACGGCGGCAGTATTGGAACCGCTCTTCCGCATGTTAAGCGTACCAGAACTTGTATTGACATATTTGGTAGTTATAGATGCAGCAGTGGCTTTTACCGGATTCTTGGACGAAAGATATTGTGAACTGACATAGCCGATTTTGCCGTTGGCGGTGATTTTTGTCCAGCCTTTAGATTCAGACGAAACAGTAACCTTCGTGCCTTTGGCAAGCTTAGCCACAACAGCAGCTGTAGTGGAACCAGATTTCCGCATATTAAGTGTGCCCGAACTGACAGTAACATACTGTGTTTTCTCAATAGTAACTTGTGCGGCAGAAACAGGTGTAATAGATAGTTGATCTTCTAAAGCTACAGTACTCAAGACTGCAAAACAAAAAGCTGGAATAACTAATTTTCTCATCTCATTCTCCCTAGTAAACTTATATTTTTATGTATAGAACTATATTGGTATAGGTGTTTATAACTACTAGTTCGGAATAAAATAAGATATATTAATATTTTTAGAGAATTACCCCTTGTTCTTAATCTAATAGTAAAATAATTAATGTAAATGTAATCTTAATTAAATATAAAACCCATTTTATGTATATTAATATAACTAAGTAGGGGTAATAATTTTTAAAAAGTAAGTTTAGAGTAGCCGTTTAAAAGAAAATTGTGTATGTTGGAAGAGATGGCATTGAAAAAGACGTATAAATGATTGTCTTTTTCATTTATGAAGCTTAAAATGAACTATCTATGCATTTATTATGAGGAAGGACTTATTTAACAGTCACTTTTAAAAACAAATCCTCAACTGGGAGCTTACAAAAAATGAATGAATTAATTTATAACGACTTAATAGCAATTTTAAAATCAAATCATGTGAAAATGAACGAACCATTAAGTAACTATACTTTTACCAAAACAGGTGGAAAAGCTGATATCTTGGTTCTTCCGACCAGTTATCTTGAAGTTCGCGATACGTATAACTATGCGTTGGAGCATCAGATTCCAATTACAGTGCTCGGAAATGGATCGAACTTGATTATACGAGATGGCGGGATTCGTGGGATTGTTATGGTCCTGGTTCAAATGAAAGAAGTTGAATGTAAGGGAAATCAAATCATTGCTCAAAGTGGTGCTACAATTATTGAAACATCACGTTTTGCACTGGAAAAATGTTTATCAGGACTTGAATTCGCTTGTGGAATTCCAGGTACGGTCGGTGGAGCACTTTATATGAATGCCGGTGCATATGGCGGAGAAATTTCTGATGTGTTGAAAGAGGCACTTGTTCTCACTGCTGAAGGAGAGTTAAAAACCTTCGCAGCAGAGGATTTAGAATTGAGCTATCGTACTAGCCGCTTTTCAAAAGAACATTTATTAGTCCTAGAGGCAACCTTCGAATTAAAGCCAGGGAATGTAGCTGAAATAAAAGCGAAGATGGACGATCTTACTTTCCAAAGGGAATCCAAACAACCGCTCGAATTTCCTTCATGCGGGAGCGTGTTTAAACGCCCGCCAGGCTATTTTGCAGGTAAATTAATTCAAGACAGCGGATTACAAGGAAAGCAAATTGGAGGAGCACAGGTTTCGATGAAGCATGCAGGCTTTATCGTAAACGTCGATGATGCAACTGCCACCGATTATGTTGAACTAATTGAACACGTACAAAAAACGGTCAAAGCGAACTTCGGTGTAGACTTAGAAACAGAAGTAAAAATTATCGGCGAAGATAAATGATTTTAAGAAGACTTTCTCATTGAGAAGGTCTTTTTTTTATGGTTTTGTAGAAAAAGGATTTATTACCCATTTTATGGTACGGTAGAAGCATAGGGAGGGAATTATTAATGTATACGAGAATCGTTAAATATGGTTTTCTTTTATTGTTTTTAATGTTGCTTATTATCCATCTTGCTGTCGGACTCAAACATGGATTTTGGATCGTAATTGTTCTAGCTATTCTTCAAGCAGCTGCCTATACCATAGCTGAAAAGGCGGATAAGAAATATGTATAAGCACATAATTTGGGATTTTGATGGAACGCTTTTTGATACCTACCCAGTAACGGCAAATGTATTGAGGGAAGCGCTCAAAGAACAAAAAATCGAAGAGCCAGTAGAGGAAATCAACAAACAGCTGAGGGTATCTATTTCTTCTGCACTCAGATACTATGAGGAAAAATATCAGATCTCCAGCGAATTTATATCGAACTATCAAGAACGAAGAATAGAGGCGGAAGTAGAATTATCCAGACCATATGACGGGATTCAAGAGATTTGTAAATATATCCACTCAACAAATAGAAAAAATTATTTATTTACGCATCGAGGAGAATCCTCAATGATATTGTTGAAAAAGCATGGTTTAGTAGATTACTTTGCTGATTTCATTACATCTAAACATGGATTTGAAAGAAAACCAAGTCCTGATGCGATTGACTACCTAATTAACAAACATAATATGATTCACTCAGAATCTATAATGATTGGTGATAGAGAGCTAGATCTATTATCAGGAAAGAACGCAAAGATAAGTGCCTGCTATTTTAAAGAAGGAAACGATGATTGTCCCTATGCTGATTACACGATAAATGATTTTCAGCAACTATACTCAATTATTTAAGATTTTGGAGGTAAGTTATTCACCATGTTAAGGATGGAAAAATGATGAAAATTACTCAACAATGGAATCAAAAAGATAGTGAATACATTCGAAAAAAAGTCATTGAACATAATCTTTCTAACCTGCCTGATGATGTGAAACATCCAGTTAAGGATATTAGCTTCATTCTAAGGGATGCAGAAGGAGGAATTTTAGGTGGAATAACAGGAACCGTTTTTTGGTGCCACTTACATATTGATTTCTTATGGGTCGATAAGTCACTGAGGGGTAAAGGATATGGGAAAGAGTTATTACTAAAGATAGAAGATTTTGCAAAAGAAAATAAATGCAACCTGATTCAACTGGATACATTTAGCTTCCAAGCACCTGCTTTTTATCAAAAGTATGGTTACGAAGTAGTTGGTGTGGTAAATGAACATCCAATTAAAGAAAGTCAGCAGTTTTACCTGAAAAAGAAATTGAGTTATTAACAACCGAAACTCTGATTCTATAGTAAGGAGTGACCTCAAATGGGAATATACCCTGATTGCCCAGTTATTAATAGACCAATAGAGGTTGGCGGGCTATCGAACTTGCAGCTTATACATAAATTAAAACAACATTCAGTATTAATGAATGAGCTGGGAGAGAGACTTTTATCTGATGATAGATTTCTTACTTCTAAAACAACGTACAGCGTAAACACCGTTGAACTAACCGTTAGAGATCTTTCGTTTCCTGATGGAGCTACTTTACCGCAGATTTTTGAGCGAGCCAGTGAACTTGGGATGGAACTTTGCCCACTAGAGCTGGGACCTCATCTAAGACTACAGTATTTAGATCAGCCGGAAGGTAATCATCTTTCACAGCAACATGAAGCTCCCTCTGGCTCCATTACCATAGCCTCGCCGATAATAAGTGAAGACGATAATTTTCCAAAAGGATTTTACCTTAGAAACATTCATGGGAAGTTGTGGCTGCGTGGATACACGGCTGATCACCTGCATGTTTGGAATCCTGCTGATCATTTTATATTTAGAGCATTTCCCTGAATGGAGGAATGCCTTTTTTTGTCTAAAAATAAATGGACAATTCTATTAACAATAAAGATATAATTAGAATCAATAATCATTTATTTTGAAACAATAAAATGAGGTGATTTTTATGAAACGAAGTTCAACACTCTTTTTGAAGGCAGCAGTAATTTTTATGGGGATTCCAGTTCTTGCATTGTGTATCTTTTTGTTGCCTCAGATAGTGAATGAAGCAAATGAGGCAGCCGATAAAGGTTCGGACTTAGCTTATGTGGTATATGGAATAGTAACGATTATGTATATTACGGCGATCCCATTTTACTTCGCTTTGTATCAATCTTTTACCCTTTTAAGTTATATTGACAGAAACCAAGCTTTCTCGGATTTATCTGTACTAGCTCTAAAGAAAATTAAAAACTGTGCCCTCACAATCAGTGGATTCTATGTGATTGTTCTTCCTTTCGTATATATTCTTGCTGAGATAGATGACGCGCCAGGGCTCATCCTACTCGGAATGGTCATGGTCTTTGCTCCCTTGGTGATTGCCGTCTTTGCAGCTGTTTTACAAAGACTTTTAAAAGAAGCCATCGATATAAAATCAGAGAACGACTTAATAGTCTGAGGTGACTAACATGGCAATAATAATCAATATTGATGTAATGTTGGCTAAAAGAAAAATGAGCGTAACAGAACTATCGGAGCGGGTAGGGATAACAATGGCTAACCTTTCTATCTTGAAAAATGGAAAGGCAAAAGCGGTACGACTAACCACGTTAGAAGCCATTTGTAAGGCCTTGGATTGTCAGCCCGGTGACCTTCTAGAATATAAAAGTGAATAATGACTTCAAAAAAACCGGCGCTTAATCTGCGCCGGTTTTTTTATTCCTCTTGATCATTAACGTAATAGGGGTTTAGATGAATTAATACTTCTGATATATTATCGTGCTTTGATTTTAATTGATTACGGATATCTCGTGTGAGGTCATGTCCTTCTTTAATATTTTTGAAATAGTCAATACTGATCCTAATGTCGACTAACACATAGGCACCCAATTCTCGGGCTCGGATACTGTCTATCCTTCGTACTTCTTCAAAACTGAGGACGACTTTCTCGAATTCCTGAAGGGTATCGATATTCACATTTCGTTCTAGTAGGATATCAACCGACTCCATCAGCATTTCTTTTGCTATTTTAAAAATGAGATAGCCGACAATGATGGTGGCTACTTTGTCCGAATAGAGGAGAAAATACATGTCTAGTTTGTCTCCGATAATAGACAAAACAACACCTAATGCTGCGGCAACTGATGCAAGAATATCTGCCTTATGATCGAGGGCAATCGCTTTGATAGCGTTACTCCGGTGTTCTTTTGCTACAGCTAATGAATAACGGTATAGCCAATGCTTAATGGCATATGAAAGCAAGGCTGTCCATAATGCGATTAGACCGGGCACTTTGACTGGATGGAAAAAGCCCGCTATGGCTTCATAAACTAAGTAGATGGCAACTAAAAATAATATTATTCCAATAGATGCAGAAACAAGAATCTCCGCTTTTCCATGTCCATATGGATGTTCGTCATCAGCAGGTTTACTGGCTATTTTTAATACTAATAAAACAATAACTGATGCAAAAACATCTGCTGCGGAGTGAATACCATCAGCAAAAACGGCATCACTATCGCTAAAATAACCGACGAATAGTTTGCCTAACATTAATAGTACGTTAAAGGCAACACTTATGACGGCTACCTTATGAACAACTGAATCTCTTGCAACCAACTTCATCACTCCAAAAAAGTTCTATCATAATATCGCTTGAACATCTTATCAATAATCAATCGTATAAGTCTATAGCAATCTTTTTACGTTATCCTATAAAAGTAATGTGGAACTAATAAAGTTTCTCTTGGGAAACAATTTGATACCTTTTCGAATCAATTCGTGGATAAGGAGATTTTGCTATAAGTCTGTAGGTAATATGACGAGATGGTAATTGTAAAAAGTCCTGAATTTCAGAGAGTGTGGGGTTGTATTTTATTAGAATAGCAAAATCCTGTAAGGAGAAATGATAGGCATTTGTAGAAAAGTGATTACATTGAGGGCATGTCCAGTGAGAACGTTTACGGACCATGGGGAGAGCAAAGCAAGCAGGGCAAGTGACACCCTTTAAAAAATCGAGTTCCGTTATCGAATATTTTTCACGGAGATTTGGGTAAGATGGAGTGTGCTGAGCGAGCAGCACTTTGGAAAGTTTTCGAAGGTCTTTCGGTAGGAGTTGTTCTACTTTATATTTTGTTTCAAGGGCTTGAATTTTTGAAAAAAGATTTTCTTTATGTAATACGATTTGTTTAGTATCAGCGTAACCGGGTGAGCTTTTTATAATGGTATTGGTACCGCAAATGACCACAAGACATTCAACAGGAATCTGAGGAAAATTGTGATCTTTTAACCAAGCTATTAACAGGGATTGTTGTCGTTTCGCTTGGGAGATGGGGTCAGTGAATGATTTCTCCAGATTATCTTTTGTTTGGATAAGTTGCGAAAATTCACGATCGAAGAAAAGTGTACCGGCATAATTTTTACTTCTAAAATGAGAAGATGGGTTGAACAAACGAGCAGGACATCTATTTGATAGTAATAGGGTTCAGCATTGGGGGTATATGGTAAGCGGAGATCATGAAAAATTGAGTACTTTTTTGAAGAAAGTGCACCTAAAAAGTAATCCAACGATTGTTCACCTCGATAACCTGCCTTGGTTATTCGAAGTTCTACCTTAATCTCCTCTATCCTTGGGTGTTTTGGTGGTAGACGTCGTACAAGGGCTTCTAAAACTTGAATGGAAAGCGGCGGCTTGATCGGCTTTATAAACAAAAATATCCCCCCTGTTATTATAGTTCTGTTAAAAATTCTCCGCCGTCATAGAAAACTCCTGCACACAAGGTAAAAATAACGGGGTTGTGAACATGCGTCATTTAATCGAATGTTAGTCATTTTCAATAGGCAAACCACCCCCAGACGTCTCTTTGGGTGTTCGGGGTTATGAAAAAGGAGTCACCAAGAGAAAGATACCCTATTTTCATAGACCTGTAAGAGGAGGTCTGTGCAAAACAAAGGATTTTCTGTGCATTTGGAGCTGATTTCTGTGCAAAAACCAGTAAAAAGTGTGCAAATCAGTGACTTTTCTGTGCAAAACTAGCCAAAAAGTGTGCAAAGGGCGTTTTGGGTGTTCGGGGTTATGAAAAAGGAGTCATCAAGAGAAAGATACCCTATTTTCATAGACCAGTAAGAGGAGATCTGTGCAAAACAACATCAAGTTGTACGCCATTTTCAATAAATAAAAACAAAAGGAAGCGCCTCAATGTGCGCTTCCTTGTTTGTGTTCTTTCGTTAGGATGTATAGGTAAAATAGTAGGGATAGGAAGACGGAGCCTGCGGCGGTCCAGTAGATGCTGGCATAGCCGTACATGTAGGCGATTTGGCCGAATACGATGGCTCCAATTCCAACTCCTAGGTCGAAGAAGGAGAAGAAGGTAGCGTTGGCCATTCCTTTACGGTTGCGAGCCGCTTTTTCCATCGACCAAGCTTGTAGTGCTGGGCTGACGGATCCAAATCCAAATCCGTAACAGATTGCCGCGATATATAGAACGGTGTTGCTTGGCAGCCAGGCGAGCAGCAACATGGCGATAATCATTAAAAAGACGGATGGAATAAAGACAAATTTATGTCCATGTTTGTCGTAGAGCTTTCCAGCGAAAAGGCGAGTGGACATTAGTGATAGTGCATAAATCAAGAAGTACCACTGAATTCCGGATACGCCTTTTTGTGCTGCGTACAGCGGTAAAAAGGTTGCGATTCCGCCAAAGGTGACCGTGATAAATAATAATAAAATCGATGGCGGTAATGCTGTTTTTTCATAGAAATCAAATTTGATGGTCGTTGTTTTTACCGCGCCCTTTTCCACTTCTGTATACCGAAGCGTTGTTGCAATGAGGAAGGCAGCTAGACCTAACCCAGCAGAAATGAGAAAGAGAACTTTAAATGATACGGCGCCCACAAGCAATAGTCCAAGTGATGGCCCCATGGCAAGTGCAAGGTTTCCGGAAAGGGAGTAATAGCCCATTCCTTCGCCGCGCCTTTTTGCTGGAATCAGGTCAGTAGCGATGGTCCCAGAGGCAGTGGATGAGAAACCCCAGCCTGCTCCTTGAACAATCCGCATCGCAAAGAGAAATACCATGCTTCCCATAAAACCGAACGAGCCGACTGAGATGACATAAATAATAAGTCCGACTAGAAAGACGAAACGGCGTCCCTTGCTTTCAAGAAGTTTGCCGGCTAATGGTCGAAGCAGTAAGGCAGAAAAGGTGAAAATCCCAACAACAACGCCGATAAGACGTTCGCTTCCACCTAAATGAGTGACAAAAAGCGGGATGGTTGGCAGGGTCATTTGAAAGCCTAAAAAAATGAAAAAGTTGGCCACACAAATTAAAACAAAATCCCGTGTCCATATTTTATCCGTGCTGAGAGGACTTGGTTTAGTTAGTGTACTCAAGTGTAAAATCCTCCTTGTATTTATTCAAAGCCTATTTTACAAGAAAAAAGTTGAATATGCTATGGATTGAGAATATATATTTCGTATTCCTAAATATTTTTGCCACAGCAAAAAGGAACAGCTCCAAATTTATTGGGTGCTGTTCCTTTTTAGGCCCCATTTAGAGGGCTGTCTTCATTGACATGTATACTCTGCATGGACTTCTCACCTTTCCTCTCAATAATCAAAAAGTAAGAAGTTATGCAAGTTGTTCCAATCTCGTTTTGCTTATTGCTTGTAAGATAAACATTTTTTCTTGTGGTGTAAGCATGATCCAATTACCGGCTTTAATTTTCAATATACCCACCCCTTCTTAAAAAATGATGATTCTATCAACAAAATCTGTCATAAATGGTAATTTAATTATGTAACTCTATAATACCGCCTTTTCTTCTATATTAAACTAATCAATTAACTACAAAATTCGTAGAGAAATGAGGAATTTGTCAAAGCAAGGTTCAAATAGTATATCCCCTAAGTAAATGAAAGATTTATATAGAAGAAAAAGACGAAATATAGCGTAATATTTCCTAGAAAATAAATTTATTCAATTTCTAGCTGGGTTTTTAATTCGTTTTGAACTTTTTGCAGTTCAGTATTATCAACAATTCCATAGTAGACACCGTTAATTTTTTGCCCTGTTTCTTTAATCGTGTTTTGTACGATCGATTCGGTAGCAGAACGGTAATTGGCTTGGATATCTACCATTTGGTCAAACTCCAGATTGGTTTGGATATTTTTACTGAGTGCAGAAAGAATATCGCTGAAATTAGCGACCGATGAAATACTAGCGCCTTTCTGGAGAACGGCTTGAATAATCTGACGCTGACGTTCCTGTCTGCCAAAATCACCGTTTGGATCAGAATACCGTTCACGTGAATAGCTAAGGGCTTCTTTTCCGTTTAACGTAAGTGTTCCAGCCGGGAATTTTTGATCACCGGTGGTGAAAGCAGATGAATTCTCAACCGTGACACCGCCAACTGCATCGACAATATCTTTAAAGCTTTTCATATTTACCTTTACATAATAATCAATCGGGATATCAAGGAAATGTTCAACCGTATCCATTGACATCTCTGGACCACCGAACGCCCAAGCATGATTAATTTTATCCACTGTGCCTTTGCCAATAATATCGGTCCGAGTATCACGTGGGATACTGAGTAGTTTGGTTGTATTCAGAGTCGGATTAACGGCCATAACGATCATGGTATCTGAGCGGCCGCGGTCTCCTTCTCGTTCATCCACACCCAGCAATAGAACTGAAAATGGCTGCTGCTTTTGTAAGGAAACTGGCTCTACACGTTTTTCTGAGATTTCGCGATTAATAGGAGTATGCATAGTGGCTACCGTATTTGTAAGAGAATGATAGACATAATAAGCTAAGCCGCCTCCGACAAGAATGAAAAATAAGACAACAAATCCAAAAAATTTGAGCCAAGGATGTTTCTTTTTTCGTTTAGTCATTACGATCCCACTTTCTCTAATTATAATATCTTCATTATAAAGAACAAATCCAGAAAAAGATATGAGGTTTTATTGAGTAAAATACGAATTTGTTCTTTTTAGAGTATTTATTAAAAAAGTATTGCACATTTTTAACGTTTTAGTGTACTATATCACTAGAACACTAATATTTGGAAGGAGTTGGCTGTATGAAGCCATTTATGGGATTGATGAAGAAGGAGTGGAAACTAGGGAGGAAATCGCTGGTTTGGCTGTTGTTGCTGCAAATGGTTTTAGTATTGATTACGTACCTGCTGGGCAACCACTACCATTTGCCTGGAATCATGTTTGTTGGGATTATTCCTTTACTGCTGATTCATATTTTAATGGTTCCTGCTATGTTGTTAACACTTCTTAATGTCGAAGGAAAATCACAGCTTTGGCTGCATAATCCACAATCGTCTATCCTATTGCTCGGATCAAAGATGCTTACTGGACTCGGACTTCATTTGATTTCTTTATTATTCTCAGCTGTTGTACTGGTTGTTATGGTGTTATCCAATGAAAAGATGCAAGGATATGGACTATATGAGATAGGAATCGTATTGGGCGTCATTACCGTTATAAGTCTAGTTATTGCCGTACAATGCTTGCTGCTGTGGGTGGTGTATCATGCATTAGCGAAATTTCCTCAGATAAAAAATATCCGATGGCTGATTGTTATCATTCTATTTTTCGGGATAAATTATCTTTTAGAATTTATTCAAAATACAAGTCTATATCAAGCCTTAGATAAAATTGCCAGGGTCACTATTTTTCAGTTTAATTCGTTTAGTGTAGATATGACAGAATTCACGTTAGCTGGTGAGGTTATTGATTTTTCCCTTTTGACATTCTCCATCGATACCATAATTTTTGTAGGCTTGTTTTATCTTGCTTGCTGGGTATTTGATAGAAAGCTTGAGGTATAAAAATGTCAGATGAATTTCATGCATCAAAGCCGATTTATCTACAAGTAGTGGATCGTATTTACTTTTCCATCGTCCGCGGTGAAATTAAACATGGTGAAAAATTACCGTCGGTTCGGGATATGGCCGTTCAAATGGGGGTTAATCCGAATACTATTCAACGAACTTATACAGAGATGGAGAGGGATGGAATGGTTGAAACGAAAAGGGGTCAAGGAACATATGTAAAGAATGATCCAGTAGTGGTTGTTGAATTACGAAATCGAATCAAGACAGGCATTGTGGAAGAGTTTGTGGAAAGTATGAATGAAATTGGTTTGACTAAGGACGAGATGCTTGAAGGGCTGCAGCAGTTTTTTTCAAAACGGGAGGGTGAAGCGTAATGACAGTAGAGTTAAGGAATGTTAGTAAAAAATATGGAAATCTTGCGGCGTTAACAGACGTTTCGATTACGTTTGAACCAGGGAAAATTTATGGCTTAATTGGTGAGAATGGCAGTGGTAAGTCGACAACCTTGAAGTTGATTGCTGGACTTGTTAAACCTGATTCTGGGGAAGTGACGGTCATGAATGAAAGCGTGACACGAAGAATTGCGAAAAGTGTTTCGTATATGACGGAGCTTGATTTCTTTTATCCCATGTATACTGTTGACGAAATGCTTCATTATTATGAATCACAGTTTGACGACTTTAACGTTGAAAAAGCTGCTAAAATGCTCGAGATGATGAAGCTTGATCGTACGAAACGGATACAGGCATTATCAAAGGGATACCGCGGCCGCTTACGACTAGTACTTGCGCTGGCTCGCGATACTCCGGTGGTACTGCTTGATGAGCCGTTTTCCGGACTCGATCAACTGGTCCGTGAAGCCGTTGTGAAAAGTTTACTTTCATTTATTGACTACGAACACCAAATCGTCATTCTGACCACACACGAAATTGATGAAGTAGAAACACTCCTCGATGAAGTCGCCATCATTAAGAATGGATCAATCATCGCAAAGGAACCCGTCGAAGTCATCCATTCGACCCAAGGTAAATCCATCATAGAATGGATGAAAAGCATCCTGCGCGCAGGAGCCTAAACTCGATTACACCGCATGCGGTGTTTTTTTTATTGTCATTGGGAGCTAGGGGCGAATAAGTATAATAGTAGTTTGGTTTTTATTAGATAGCGTATTTACAACGAAAAAACAACAGATATTCAAATGTTTCTCCATAGGCATATAACGATTTACTGAAATAGTGGGTAAGTGCATATGCCATAAAGGAACAAGGCGCATATACATGCTGTATGACTATCACTAAAGTACAAACAACTATGGGAGGCATATGGAATATGGCAGATACAATTACTTTGACATATTTAACTGAATTAGTCGGGAGAGTTATAAAAGTTAATAAGGCAGGTCCCGATTCAAGAGTTGGAAGGCTGCTTGCAGCTAATGAAAATTTTCTTACGCTGCAAACAAAGGATCAGCAGGTGGTCTACTATCAATTAAGACATGTGAAGGCTGTGGTTGAAGATACAAAAGCCAACATAAAACCTGAAGATTACCCTGAATTGAATTTTGATGTAGCTTCTGGAACATTTGCAGAAGTGTTTACTGAGCTTTTACAAGGAAATGTACAAATTAATGGCGGCGGTCCTGCATCACGTGTAGGCAAGCTGTTAGCTGTAAATACTGAATTCTTGACCTTGGAAACGAAAAAGGATGGCCTTGTGATGTATTCGCTTGAACATGTTAAAAGTGTGAATGCAGTGAAGCAAGAAGAAAGAGAGTGTGCGCCATTCTTTGAGCTTGATCCTGAGTATGTTGCTGCTGTCACGTTTCCGCTGCTTCTTGAAGAACTTAGACGCCAATGGGTGACCGTTAATAACGGACCAGATAAGATCGAGGGTGTGTTGACGGAGTTTGATGCAGAAACACTTGTCATTGTTCATGATAAGGAAGTATTTTATGTGTCTACATTCCACCTGCAATCAATCGCTGTTCCAATCCAAGGAAGAGGAGACGATGATTCAGAGGATGAGAATTCTGATGACAACTCAAATTCTAACTCTCAAAACAACAACGCTAGATCTTCCTCAACTGTCTCTACTAGAAACAGTTCAAGAAGTAATGTGTATAGAAATATCTTACGGGAAAGTCTTGCGCGGGCACAGGCAGCACAAGCTGACACTAATCGCTAAACGATCTACCACAGGTACAGCTGCTGCTGTGCCTTCCTTATTCTTGAAATATGTACAGGCTATTCAAAAGGAGCGTTATCTATGTTAACCACATACTTAGGACACTACATTTTGGTGCATCTTTCTGAAATGATTGAACGACAAGGGTTCTTACTAGATGCTGGATCAGATTGTATAATTCTTTCTGAAAAGGGTCACATTCACTACATTCCCGTTCGACACATTCAAGAGATTTTGTTGGATGGGCAGGATGAAGATCCAAGACTTGAATGCAACGGAAAAACGTCCTTTCGCAAATCATTAATGAGTGCAAAAGGACGCAATGTTCACGTGATTCTTGGGGGAAACACAGTGTTGTATGGCTATATTATGAGTATCATGAACAATTATTTTGTCTTTTATTCTCCAATTTATAAAACCATATTCATCTCAATGGATCACGTGAAAAGTATGACTTTCAATGATATGGACGCGCCGTATGGACAAGTTAAAAGGGCTTTCCAGCCTTCTAAACTTGCCCTGTCAAGAACGTTTGAGGAGCAGATACAAAAATTAAATGGGCAATTGGTCGTCTTTAATTTAGGTGACATTCCGCAGAAATCTGGCACATTATTAGGTGTGGAAGACGGTCTAGTCGGTCTTATTACTGCTCATGGTAATGAAACTTATTTGTCTATTAGGCATATACGCAGTTTTTATATTCCATAATCCCTATTTTTTACGCGTTAATTTTTCATAAACGGCGGCTAGAGCTTGTTCAAACTTCCCGCTTTTTTTGGGTTTATAGTATTGCTTTCCAAGCAGTTTGTTCGGAAGATATTGTTGTTCGACCCAGCCGTTATCAAAATCGTGAGGATACAGGTAACCGATGCTTCGACCCAGTTCCTTTGCTCCTTGGTAATGACCATCTTTCAAATGATCGGGTACATCACCGCTGTGACCTGCACGTATATCGGCAAGTGCGGCATCAATTGCTAAGTACGCGGTATTTGATTTTGGGGAGAGACAGAGCTCAACCACTGAATTAGCGAGTGGAATCCGTGCTTCTGGAAAACCGAGTCTTTCTGCTGCTTCAACAGCAGCGAGTGTCCGAGGACCAGCTTGCGGACTGGCAAGACCTATATCTTCGTAGGCAATTACAACAAGCCGTCGGGCAATACTGACGAGATCACCCGCTTCAATCAGTCTGCCTAAATAATGAAGGGCTGCGTTCACATCACTGCCGCGAATTGATTTTTGCAATGCTGAAAGAACATCATAATGGGCATCGCCATCTTTATCATGCGAAAAGCTCTTTTTCTGAATGCATTCCTCCGCAATATCAACATCAATGTGAATGGTTCCGTTCTGGTCAGGCGTAGTCGATATCACGGCGAGTTCAAGGGCATTAAGTGCACTGCGGACGTCACCGTTCGAGGCGGTCGCTAAGTGCTTGAGTGCTTCGCTGCTCACGTCAGTTTGGTAACTGCCAAGACCGCGATTGTCATCGATGAGCGCTCGATCAAGTGCAGTAATTATGTCTTCTATTTCAAGCGACTTCAGCTCAAAAATTTGGCATCGGCTGCGAATGGCAGGATTAATCGCATGAAAGGGATTACTCGTTGTGGCTCCGATTAAGGTAATCATCCCGTTCTCGAGATAAGGCAGCAGAAAGTCTTGTTTCGCTTTATCAAGACGATGGACTTCATCCAATAGCAGAATGACTTTACCAGACATCTTCGCTTCAGCTGCAACGACTTCCATATCCTTCTTATTATTAGTAACGGCATTTAACGTCCGAAAAGCAAACTGGGTGCTCCCAGCAATCGCACTGGCAATCGACGTCTTCCCTACACCAGGCGGTCCATATAAAATCATCGATGAAAGCTGCTTAGCTTTCACCATCCGTTCAATAATTTTTCCTTCGCCTACCAGATGCTGCTGGCCAATCACTTCCTCAATTGACCGAGGCCGCATCCGAAAAGCAAGCGGCTTAATACTCATCGTCCTCACCCCCACCTTACTATTTCATGTATCGGAATTATACCGCTAAGTCGAAAAAAAGGCTAAAGATAGGGTAGAAGATGATTTCTATTTAATAGATGGAGATAAGAAAATAAGCAGGCTTTTGAATGAAAGTTACTGAATATAGTACTAACCAATATTTCTTTTATAGGAGGCGTTAGATTATGGATTTTCTAGGAAAATACAAAGAATTCCCTCAAGCTCTTCAGATGTTGACTAACATAGATCTGGACTTGCAGAAGGAGGGAGTTAGTTTATTCGATCAGTTATCTCTTTTCTTACTAGATGAAAGTTATGCTTATGACGTCACTCCCTATGATGTAATTCCCTTTGCAAGAATAGGAGCTGATGGGATCCACTATGGATTCCTCACTGATTTTGGCAGGGTGAAGAATTTAGAAGAAGCTTTCATCGTTTGTATTAGCCCCATGAACTTCGGGAATCATGTGAAAATCATAGCTAGAAACATTGCAGAATTTATAGATGTAGTCCTTACTCTGAAAGATGCCTCGACTATTGAGAACCTACTCGATTATTCAACAAAAGAGGAATATCATGAGTTTTTAGATTGGGTAGCTAAAGAAGAATCCACTGAACAAAGCACCTATATCTGCGACAGGATTCAACAGAAACTAAACCGAAAATCGATTGATGATTTATATGAATACGTAGAAGTAATTGTACCTGAGCACAGAAAAAAAGTGGCCCCCATTCAAACTTTTGATACCTTAGGCATTGTAAGCAATCATGCAGGATTCAATCAAGAAACATTTCCTATGAATAGTGATTCAATCATCAATTTAAAAGAACTGGAGGATTTTTTTAAGCGGAATGACGATGAAACCAAATTAGCGACTATACGAAATTTGCAATTTTTTTATCTTATACAGGAAGATGATGAATTAAAGGAATTGGTGAAGCTTGAGATGCAGAAAATGGGTTTGATCGACGAAGTGAACAGAATGGAATTGTAAAAGGAAGATTTTTTTATGAAAAAGACTTTCAAGTTGAGATATTAAAGTAAAAATCACCTTATCCTCAGTGATAAGGTGATTTTTTTAGTTTTAAATCCCTATCGATATAGTAAGGATGGGTAAATGCAATTGTACTGGGAATATGCTATAATTTTTAGAGCCTATTAATAGATAAGATGAGAGAAAACAGATAGATAAAGACACCGTATTGTCAGGTGAAACTGTGAAAAGATAGAGGTGTTAAGAATGAGAATATCAACTAAAGGCCGTTACGGCTTAACGATTATGATCGACTTAGCGAAAAATTATGGTGACGGACAAAGTCCAACATCCTTAAAATCAATTGCGAAGAATAATGATTTATCTGAACACTACTTAGAACAGCTAATTGCTCCGCTTCGAAATGCTGGTTTAGTCCGGAGTATTCGTGGTGCGTATGGAGGATATATTCTGGCGAAAGAGCCGGGACAAATTACCTCAGGTGATGTAATTCGTGTGCTTGAAGGGCCAATTTCGCCTGTTGAGGGAATTGAGGACGAAGAGCCGGTTAAGCGTCAGCTTTGGATCCGTATTCGTGACGCGGTCAAAGATGTGCTTGATAATACAACCATTGAGGACCTGGCTAATTATAAAGATGAAGGCGAACAAGATTCCTATATGTTTTATATTTAAATGGAGGCGACGTGGAAGTGGAACGATTTTATTTAGACCATGCCGCAACATCGCCCATGCATCCGTCCGTCATTGACAGGATGATGAGTGTGATGGCGGCGAATTTCGGTAATCCGTCAAGCATCCATTCATTTGGCCGAGAGGCGCGTCATAGTTTGGATGAAGCTAGAGTGGAGATTGCGGCTAGTATTGGTGCAAACCGTCAAGAGATTGTATTTACGAGCGGCGGGACGGAAGCTGATAATACAGCTATGATTGGTGTTGCTCATTCGTATCAGCAACGCGGTAAGCATATTATTACGACAGAAATCGAGCATCATGCGATTCTTCACCCGGCCCAATTTCTTGAAAAAGAAGGCTTTGAGGTGACGTATTTACCGGTCGATAAACAAGGATTGATTTCCTTGGATGACCTTAAACAGGCGTTGCGTGAGGATACGATACTTGTTTCAATCATGTTTGGGAACAATGAAGTAGGAACGATTCAGCCAATTGCTGAGATTGGCAGCATCATGCGAAATCATCCTGCTTTTTTCCATACTGATGCCGTACAGGCTTACGGTGTGGTCAAAATTGATGTCAATGAGTTGGGAATTGATTTACTGTCGGTTTCTGCCCATAAAATCAATGGGCCAAAGGGAATCGGCTTTTTATATATCCGCGAGGGTATTAAGCACGAGCCTCATCAGCTTGGCGGTGATCAAGAACGAAAACGCCGTGCAGGAACAGAAAGTGTGCCGGCAATCGTTGGTTTTGCTGAGGCAGTGAAGATTGCACAGCAGAGCCTATTGGAAAAAAGTGCTCGGTATCAGTCATTTAAACACATGATGATTGATGTGTTTGATCGAGCAGGGATTGCTTATTCAATTAACGGTTCACCTGAGCATGCGCTGCCGCATGTAATTAATGTAAGTTTTCCAGGAACGAATGTGGAGTCGATGTTAGTTAATTTGGACCTTGCTGGAATTGCTGTTTCTAGTGGATCTGCTTGTACGGCCGGTTCAATTGAGCCATCGCATGTCCTTGTTGCGATGTTTGGCAAGAATGATGAACGAACAAAAAATTCGATTCGATTTAGTTTTGGTTTTAATACAACTGAGCAGGAAATTCGCCAAGCAGCGGAAGAAACAGTTACAATCATCAACAGATTGGTCAAATAAAGAGTTAAAAAGGAGTTTCATTATGAATAAAGCACCAAAGGACACTCGTGTCGTTGTTGGGATGTCAGGAGGCGTTGATTCGTCAGTTGCAGCCTTGCTTTTGAAGGAACAAGGCTACGATGTAGTCGGGATCTTCATGAAGAACTGGGATGATACTGATGAAAATGGTGTCTGTACCGCGACAGAAGATTACAATGATGTTATTGCTGTATGTAACCAAATTGGAATCCCTTATTATGCTGTAAACTTTGAAAAGCAATATTGGGACAAGGTGTTTACGTACTTCTTAGATGAATATAAAGCGGGCCGGACGCCTAATCCGGATGTTATGTGCAACAAAGAAATAAAATTTAAAGCGTTTCTTGAGCATGCAGTGAGCCTAGGAGCCGATTACCTGGCAACCGGTCATTATGCGCAAGTTGAATTCCGTGATGGTGATTACAAAATGCTTCGCGGAATTGATGAGAATAAGGATCAAACCTATTTCCTTAACCAACTTACGCAAGAACAGCTGTCAAAAGTAATGTTCCCGCTTGGCGGCATTGCAAAGCCTGAGGTTCGGAAAATTGCCCAAGAAGCTGGACTTGCAACGGCTGCTAAAAAGGATTCAACAGGAATCTGTTTTATCGGCGAACGTAATTTCAAAGAGTTCCTTGGACAATATCTGCCGGCACAGCCTGGTAATATGGAAACTTTCGATGGCAAAGTAATGGGAAAACATTACGGCTTGATGAACCATACAATCGGCCAGCGCCACGGTCTTGGAATCGGCGGCAGCGGTGAACCTTGGTTTGCAATTGGTAAGAACCTGAAGGACAATATTTTGTATGTAGGCCAAGGCTTCCACCACGAAAAATTATACTCAGACTCCCTTACAGCCGTGAACGTCAGCTGGGTCGCAAATCACGCACCAGCGACAGAATTCAAATGCACAGCGAAATTCCGCTACCGTCAACCGGACAGCGGCGTAACCGTAAAAGTACTTGAAAACGGAGACGCAAAAGTCATCTTTGACGAACCAATCCGTGCCATCACCCCAGGCCAAGCAGTCGTGTTCTACGACGGCGAAATCTGCCTCGGCGGCGGAACCATCGATGAAGTCTTCAAAAATGACCAAAAACTAACCTACGTAGGTTAATTGATGAAATCCCCAGCTGAAGATCGCTGGGGATTTTTTTGATTTTCAGCGGATAGCTAGGTCGCAAGAAAGAATGAACCCGAGTTTGAGCAGAATCAACCAGTGGAGAAAGCAGATATTGCTGCTTGAGCGAATGTATTAACAAACAAAAACCCTCAAGACTAGCTCTTGAGGGTTGCTTAATTTTTTTATCCCAACAGGTTAGAGACCAAATATAGAAAAGCGAAGGAGCCTAGGCAGCTTATGCTAGTCACGAGTACTGAAATGGATAGATAAGGGCTATAACCAGATTTCTTTCTCGAACGAATCAAAAAAAGTATAGAAAGATATAAACTGATGCTAAAAAAGAGAATCCATAGATTGTTTAGTTTAAACGTATCATAAGTGCTAAGAAAATTAATTATGTAGAACAGATTACCTAAGAGCAATACAGTTAAGAGAAATCTTCTCAAAACGACACCTCCCTTCAAAAAGTTTACTATAATAGCTTGTTGTGTTTTATAAAAAAAATCTAAATGAAGACGTTTTGTGTCTTTTGCCTGTTAAATGGTATACTTTTCGTAGATACATCAAGTCTTAGCAATTATATGGAGTGTGAAAAAAATGGACAAAAATCAACAAGGAATTCAGTTTATGCAAGAAGGTAAGTATGAAGATGCAGTCCGCGTTTTTTCGGAGGCAATTGAGGAAAATCCGAATGAGCCGGTAGCTTACATAAATTTTGGGAATGTCTTGACTGCCGTGGGGGAAACAGATCGCGCGGTGTCTTTTTATCATAAAGCTCTTGAATTAGATGAAAAAGCTGGTGCTGCCTATTATTCACTGGGGAATTTATATTTCGATGGTGATAAATTTATCGAAGCCAAGGATATGTTTGAGAAGGCGATCCGTACAGGCCTTGAAACATCAGATACGTTCTTTATGCTAGGTATGACGCTTCAGCAGTTAGATCAGGCGAAGCTTGCAATGCCATATTTGCAACGGGCAGTTGAGTTGAATCCCGATGATGTGGATGCTCGCTTCCAGTTTGCCCTTTGTTTAGCAAATGCGGAATTGTATGAAGAATTGATTAAGCAGTTAACAATCATAGTGGAACAGGATCCTGGGCATGCCGATGCATATTACAACCTCGGAGTTGCTTATGCTGGGTTTAAAGAAGATGCTGACTTAGCCATTACGTATTTTGAGAAGGCACTTGAGGCGCAGCCGGACCATATGCTAGCGGCAAATGGAAAGAAACTGATGGAAAATTTCAAAGCTGAAAATTAATTTCGAGAGGATGCAAAAAGGAGGGGAGTAAGATGGTGCAGGATTCGATGGATCTCTTTAGTGAAGAGAAGCCGTTTATGAAGGGGCGCCATTTGGTGACGATTTTTCATAATGAACAAAATATGTATTCCGTTGTTAGAATTCGAGTCGATGAGACGAATTTGAGCTACGAGGAAAAAGAAGCAGTCGTCACCGGCTACTTTCCACGTATCCATGAGGATGAATCGTATACGTTTTACGGGAATATGAAAGAGCATGCGCGATTCGGTCTTCAGTTTCATGTAGAGCATTTTCGAAAAGAAATGCCGCAGACGAAGGACGGAATTGTTAGTTATTTGTCGAGCGATTTATTTAAAGGAATCGGTAAAAAAACGGCTGAAAGCATTGTTGATACGCTTGGTGAAAATGCCATTTCACGGATTCTTGCTCAACCATCGTTGCTTGACAGCATTCCAAAACTTGCTGGTGAGAAAGCAAAGACGTTTTACGATACACTCGTTGAGCACCAAGGGTTAGAGCAAGTGATGATTGCCCTGAATCAATATGGGTTTGGGCCCCAGTTGTCGATGAAAATCTATCAAACATACAAGCAAGAAACGATTAGTTTGTTACAAAAAAATCCCTATCAGCTCGTTGAAGATATTGAAGGGATTGGTTTTGGACGAGCGGATGAACTCGGTTCTCAACTTGGCTTGAACGGCAGTCACCCAGATCGAATTAAGGCAGCATGTTTATATACGCTCGAGTCGCAATGTGCTCAAGAGGGAAATGTCTATCTGGAGGCAGAGCAGCTGTTGGAAAGTGTAAAAGTGCTGCTTGAAGATAATCAGGGAGCCGAAATTGCGTTTGCGGATATATCTGCCGAAGTAATTAAGCTTGAAGAAGAAAAGAAAATTATCGTTGAAGAGCGTCGTGTCTATACCCCATCGCTGTATTATTCTGAGCGAGGCATTGTAAAGAGTATTAAGAAATTGCTGGCCCAGGATGAATATGATGATCAATTTCCTGAATCGGAATTTTTGCTTGCACTTGGTGAGCTTGAGGAACGTCTTGGTGTTGAGTATGCACCGGCGCAGCAAGAAGCTATTCAAACAGCCCTGCAGTCGCCAATGATGATTCTCACTGGTGGACCTGGTACAGGAAAAACGACGGTTATTAAAGGAATTGTTGAGCTGTACAGTGAACTTCATGGTGTGTCAATGGACATTGGTACATACAAAGCGGACGAGCCATTTCCCTTTGTGCTTGCAGCTCCGACGGGCCGTGCAGCGAAACGGATGGCCGAATCAACTGGATTACCAGCTGTGACGATCCATCGTCTGCTTGGATGGAATGGTGCGGATGGTTTTGCCCATGATGAAGACAATCCGCTTTCAGGTCGAATCGTTATTATTGATGAGATGTCGATGGTGGATACGTGGCTTGCGCATCAGCTGTTGAAGGCAATGCCTGAGCATGTTCAGTTGATTTTGGTAGGCGATGAAGATCAGCTCCCATCTGTTGGGCCAGGTCAAGTATTAAAAGATTTATTGGCATCAGGCAGTGTTCCAATGGTAGGTCTCGAGCAAATTTATCGTCAAGCTGACGGCTCATCCATTATTGAGCTTGCCCATGAAATTAAACGCGGCCAGCTGCCGGGTGATTTTTCAAAGCAACAGCCAGATCGTTCGTTTATTCGCTGCGGATCGGGGCAAATTGCTCAGGTTGTTGAAAAGGTTGTCGCGAATGCGAAGTCGAAGGGATTCACCGCCCGTGATGTTCAGGTTTTGGCACCGATGTACCGTGGACCAGCAGGAATTGATAATCTGAATAAAATTTTGCAAGAAGTATTCAATGCCAATACGGATAAGAAAAAGCGTGAGTTAAAGTTTGGCGATGTGGTGTATCGGACAGGCGACAAAGTACTGCAACTCGTCAATCAGCCGGAAAGCGGTGTGTACAATGGTGACATGGGAGATATTGTGTCAGTCTTGTATGCCAAAGAGAATACGGATAATGTTGATAAGCTGGTGCTTTCATTTGATGGCATTGAAGTGGTCTATGCCAAGCAAGAGCTTGGACAGATCACACATGCTTATTGCTGCTCTATTCATAAATCACAGGGCAGTGAATTTCCAATTGTCATTTTACCAGTTGTAAAAAGCTATTACCGCATGCTGCGGCGGAATCTGCTCTACACTGCCATTACAAGAAGTAAAAACTTCTTAATTTTGTGCGGCGAGGAAGATGCCTTCCGTCAAGGCATTGAACGAAATAGCGAAACAAACCGCAAAACTACACTGCAGCAAAAACTAAGCAGTCTTATTGCGGGTAATAGCATGAACGACGAATCACAAGTTGCAGATGAAGACGAAACAGCCCAAACTACAGCCGCCGCCACAACAGAAGACTATATCGAAGCACTCATGAAAGTCGACCCCATGATCGGCATGGACTACGTAACCCCAGATGACTTCATCTAAGTCGGAGAATATTCTCCGGCTTTTTTGATGTGATTTTGGGAAGGGGAAGAATGCCGCAAGTTCTAGGCCCCATTTGGCAGGACGGGGTGCTGAAAAGAGTTTTTTGTTGAGCAGGATTTTGATGAAAAGTGACGAATTTGTGTTGAAAAGGGGGTAATTAGTTGATTGTGAAACGATGTGAGGTATCAGTAAGAGTACTAGCTTTGGAGGCTTTATTACGTAGACTGCCACTCACGTATCCTAATCGGGATGCGATTGAGGAAGAGTATGGACGGTATTGGGCAGGTTACCAAGGTGAGTTGTCCTTAACCTACGATTTAAGTTTTCTCCATGAACAAGATTATTATATATTCCATGATCTTCGTTTACAGCATGAAAATCACTATTTTCAAATTGATATTTTGCTTCTATCTGCTTCTTTTGCCTTAATTATTGAAGTGAAAAATTATGCAGGTACTATTTTTTTTGATCGAACATTTAAACAATTAATTCAAACAAAGAATGGTATTGAAAAAGGATTCCCTGACCCAATTCGTCAGGTGCAAAAACAGCGTGTGCTTTTTGAAAAGTGGCTCACATCTCAGAAAACCCTGAATCTTCCGGTTGAATCAATTGTAGTTATTACAAACCCCTATACTATTATAAAATGTAACCCTGGAAATGCGGAAGTTCCTCACAAAGTAATCCATCGAAATTCTCTTCTCTTAAAGATCGAACAACTAGAAAGTAAGTTTTCTCAACCCCAACTACAACGAAAAGAATTGAAAAAACTGTCTAAATATATGCTAAAACAGCATATTCCTCATCAACCTAATCTTCTTGAAACCTACGCGATTTCACCAGTAAACCTATTAAAAGGTGTCTATTGTCCTCAATGCTCTTTTCTGCCAATGGAACGAAAAAAGTCGAAGTGGCAATGCCCAAAGTGTTTTCATACTGATAAAAATTCTCATATTAACTCAATTCAAGATTATTTTCTTCTTATAAAAACATCGATAAATAGCCGAGAATGCTCTGAATTTCTTCAGCTGTCATCAAGGAAAGCTTCAGTCCGGATTCTGGCTAATCTCTCCTTAGATAAAACTGGACAAACTAAAGATAAGCTCTATCATTTACGTCTGGAAAACCTTACAGGTCATTCATTTACGTCTGGAAAACCTTACAGGTCATGAATAGTTTTACAAAGACAAATACTATACGTGTTCGGAAGGGCGGGATGACTTTGCGGACATTTTCACAACTGATTGGTATGCCGGTATATTGTCATCCAGGCAAAAATATTGGTATTATTAGTGATTTTTGTTTCGCGGACGATGGACACATTAGTGGGATGATCGTACACCAGCGAGCTTTTTTAAAAAAGAGTTTCTTTATAAGTCTTCAAAAAGTCATGGCCTTTGGATCAGAGGGTATTATCGTTAGCGATGGAAATTGCGAGCAGAAACCACCAAAGAATTCAGTAAGGTTTGTCCATGATAGTGTGTTTGGAAAGATGGTCCTTTCTGATACCGGGGATGCGCTTGGGCTTCTGCATGATGTATATTTTTTGGAAAAAATGGGCACAATCATAGCGTATGAAACGACGGATGGATTTTTCTCTGAGCTTACAGAGGGTAAAAGATTAGTGCGGTCTGAACAGCCGCCGTCTCTCGGGGAGGATGCCATCATTGTTTCGGTCTATGAATAGTGAGGTGTCCGGAAAATGGAAATGAAATGCCCAAATTGCAGCAGCAAAGATATTGGTAAAATTGGTGTGAATCAATATTATTGCTGGGGATGCTATATCGAAATGACGGTTTCAGAAGGAATGATTAATACTCATCAAGTCGAAGAAGACGGGAGCTTAAGTTCGTTGGACGACTTGTTTGATGAACAAGATCGCCGCTTTACCATGTAAAACTTGAAAGAGGTATTTATTATGCGAAGACGATCACGAAGTAATTTCATAGGTATAGGTCTAGATATGATAACAGATCCAAAAAAACGGCAGCGTCAAATAAAAAAACTACGCAAAAAAATAAAATCTCTGCTATAAAGACTCGCCAGTTGGCGGGTCTTTTTATTATGGTCTGTTACCAGAATTTCACAAGGGCCGAATGTTTATCAAAAAGGGCCGAATAAAGTGGGAAAACGGCCGAATCATTCGTGGGAAGGGCCGAATGTTTTAAAGAATGGGCCGAATCAAAGAGTTTCCAGCTGTCGAGGTGGGAGCTGGAGGAACAAAAATCAGTCCGCAGAAGAAATAAAAGGTAGTTAGAACCAAAATGAAGCTTGAGGATCAAAAACCAGTTCGTAGAACAATAAAAGGTAGTTAGAACCAAAATGAAGAGTGGTTTGCTTAAAAAATAGTAACTAAGAATAGAAAATTGGGAGAGGAAGGTGTCTAGTTTCCAAAAAAGGGTCAAATCAAAGAATTCCCAGCTGTCTATGTGGAAGCGGGAGGAACAACATCCAGTCCGCTCCAAATATACCCCGCCTTCCTGCATAATTTCTCCACTTTTCACGGAAACTAGGTTTGGGAGGGATGCGGGTTGAGTATTCGGCTTAAGTGGTTTTATCGGTTGGGGTTTTTGTTGTTATTATTTATTGTTCTTTATGTGTTTATGAAGCTTAAGCCGTTTTGGAGTCCTGTGCTGGGTGTGGGGGTGAAGGTGCTGATTCCGTTTGCTGCTGCAGCGTTTATTAGTTATTTGCTGCATCCGGTTGTTGAGTTTCTTCATGTGAAGGGGATGAGCCGTGGTCTGTCGATTGTGGTGATTTATGTTTTGTTTTTTGGGGGGATTGGATTTGCGGTGTACCGCGGGATTCCTGTTATTATTAAGCAGGTGGGGGAGCTGGCGGAAAGTGCGCCGGTTGTGGCGGAACAATATCGCGGCTGGATGAAGATGATTGAAGCCAAGACCACACATTGGCCGTTTGGCGTTCATGAGCGGATCGACGAAATGATTGCTTTAGTCGAAAGTAAACTTGAGGCATTGGCTGGTACAATTATGAGCTATTTTCTCCGGGCCTTTGATTTTTTCCTGCTTATTGCTCTTATCCCATTTCTTGCTTTCTACTTTATTAAAGATTTTCAAGCTATTAAAAAAATGACCTGGTACATCACTCCAAAAAAATTTAGAAAGCAAGGGATGTCTTTTCTTCGTGATGTCGATACGTCACTGGGCGGGTATATCCGTGGACAGATTCTTGTTTGTGCAGCGATTGGGTTGGTTTCAGCTTTCCTTTTTTGGGTGGTTGGGATGGAGTATCCGTTGCTGTTGGGTACGATTATTGGCATTACGAATGTGATTCCGTATTTCGGTCCCATTATTGGTGCCGTTCCAGCCGTTATTCTTGCTGCTTCTATTTCTGTGAAAATGGTTATAATAGTGGGTGTAATCGTCCTTGTTTTACAGTTTCTTGAGGGAAATATTCTATCGCCGCTGATTGTGGGGAAAAGTTTGCATATGCATCCGGTTTTAATTATGTTTGGACTTTTGGTTGGCGGTGAAGTTGCAGGCGTGGCAGGTCTAATTATTGCTGTTCCTGTGCTGGCCATTCTTAAGGCTTTTGTGCTGCATGCGAAGATTCATTTCGGAAAAACGCAATCTAGTCAGTTCGATGATTGACAAATAAATTTTGGATGAATATAATCCAATACATAAGAACTTTTATAATTCGTAAACACAATGATGGAAAAAGTATGTTGATGTGCATATGTTTAGAGAAGATTTCCCTTGGCTGAAAGGAAATTTCGATGTAGTCGACAGAAAGCTAGTCCGGAGTGCAGCTAATTCCTGCCGTTTCGCCGCGTTAAGGCATTGATGAAGGTGATGGGTGCGTGAATTTGGCCCATAATCAGGGTGGTACCGCGAGCTAACTCTCGTCCCTGTCAGGGGATGGGAGTTTTTTTTGTGCCCAAATTTAAGGAGGAAATAATGATGAAATATTTAACAGGCGCGCAAATCCGCCAGATGTATCTAGACTTTTTTAAGGAAAAGGGACATGCAATTGAGCCGAGTGCTCCACTAGTTCCGCATGAAGATCCATCATTATTATGGATCAATTCAGGTGTTGCCACATTGAAGAAGTATTTTGATGGTCGAGTGATTCCAGAAAATCCACGGATTACGAATGCACAAAAAGCAATCCGTACAAATGATATTGAAAATGTGGGTAAAACAGCTCGACACCATACATTTTTTGAAATGCTCGGTAACTTCTCTATTGGTGAATACTTTAAAGAAGAAGCGATTACATGGGCATGGGAATTCTTAACTGACGAAAAATGGATTGGTTTCGATAAAGAGAAACTGGCTGTAACCATTCATCCTGAAGATGAAGAAGCTTTTGAACTGTGGAATAAAAAAATCGGCTTGCCTGCTGAGCGGATTATCCGTTTAGAAGAAAACTTCTGGGATATTGGTGAAGGTCCAAGTGGTCCGAACACAGAAATTTTCTATGACCGCGGACCGGCATATGGAGACGATCCAAATGATCCAGAACTTTATCCTGGCGGCGAAAACGAGCGCCATTTAGAAGTTTGGAACTTGGTGTTCTCACAATTTAATCATAATCCAGATGGTTCATATACACCGCTTCCTAAGAAAAACATTGATACAGGAATGGGACTTGAACGGATGGCTTCAGTTGTTCAAGATGTTGCAACCAATTATGATACGGATCTATTTATGCCGATTATTGCTGCAACAGAAGAAATTTCTGGTGTGAAATATGGCACAGGGACTCCATCAGATGTTGCATTTAAAGTCATCGCTGACCATATCCGGACTGTTGCATTTGCTGTCGGTGACGGAGCGCTTCCATCAAATGAAGGCCGCGGCTATGTGTTACGTCGTTTACTGCGTCGTGCTGTTCGTTATGCTAAGCAAATCAATATTAACCGTCCGTTCATGTTTGAATTAGTGCCGGTTGTCGGTGAAGTTATGCATGCCTTCTATCCAGAAGTAAAAGACAAAGCTGCTTTCATTGCTAAGGTTATTAAAAACGAAGAAGAACGTTTCCATGAAACCTTGCATGACGGCCTTGGCATTTTATCCGATGTGATTAAAAAGGAAAAAGCAAAAGGTTCTACAACGATTCAAGGTTCAGACGTGTTCCGTCTTTATGATACGTACGGTTTCCCAATCGAGTTGACAGAAGAATATGCTGAAGAAGAAAATATGGCTGTCGATCATGCTGGATTTGAATCAGAAATGGAAGCACAGCGTGCACGTGCTCGTTCGGCTCGTCAAGATGTGGATTCTATGCAAATTCAAGGCGGCGTGCTAGGCGATATCAAAGTCGAAAGTAAATTTGTCGGCTACGATCAGCTTGAAGCAGAAGCTGTTATTGCGGCAATCGTTCAAAACGGTGAATTAATGATGGAAGCTAATGAAGGTGAAGAAGTACATGTCATCTTAAGTGAAACACCGTTTTATGCAGAAAGCGGCGGACAAACGGCGGATAAAGGCGTTATTGTCAGTGAAGATGTTAAATTGTCCGTATTAGACGTTCAAAAGGCACCTAATGGACAAAATCTTCATCGTGTAACGGTGACTGCTGGTACATTGGTTCAGGGAGCGAAAGTGGTTTCGGTTGTCGATCAAGCTAACCGTCTTCCTATCATTAAAAACCATACAGCGACGCATTTAATGCATCAAGCTTTAAAGGATGTCCTTGGAACGCATGTTAACCAAGCGGGTTCACTTGTTCAAGCAGAGCGTCTGCGTTTTGACTTTTCTCATTTTGGACAAATTCAGCCAGAAGAGATTGAGCAAATTGAAAACATTGTTAATGAAAAAATTTGGCAGAGTCTAAATGTAAATATTGATACAAAAGATATTGAAGAAGCAAAAGCAATGGGAGCTATGGCGCTATTTGGTGAAAAATACGGCAAGGTAGTTCGTGTTGTTCAAATCGGCGATTATAGTCTAGAGCTTTGCGGCGGTTGTCACGTTCCAAATACCGCAGTCATTGGGCTGTTTAAAATTGTTTCTGAAAGCGGAATTGGTGCTGGTACACGTAGAATTGAAGCTGTAACAGGTGCTGCTGCATACAAATTAATGGCTGATCAAATATCAACCTTAAAAGAAGCAGCAAATAAACTGAAAGCTAATCCGAAGGATCTTCCTTCACGAATCGATGCTGTTCTTGCAGAAGTGAAAGAGCTTCACCGTGAAAATACGAGCCTGTCTGCTAAGCTAGGAAATATTGAAGCATCTAGTCTTGTTTCTAAAGCTACGCAAATTAACGGGGTAACTGTTCTTTCTGCGAAGGTACAAGGAGTAGATATGAACAATCTTCGTGCAATGGCGGATGATTTAAAAGAAAAACTTGGATCAGCCATTATTGTTCTCGGTTCTGCACAAGGCGATAAAGTAAACTTAATTGCAGCCGTTACAAAAGATTATATTGCACAAGGTTTCCATGCTGGGAAAGTCATCAAAGAAGTGGCTACACGCTGCGGCGGCGGTGGCGGCGGACGTCCTGATATGGCGCAAGCTGGCGGAAAAGATCCAGAAAAATTGGATGCTGCGCTTAATTTTGTTGAAGAATGGGTAAAATCCATTTCATAATGGACAAAAAGTATTGTACAATGGTTATAGCAGTCGGAACACGTTTATAACTGAAGAGAGGGTGCATTACATGAGTTCCTTTGATAAAACGATGAAATTTAATTTCCCGGAAGAACCGTTTGAACAAGACGTAAAAGAAGTTTTGTTTCAAGTGTATGCTGCTCTTCAAGAAAAAGGCTATAATCCGATTAATCAAATTGTCGGATACTTGCTTTCCGGAGACCCGGCGTATATACCACGTCATATGGATGCTCGGAATCTTATTCGCAAGCTTGAGCGGGATGAAATTATCGAAGAATTGGTTAAATCGTATTTAAAGAGCCATCGTGAGGAAAACTAATGCGGACAATGGGTTTAGATTTAGGAACTAAAACCATCGGCGTTGCGATCAGCGACGCGATGGGTTGGACAGCACAAGGTCTTGAAACAATCAAGATCGACGAAGCGCAAAAGAATTTTGGCATGAAACGGCTTCGTCAAATTATCGACGAACATGAGGTCACTAAAATTGTCCTAGGTTATCCGAAAAACATGAATGGAACAATCGGTCCCCGGGCCGAAGCAAGCGAGTCGTTTAAAGAGCATCTTGAAAATAAATTCAAGATACCCGTCTTCCTTTGGGATGAACGGCTTACGACAATGGCTGCCGAACGCGTGTTAATTGATGCGGATGTCCGCAGGGAAAAACGGAAAGGTGTCATTGATAAATTGGCAGCAACCTTAATCCTGCAAGGCTTTTTAGATAGACAATCAAAACTATGAGGTGAATGATTAATGGAACATAATGATAACAATATTACAATAGTAGACGAGAATGGGAACGAACAACTTTGTGAGGTTTTGTTCACGTTTGATTCAGATAAATTTAACAAATCTTACGTCCTTTACTACCCAATGTCAGTAGAAGACGAAGAAGAAGAAATGGAAATCCACGCATCATCTTTCGTGCCAAGCGAAGATAACAAAGACGGCGAGCTTTCTCCAATCGAAACTGAAGAAGAGTGGGACATGATTGAAGAAATGCTTAACACGTTCCTTGACGCTGAAGGCGACGAAGAAGAAGAAAACTAAGATAAGTCTAAACCCCCTATCCAAATTGGATAGGGGGTTTTACTTTTTCTCACATACTGCTGTGCTTAGTTTGAATAAATTTGTTTCGACACGTACCGTTCCTTCACAATCATTAATTAAGAGCATATTCGCCTGGTGATTCTGCTTGATTTGCAAGAAGGCATAAGAAGCAGTGAAAAGAATAACGATCAATGATAGCGATAAGACCCATACCTTTACTTTATTTCCTTTCACGTTAAAACCCCCTAAATTATTCCTTTATTTTATCTAAAAAGTTGTTCAAGAGCAAAAAAAACAAACTGCCCAGTGGAGTTTGTTTTAGATGTCATTATCTAATTGTCCAAGGCAGGCGTTAATATTTGCTCTAAAGTGGTCAATTGTTTCCTTAGCCTGTGCTGGATATAGGGACGTTAAGGTTTGGATTGTACTGTCTAATAAAAACCGACGTGGTTTAGTTGATTGTAGTAATTCATCTTGAATGAAGTCGATGAGTTCAAGTGCTTGTTCTCGTTGATTACTCCCGCAAAATGTTTTATTGGTGGCTTTTTTTAGGGCTAAAATCGATTGAAGCAAGTCGTTATGACATTGGTGATGATGGTTTCTGAAATTAGGGAGCCAAGTATCAATTAGCTCGGGATCTAGAATTTGGACGCCGTTTGTTGAAATTTCATTTAATATCTGAATAATCCGGTCGATACAATATCGTATTATATTTTTTTCTGCTGATCCAACTGATTGTGCAAGTTGATTATAATGATTCATCTGTATCATCATTCCGAGAAAAATGGCAGCTAAATCGAGTAGATAGGGCTTTTTACTTTCACCGAAAATATCGATAAAGCGACCATATGTCCAGCGAAGACTTAGTAACTGAATCCGTTTAATAAATTTCTTTAACTCTTCATCATTAGATACTAAGACTTCTTCAATTAATATCAACATATTACTTTGTTTGTTGAATATCATCTGTATTTCCAGCTGTTCGATGAAACCTTCTATATCAGTTAATTCTTTCCCAATGAGTACGGCTTCTCGTTCATCATTTATCTTTTTATATAAGGAACGAAAAATCGCAATAAATAATTCACTCTTGGAAGGGAAATAATTATAAAATGTTCCTTTAGAAATACCGCTGCCATCTAAAATATCTTGAACGGAGGTCGCATTGTATCCTTTTTCGATAAATAGCTGATGGGCGGTTTCAATGACCTTTTGCTTTCGATTATTCATGAATATCACCTAGGCTTTCATTAGACTGCTGGTGTAATTGTTATATACAAACCCTATCAATAAATGCATATTTTTTATTGCAATAATTGAACGAGAGGTATAATATATATTTTATGATATCGGGATATACCCATTGTACAATAAAATGAACCACAAGTTCAAATGGAGGAATAAAAAATATGAGTACTGCTCAACTAAATGAAAAAAAGGCTCCTTATGGTATTCTTGCCATTCTTATGGTCGGTGCTTTTATTTCAATTCTAAATTCAACGTTGTTGAATATTGCTTTGCCATCGATACAAAAAGATCTAGGTGTTGAAACATCGACTGTACAGTGGCTGGCTACGGGTTATATGCTTGTCAACGGTATTATGATTCCGACGACTGCTTTTTTAATTCGTAAGTATTCTGTTCGGAACTTGTTCTTAACAGCTATGCTATTGTTTACAATCGGTACGCTTACTGCCGGTGCAGCAACTGCTTTCCCAGTGTTACTAGGAGGTCGAATGATTCAGGCAGCTGGTTCTGCTATCATGATGCCGTTATTAATGAACGTGCTGTTAACTTCTTTCCCAGTTGAAAAACGTGGATCGGCAATGGGACTGTTTGGTTTAGTTATGATGTTTGCTCCAGCGATCGGACCAACGCTTTCAGGCTGGATTGTTGAACATTATGATTGGAGAATGCTGTTCCACTTCATTACTCCACTTGCCATTATTATTCTTGCTTTCGGTTTCGTTAAGCTGAAGGACAAAAAAGAAAAAGTAAATATTAAAATTGATGTTCTTTCTGTTATTTTATCAAGTCTTGGATTTGGCGGCTTGTTGTATGGATTTAGCTCAGCCGGTTCAAAAGGTTGGGATAGTCCTTTGGTTTACGGAACATTAATCGTCGGTCTCATTTCATTAGTGCTGTTCATTACTCGTCAGTTGAGAATGGATTCACCGATGCTTGAATTCCGTATTTTCCGTCATCCAATGTTTGCTTTATCAGCAAGTATCTCGATTGTCTTAAATATGGCATTATTCTCAGGAATGATTTTATTGCCGATGTATATTCAAACAATTCGTGGGATTTCTCCATTCGATTCAGGACTGCTTATGCTTCCTGGTGCCATTCTAATGGCGATCATGTCCCCGGTGACCGGTAAATTGTTTGATAAATTTGGCGGACGTGTGCTTGTGGTAACTGGGTTATCTATCACAGTTGCATCGACTTACTTCTTTAGTCAGTTAACAATGGAATTGTCATACGGCACGTTAGTTACCATGTTTACGATCCGTTCTTTTGGATTGGCAATGGCAATGATGCCTGTTATGACAAATGGATTGAACTCACTGCCAGCACGAATGAATCCTCACGGAACAGCGATGAACAATACGCTTAACCAGATTTCAGGTGCGATTGGTACAGCATTGCTCGTGACGGTTATGTCTAACCGTGCTGCTACACATGGCGAAGAGCTTGCGAAAGCTGCTATGAGTAAAGCAACTGGTCAACCGAGTGCGGAAGCAATTGCGCAATTGCAGAGCATGGCAATGCTCGAGGGAATTAATGATGCGTTCCTTGTTGCGACCTTTATTGCTGCGTTAGCGTTGATTCTTTCATTCTTTATGAAGCGTGCACGACCTGCTGAAGATAATTATGAGAAAAAAGATAATCAATCTGCATAAATTATAGTGAAGAAAGCCTCTATGCTGAATCCAGTGTAGAGGTTTTTTTCTGCGTTTGAATAGCTTCTATTGACAAAACCTGTGTACATTTGTCATTAATAGAGAGTGCATGACAAAAAATGCGCATGATAAACGTAGGAACGTGTTTTTTTTACAGGGGGTATGAGAATGAAAGATAGAGATCAAGATACTATGTCAAAGAAGGCCTTGATACGAAAAAGTATGATCGAACGTCAAGGAGAAGCAAAGGTTGTCCGTAAAATTATTTTAATTATAGTGATGGCGTTTATCCTAGTAGCCGGCATTATTGGAATCGGCGGGTATTTATATGTAAAAAGTGCCCTAGAGCCATTGGATCCAGATAACAAAAAAACCAAGGAAGTTGAGATCCCAATTGGTTCTGGTGTGAGCAGTATCAGTACGATCTTAGAAGAAGAAGGCATTATTAAGAATGGCAGGATATTTAAATATTATATTAAATTAAAAAATGAGGCAGGATTCCAAGCAGGTACATATAAACTTTCCCCTTCGATGGAGCTCGATGAAGTACTGAGTTCGATTAAATCTGGGAAAGTAATGAAAGAGGCGGCCCTGAAGATCACGATTCCTGAAGGGAAGCAGCTGAGTCAAATTGCGACCATTATTGCTGATAAAACGAATCAGAAGTCAGAAGATGTTCTAGAAAAGCTGGATGATGAAAAGTTCGTCAAACGTTTACAAAAAAAACACCCTAAACTTTTAACAGATGATATTTTCAATGAAAAAATTATTCATCCGCTTGAGGGGTATCTTTTCCCAGCGACGTATTCCTTTTATGAAACGACTACACCGCTGGAAACAATCGTGAGTGATATGCTTTCACAAACGGAAAAAGTACTGGCTGGTTATCAATCTGAGATGAAGGAAAAGAAATATTCGCCGCATATTCTGCTGACGTTTGCTTCCTTAATTGAAGAGGAAGCCACAGTCAATGTTGACCGAAACAAAATCTCATCGGTGTTTCATAATCGATTAAAGGCAAATATGCCGCTGCAAACTGATCCAACGGTCCTTTATGCGAAGGGCAAGCATCAGAAGAAGGTTTATTATAAGGATCTAGAAGTCGAATCCCCTTATAATACTTACAAGAACAAAGGCTTAACGCCTGGACCGATTGCTAATGCTGGCGATACGTCAATTGAAGCCGCATTGCATCCGGACAAGACTAAATATTATTACTTCCTTGCAACGTCATCAGGTAAGGTGCTTTTCTCCATATCGCTTGATGAACATAACAAGAAAAAGGCCCAATACATTACAAATGATAAATAGGAAACAATTAGTGGAGGATGAGAGATATCATTCTCCTTCTTTTTATGGTAAAATAGTCGAAGTGAAATTTCAGTGCGAAAGCTGTCGTGACATGCAGGAACTTTTTTACTAACTCGGCAGATGCCGGGTTTTTTGTATGATAAAGAGCCGAGTGGATCGAAGCCAGCATGGGAGGATACAAACGTGAATCAGAAGATAGATAGCTATCTCCGGTCATTACTGACGGAACGCACCGGTTTATTTGCAGAAATTGAGCAATATGCCGAAGAAAATCATATTCCAATTATGGAACCTGAGAGTATTGAAGTCTTATTACAAATTATTAGACTGAAACAACCGCAAAGTATTCTAGAAGTTGGTACAGCAATAGGCTACTCTGCACTAAGGATGATCGATGCAGTACCCTCTGTGAAAGTTGTCACGATTGAACGACATGTAAAACGAATCGCTGAAGCAAAAGCAAATATTGAAAAGTCCGGCAAACAGGAGCAAATTACGCTGATTGAAGGCGATGCACTGGAAGCGGGTGAAGCAGCTGGAGCAAATGGACCATATGACATCCTATTTGTAGATGCCGCAAAAGGACAATATAAACGGTTTTTTGAACTATTTGTACCGTTTTTACGACATGATGGTATAATCATTACCGATAATGTTTTATATAAAGGCCTTGTGGCTGAACCTTTGGCAGAAATTGAGCCTAAGAGAAGACGTGCATTGGTTAGAAAAATTCATAATTATAATGTTTGGCTGCACAGCCATCCAGATTTTGATACTGTCATTTTACCTATTGGAGACGGTGTAGCGATTAGCAAATATAAAAGCCTTTAATATAGAAGGTAAGGTACTACGCCTTCTCGAACGAGGAGCCAGCGTATAAGCGTAAAATGTTTGGGAACCATAGCGATGAGACTTCGATTTCTCGGGACTGGTTCTCCGTTATGATAATAAGACAGGCGAATGTCCTGTATGAATCAAAACAACGATTGAGAGGAGAACTACTATGGCTGAAAGACCCGTTGTAATCGGTGTGGCTGGAGGTTCTGGTTCTGGGAAAACCAGTGTATCTAGAGCAGTTTATGAACACTTTAAAGGTCACTCGATTTTAATGATTGAGCAGGACTTTTATTATAAAGACCAGAGCACATTACCCTTTGAGGAACGACTGAAAACGAATTACGATCATCCGCTTGCGTTTGATACAGATTTGTTGATTGAGCACCTTAATAAGTTGTTAAACTATGAGGCAATAAATAAGCCTGTATATGATTATGCAGAGCATACTCGTTCAAGTGAAATAGTCAGAGTGGAACCGAAGGATGTTATTATTCTTGAGGGAATTCTGGTGCTTGAAGATGAACGTCTTCGTGACTTGATGGATATTAAGCTGTTTGTCGATACCGATGCTGATTTGCGGATTATCCGTAGAATGACACGCGATATCAAAGATCGTGGACGTTCGATGGACTCAGTGATTGAACAGTACATTAATGTGGTTCGCCCTATGCATAATCAATTTATAGAGCCAACGAAACGTTATGCAAATATTATCATTCCTGAAGGCGGCCAAAATCATGTAGCCGTTGATTTAATGGTAACTAAAATACAAACAATCCTTGAACAAAAGTCATTTTTGTAATAACATGGCATAGATAAAGAATATGCAGTATTTTCCTTGCCTTGTGTTTTTTGTTTAACAATACAAACAAATGCCTTATACAACACACGTCATTTTTTATACTTTTTGTACAAATAAGTAATAAGCGCGTTCTTTTCAAAAGAACGCGCGCTTATGTATATTCATCTGTTTGTACGGGGCAGGGCAATTAACACGCTGCATTACATAAAACTTTATGATATTCGTTATGATAAAGAACTTGAAGGAGTGAAGGGTTTTGGCAATCGAAAAAGTATTTCCAATGACTAAAGAAGGTAAAGAAAAATTAGAAAAAGAATTAGAAGTATTAAAAACGGTTAAACGTAAAGAAGTCGTTGAACGTATTAAAATTGCTCGTAGTTTTGGGGATCTATCAGAGAACTCTGAGTACGATTCAGCAAAAGAAGAACAAGCCTTTGTTGAAGGACGCATAACAACTCTTGAAAATATGATTCGCAATGCGAAAATTATTGAAGAAGATACAACAACAGACAGTGTTACACTTGGGAAATCCGTAACATTTGTTGAACTGCCAGATGGCGACGAAGAAACGTATAACATTGTCGGCAGTGCCGAAGCAGATCCGTTCGAAGGTAAAATCTCCAATGATTCACCAATTGCGAAAAGCCTAATCGGCAAAAAAGTGGGCGACACTGTTTCAGTCAGCACACCAGGCGGCGACATGACCGTAAAAATCGTATCCATTAAGTAATAAAAAAATATCGTGTTTCAAAAGGTTCGGAATGATTTCATTCCGAACCTTTTTTGTATTTTATGGACCAAATAGTCCTACTGTTTTCGTAAGCATTCCTTATTACCTCAAAGTTTTGAAAGACAGTTGATGGGAGTGTTGGCGTGAAGACTCCTGCGGGAACAGCGGGACAGGTGAGACCCCGCAGGAGCGTAAGCATTGATGCGGCGGCTCACCGCCCGCCCCGCGGAAAGCGAAGCGCCTGGAATGGAAATCAACATCTCCATTTTAAAGATATCACTGTCTACAGTCTGAAATGCCGTCCCTGCGACGGCGTTTTTTTATTTGCTTATATGTATCTCAGGTGTAAGCTGTTTTGTTCAAATGGTCTGTCCAATGATGGTTATATTTTTCTATATCGTTATAAATTCTCGACTCTCGTCAACAATGGTAGTGAGGTGTTGGTATGAGAAAAAAGCGGATTTCTTGGCTTGGTATAGGGATAATGGTGATTCTAGGAGTACTTGTGGTTAGATTGGTGCAGATTCAGCTGATTGATACAGAATCATTTTCGAGTCATGAGATTAATTTAATTGAGGCAAGTGTGAAGCAGCGCTCACAAGTGTTGACTCTAGATGATGGCCGGGGCAAATTTTATGACCGAAATGGAGCGGCGCTGGCTCATGAGGAAGTACCGACACTGATTTTGTTTCCTTTTTTAAAAAGTATGAGCTGGCCTTCAGGTAAAGTAGCCTCGATTGTTGGGGTATCTGAACAGAAGCTGTTGAGTGAGATTGAATCAGCTAAAGAGCCGTTTCCGCTTAAGGGAACTGACGGATTTCCGCTCATGCTGACAGCGGAGCAGACAAAGTCAGTCAATGCGTTGAAAATTCCTGGTGTATTTGCTGTCCGAGAGAAATTTTACACAAAGGATACTCCAGCGGCACAGTTGATTGGTTCAACGATTAAGTATTCTTCGCTTAAGGAGAAGCGTTATCCGGACCGGGAAATCTCGAATGATACCCGGGTGGGCTATAACGGCTTGCAAAATACGTTTGATGAATTTCTTCTTTCTGATGGTGAATCACAGCTTGTCTTTCATGTGGATGCTAAAAGCGGCCCTCTCTTTGGTGTTGACGTTAAATATGTGGAACCTGCCAATCCATTGTATCCGGTTAAGGTAATGACCACCATCGATAAATCTATTCAAGAAGAAGCAGAAAGAATCGTGGATGCTCATGGTATAAAAAAAGGCGGGATTGTTTTACTCAATATCGAAACGAGTGAGGTCTTAGCGATGGTTTCCCGGCCAGCGTTTTCAAAATTAGAACCATCGGGGGAAGGCTCGATTAATTATATGCTCCGCCAGCAAACGCCGGGATCTGTTTTTAAAACCGTAACGGCTGCAGCTGCTATTGATTATGGTCTCGAAGCAAAACAGCGGACTTTTGATTGTAATCAGGGGATAGATCATAATAGACCGGCACAGCGTAAGCTCGGTCAGCTAACGTTTAAAGATAGTTTTGCACAAAGTTGTAATAAGACAATAGCTGAAGTGGGACAAGAAATGGCAAAGACTCATCCAGATTATTTGGAACAGTATGCTGAAAAATTAGGAGTAATTGGACTGTCAGGCTGGAACGGAGAGGTCTATCATTCACCAGTGACACAATTATTTAATGAAGAAGCGGGACAAATATGGAATCAGAAGAATGCTGATCAGCAAAAAAAAGATATGAAAATGGTGGCAAAATCGGCTATTGGTCAACAAGATGTACAGGTAAGTCCCTTGGCGATTGCTAATATGATGGCGACAATTGCTCGCGGCGGGGAAAAGAGAATGGTGAAAGCAGTAAGCAAAGTGGAATTTAGTAATGGTGCGAGCGTATTTCAATTTCCGGATAAAACAATCGGCGGAGAAAGCTTGGCGCCCTATACAGCTATGAAAATGCAGGAATTACTGCGGACTGTTGTCAGCAGTGAACAGGGTACTGGACATAGTCTGGCTTCTTTGCCTTATGAAGTGGCTGGGAAGACCGGAACAGCCCAGACTAATTTAGCAACCAAAAAATTAAATAAATGGTTTGCGGGTTATTTTCCCTATAAAAATCCTCGCTATGCTTTGGTGACAGTTAGTCTTGATACAAACGAACATACGGAGAATGTGGTGCCGTTGTTTGCTGATCTTGTCCAAGCCATCTATAGCAAAAATCATCCAGATGGAAATATGACACAATAGCTAATACTTCTAACGAACCCCTGAACATGTTAAAATGAGAACTCAACCAATCAATGTCAGGGGGATTCATTTAATGAGTAAGAAGTTTAGCGGCATGCAGCCGGATTCCCGGCTGGATGCGCGAGAAAAAAAGCGTAAGATTAATAAATTCTATAATATAGCGATTACGCTTGTCGTTGTCCTGATCGTGGTTGTTGGTTTGTCAATTTTCTTAAGCAATAATTCCGATAGTGATACGGCTACTACAGAAAAGACAACGAAAGAAACCAATACAGCGTCTACCGACAATAAAGAAAAAGAGAAAGCTGAAAAAGCTGCTGAAGAAGAAAAAGCAGCAGAAGAGGAAGCTTTGAAAGAAGAATCAACTGAAGAAGAAGCAGATGAAAGCACTACTGAGGACGACAGTGAAGCTAAAGTAACAGAAATTGAAGAAACTGACGACGAAAATGTTGAAAAGGCTTATAAGAGTGATGATTGGGAGCCGGTTGGTACTGAACAATCTGGTGAGCACGTGACAAGCTTTGATAAGGGTTCTGCTGATTGGAAGGAAATGACGACAGCACTTTCGAGCAGTACAGGAATTGCTGAAGGCGATATGACGATTTGGCGATTAGGAAACGGCGGGGCTCCAAATAAGGCTACCGGTACTGTTTCAGCCAAAAATGATGATAAAACCTATCGTGTACAGCTTGAATGGGTTGATGGTTCAGGTTGGCGTGCAGCTAAAGTTGAAGAACTTAAACAGAACGATCAAAGATAAGAGAAAGAAACCCGGCTTCAGGGATAAAGTGTACCCTTTGTAAAGGGCATTTTGAAAAAGCCTAGGCAACTTGTTGAAGCTGCTGTCTGTATTTTACAGGCGGCAGCTTTTTTAAATTCCACTGGCCTCGATAATGATTGTAGTACGTCATATAACTTTTAATTTCTCGTTTCACTACTTCTAATGTCTCACATTCCTTTAGATTGGCTTCATCTTTAAAATGCCCAAAGAAGGATTCTTGGGGCGCATTATCCCAACAGTTGCCACGGCGTGACATCGACTGGCCTAGGCCCATTTTCTTTACTAAGGTTTGATAAATAGGGCTCGTATAATGGAAACCCTGATCCGAATGGATAAACGCATCTTTCGCTAAATGCTTATGCTTTTTCAATTTCTTTACTGTATGGAGGGCGATATCCAGCGATAAGGAATCGGACACCTCATACGCTAAAATTTCGTTCGTTTCTGCGTCTTTAATCGTTGATAAATAAGCACGTTTTCCGCCTCTATACGTCAAATACGTGATATCTGTTAATAACACTTTTCCTGCCACACCTTGCTTGAAGTTACGGTTTAGTTCATTTTGGCATGTCCGATGTTCTTTCGTTGCTTTTGCCATGCGTCGATAGGGATTGGCCTTACGAATTGGACAGATAATATCGAATTTCTTCATAATACGGCGAATTCGTTTTAAGTTATATGTGACACTATATTGATTTTGAAGCGTCATTTTGATTTGGCGTGCTCCCTTTTTGCGTCCTCGGAAATAATACGCCTTTAAAATGATTTCTTTCACCACTTCATCTGCCACATCTTGATCTGCACGGTTTTGTGCAGAGCGTTCATCAAAATAATTGTAATAACCTGAGCGAGAAACCCCCATCAGTTCACAGAAGTAGCTCACCATGCGCTTCAATCCGTATTTATTGATGGCGCCATAAATCAGTTCAAATTTTATTTTCGCTTCCATTGTGATTTCTTCTTCCTCATCTGCCTTTCGAGTAGATCCAGCTTTTTTAGTAGTTCGTTCTCTGCCTCAAGTAATCGCATTTTCGCTTCTAATCGTGCGTATTTTTCTTCCAGGCTTAGTTCCCGTTCAAGTGGGTGTCCTGAATTCGTTTTACGTGTATCCTGTAAACCGTCTATACCAGCTTTTCGATACGCTGCTCGCCAACGTTTTGCGGAAGAACTCACACGCTCCAAACCGATTAATTCGACATCTAATCCCGCTTCTTCAAAAATGATTCTTGGTAGCTTTCCTTTCTCATTTTCTGCAATAAAATGGCGCTTAAATTCATCTGTATAGGTAATGGCCTTTTCACTAACTGCCTGTACGTAGGGATTACATTTTAATTGCGCTTGTTGTTTTTCAGTTAAGTAGATTTTTGTCATTCGGTTCCGCTCCCGTATCTTTTTTCTCATTATAAATAAAAATACCCTACAAGATAGACTTTTTTCAAAGTGTCTATCTTATAGGGTACATTTTAGGATGAAGTCGGGTTTTTTTGTTAGTTAACGTGCTTTAAAGTGTACAACGGCACTGTAAAATCTTCGGCCATGTTCATCTACATGCATTTGATGAGAAACAGCATGTACACCAAGAAGAATGGCTTCGTTTGCTTCAATTTGGATTTGGATTTGATTTTCAAGTTTTTTTAATGAGTCTGCTTCAAAAAACTCGACTTTGTCTTTTATTAAATTTAATTGAAAGTTCATGTTGGTACCTCCATATTTTTTTCTCATTTAGTTTACCAGACAATTGATAGAAAAACCGGAAAAACCGTGTAGGAAATACTTGAAGGAATAAATGGTGTATGGTAAATTTAGAACAGTTAAAAAATTAATTCATAGTATGTTCATAGGTTTTGTTTAGTATAAAATATACTTAAAAAGGTGAGTAAAATGGGAAGAGAATTTATCGAATTATTCAAAGAGTGGTCAAAATCGTATGATGACACAGTTGAAGGAAACGATATAGAATATCAAGAAGTCTTTAAACATTATGACCGGATACTTGAAAGTGTAGCGAGTCGTGCACACGGCCATGTTCTCGAGTTTGGTGTGGGTACTGGGAATTTAACTCAGCGGCTGCTTGACGCAGGGCTATCGGTAACGGGTGTAGAACCGTCAGAGCCGATGCGAGCGAAGGCGCTGGAAAAATTACCGGAGGGAACGAATCTTGTTGATGGTGATTTTCTCGATTTTCCTGTCCCTGAACAAGTAGATTCCATCGTTAGTACGTGGGCATTTCATCATCTAACCGACGAAGAAAAAGCACTGGCTTTTGCTCGTTATGGCGCTTTGTTGAAATCTGGTGGTAAAATAGTATTTGCAGATACGATGTATCAATCAACAGATGCATTTGAGCAAGCCGTGAAAGACGCCGAACAACATGGTTTTCATAATTTAGCGAATGATTTACGGACTGAGTATTATACAACTATCCCGTATTTCCAAGCTATTCTCGAAAAAAATAACTTTACTGTTACTTTTGATCGCTGTAATCAGTTTGTCTGGATTATGGAGGCCGAAAAAAATTAGGAAGAGGTATACAAATGAAAGTAGCAATCATCGGAGCAATGGAAGAAGAAGTAGTGATTTTACGCGATAAATTGGTGAATCTTCAGCAAGTAACAATCGCTGGATGTGAATTTAATTCAGGACAATTAAATGGTGTTGACGTGATTTTATTAAAATCAGGGATTGGCAAAGTAAACGCGGCCATGTCAACCGCTATTCTCGCTGAGAAATTCAAACCGGATGCGATTATTAACACAGGTTCAGCAGGCGGATACAACCCATCTCTAAATGTAGGAGATGTAGTTATCTCTACGGAAGTCCGTCACCATGATGTGGATGTGACTATTTTCGGTTATGAATATGGGCAGGTGCCGCAATTACCGGCTGCTTTTGTTTCTGATTCGAAATTGTTCAGCATTGCTGAAGAAGCGGCAAAGGAAATTACTGACGTCCAAGTAGGTAAAGGACTGATTGTAACAGGTGATTCATTTATGAACGACCCAGTACGTGTCGACTTTGTTCGTGGGAAATTCACTGATTTATATGCTGTTGAGATGGAAGCAGCAGCCATTGCACAGGTCGCATACCAATTTTCTATTCCTTGTGTGATTATTCGTTCTTTGTCAGACATTGCTGGTAAAGAATCAAATATTTCATTTGATGAATTTTTAGAAACGGCTGGTCGTAATTCGGCACAGCTGATCATAAAAATGCTCGAACGCATTAACTAAGGATAAGGAAATGACAACATGCAAGAGACTATTCTCTTGCATCGTTTGTTTTATAGCTCATTGAAGGGAAGAAAAAGCATGAAAGTTTATCGTAATGTCCATGAAATGATTGGTGAAACGCCAGTCATAGAGATAACTCAGTTTTCACTTCCTGAGGGTGTACGGATTTTTGCTAAGCTTGAGTACTACAATCCCGGCGGCAGTGTAAAGGATCGGCTTGGAAGAGAGTTGTTGCATGCCGCAATTGAAAACGGACACATAGCAAAAGGTGGTACGATTATTGAACCAACCGCTGGGAATACAGGGATTGGGCTGGCGCTAGCTGCTATAAATTCTGGGATCACCGTTATGTTTTGTGTGCCGGAGAAATTCTCTTCTGAAAAGCAAGAATTAATGAAAGCGCTGGGAGCAAAGGTTATTCATACCCCAACAGAAGAGGGGATGAAGGGAGCCATTGCTAAGGCACAAGAATTATTGCAGGAAATTCCCGGTTCGTATTGTCCGCAGCAATTTGCTAATCCCGCTAATCCAGCCGCTTATTACAAAACGCTTGGCCCGGAAATCTGGGAACAACTCGATGGGGAAGTGGATGTATTTATTGCTGGAGCGGGAACCGGCGGAACATTCATGGGGACCTCACGCTTTCTGAAAGAACGAAACGCTCAAATTAAAACCGTGATTGTAGAGCCAGTTGGATCCATCTTAAATGGCGGTGAATCGGGTCCACATAAGACTGAAGGAATTGGGATGGAGTTTTTACCGGAGTATATGGATGAAAGTTATTTTAATGAAATATACACGGTTTCTGATGAAGATGCATTCAATCTAGTTGGAGAGCTTGCTAGGAAAGAAGGTTTGCTTGTCGGCAGTTCATCGGGTTCCGCTTTTTCTGCAGCTTTACAAGAAGCTGAAAAAGCGAAAGCTGGAACGAATATCGTGGTTATCTTTCCAGATTCGAGCGAACGATATATGAGTAAAAAGATTTACCAAGGGGGAATTTAAAATGAAAAAGAAAACACAACTGATTCATGGCGGTATTTTTGGTGATGAAAAAACCGGTGCGGTTTCTGTCCCGATTTTTCAAGTAAGCACGTATAAACAATATGGTCCAGGTAATCACACAGGGTATGAATACTCACGTACAGGCAACCCAACACGTCATGCCTTAGAAGAAATGATTAAGGAGCTTGAATCTGGTGAAAGAGGCTTTGCTTTCGCATCAGGGATGGCTGCAATGACCGCAGTATTGATGCTCTTCAAATCAGGTGATCATGTCTTAATGACAGATGACGTATACGGTGGTTCGTTCCGTTTGATTACCAAAGTGATGAATCGTTTTGATATTCAAGTAACGTTTGTGGATACAAGTAATCTAGCGAATATTGAAAAAGAAATTAAAGACAATACAAAAGCGTTATTCATCGAAACACCGACGAATCCGCTGCTGAAAATTACCGATATCGAAGGTGCGGCGAAAATTGCGAAGGCAAACGGTCTTTTAACAGTGGTCGATAATACATTCAGTACACCATACTGGCAGAATCCAATCACGCTTGGTGCAGATATCGTTGTTCATAGTGCTACGAAGTATATCGGGGGCCACAGTGACGTTGTAGCAGGTCTTGTTGTGGTTAATGACGAAAAACTGGGTGAAGATCTTCACTTTGTTCAAAACTCAACAGGGGGCGTCCTTGGACCTCAGGATTCATGGCTGTTAATGCGCGGTATTAAAACACTTGGGCTACGTATGGAAGAAACAGAAAAAAACACACATGCAATTGTTCATTTCCTTCAGGAAAATGATAATGTGACAAATGTCTTCTATCCAGGCATCGAGAGCCATGCCAATCATGAACTTGCGAAAAAACAAGCACGCGGTTTTGGAGGAATGGTTTCCTTTGATGTGGGAAGTGCTGAAAAAGCAGCCGACGTCTTAAGTAAAGTACAGTACTTCACCCTTGCAGAAAGTCTTGGAGCAGTAGAAAGCTTAATCTCTATTCCAGCGTTGATGACACATGCGTCGATTCCAGCAGAACGCCGCGCTGAACTGGGAATCACAGATGGCTTGATTCGTATCTCAGTTGGCATTGAAGATAGTGAAGATTTAATTGAAGATCTGAAGAACGCTTTAAAGTAAGCGCCAGGTTCTTATAACGGTAATTCCCATTCGTTTACAGAAGATAGGTCCTTTGATCTATGTTAGAATGAGATTACTAGCTTATGAGAGAGGTGTTGGCAGCATGAGAAAAGGTCAAACAAAGGTATCACCGATGCAAGCCAAAATAAACGATTACAAACGATTTGCGTTTACATCAATCTGCATCAGCGTATTCTTCTATCTGGGTATGGTCTTGCCGACTGAAGGCAAAACCGACTTTATCACTTACGGATACCTATTCGCTACGATCGCCTTTTTGTGCACATCGGGCCTATTCTTCGGCATCGCCATTAAATATAAAAAAACATTAGCTGAACAAGAAGACGACTCAATTCAGCAATAAAAAAACCAGCATGGGCCAATGCCTGTGCTGGTTTTTTTGTTATACCCTGCAAGGGAAGAAAGATGGTGAGTTACGGGAGAATAAAGCGAAGTGCGTCACTAAAAAGCTAATCAAAAAGAAAGAAAAAGAGAAAGATACACATTTTCATAAGCCTCAGAATTCGTAAAAGCTGGTACGGGCAGTGGACTGATCATGATTGATTACCTCCATATACGAAGGGCCGAATGATGAAGAGAAAGGGCCGAATAAATACGAAGATGGGCCGAATAATTGTGAATGAGGGCTGAATACATCGAAGAAAGGGCCGAATCTGGCCGAATATGTGTGAAATAGTAAAACTCAGCCTGGTTCCAGCCAGGCCAACACCATCAGAAAACAGCAGGTTTTGCCCAGAATGCGTCACTAAACGGAAAAAAGCTAATCAAAAGAGAAGAAAAAGAGAAAGATACCCTATTTTCATAAGCCCCGGAGATCGAAGAAGCAGCTTCGGGCAGTGGATTACTTCATATACGAAGGGCCGAATGATGAAGAGAAAGGGCCGAATAAATACTAGGATGGGCCGAATAATTGTGAAGAAGGGCCGAATACATCGAAGAAAGGGCCGAATCTGGCCGAATATGTGTGAAATAGTAAGGATCAGACTGGTTCCAGCCGGGCAACACCATCAAAAAAACAGCGGGTTTTGCCCAGAATACGTCACTAAACGGAAAAAAGCTGATCAAAAGAGAAGAAAAAGAGAAAGATACCCTATTTTCATAAGCCCCGGAGATCGAAGAAGCTTTGCAAGCAGCGAATTGGTCGGGATCGATTACCTCCATATACGAAGGGCCGAATCTGTCCGAATATGTGTGAAATAGTAAGGCTCATCCTGGTTCCAGCCAGGCCAACACCATCAGAAAACAACAGGTCTTGCCCAGAATGCGTCACTAAACGGAAAAAAGCTAATCAAAAAGAAAGAAAAAGAGAAAGATACCCTATTTGGACAACTGCCAGTAAAATAACGAAAAATAAAAAATGGGTGCGATTTGGGGTTTACAAAAGTGTTGTTAATGGATATACTTACCAAGTAAGGAAAAATTACTGCTAAGGAGGTCGAGGAAAATGATTTTGTCTACTATGTTAATTCCAGTTGCCAGCTCAACTCTATATCTTTTCGACCTGTACGGTGCAGAATTTATTTGAGGCGTAATGTCTATTAATTCATGATGCAATTAATCCGGCCGCAGGAAGAATTAAGTTCCTGCGGCCTTTCTATGTCTGCCGCAGAAGCTTGAATAATTCTGCGGCCTTTTTGTGTCCTTTTTTAGGGCATCAGTGAAGGGAGGTGATACCATGACTCTGAATATATTATTTTTAACGATTACCGTCAAAAAGAATAAAAAAACAAAGGAAGCTTATTTACATGAAGAACGAGTGCGTGAGCTATATCAAGCACATCATGATCGATTTATCATGCAGCGTAATTATTAATTAAGTATTTATATCTTAAAAAGGAGGAGAAAATTATGGGATTTATCAAGGTATTAAAGACAAAACGCTTTACATTGGGAGCGGTGAATGTGGTGACTGCTCCTCGCTGAGGGAGGTGAATATCCATGACTTTTAACATGTTATTTTTTACAATTACGTTTAAGAAAAGAAAGAAAACACTTGCAGAGTATGTAAACGAAGAACGAGTAAATCGCTTACGTGAGAAACATATTGATGCGGTTTATATGCATCGGAAATTCTAATTCGGGTTATGAGAAAGGTGGAGTTAAAATGAGGATGGCAGGATGGATTTTTCTAATAGAAGCAAGAGGTTGTATCTGGGTTAAGAAGGATACCGGCTAACGACGAGTTACTTTCTTCACAAAAATGCCGTTTTTTGGATGCAAATTGTTCAAATCTACAGCAGTTGAAAACTGTTCCTACATGATACCTTAATAGTAAGAAACTAATAAGGGGAGTGTCGGATATGTTTTCAATCGTAATGGGTCTGGTTATAGCAACGGTAATTGGTATTGTCATTTCTTCTGAAGTGGCGGTTGACGCGGAGTAAGTAATAAGAAAAAGCTCATGCCAAAAGGTATGAGCTTTTTTGTGTTTAAAAGGCTGCCCAAATGTTCTGTACTATAATGATTTTTTCATCGTACAGACACGAACCAGCCTAAGTCAGCATAGGTATGAGGGTAAGGTAAGGGCACTCCAAAAAAGCGGGAGGTAGAAGCTATGTCTGGAATACTTGCAGCCGCTGGTTACTTAATTAAGGAGTTCTACTTATTAGTATCCTATGTTAAGAATAATGCCTTTCCCCAGCCGTTATCAGCACAGGATGAAAAGAAATACTTAAAGCTGATGAGTGAAGGGGATGAGCATGCACGAAATCTCCTGATCGAACATAATTTGCGTCTAGTTGCGCACATTGTTAAGAAGTTTGATAATACCGGGGAGGATACGGAGGACCTTATATCTATCGGAACCATAGGGTTGATAAAGGCAATTGAAAGCTATAGTGACGGCAAGGGTACAAAGCTTGCTACCTATGCAGCACGATGTATTGAAAATGAGATTCTGATGCATCTAAGAGCCACTAAGAAGACCAAAAAAGATGTTTCCCTGCATGATCCAATCGGTCAAGATAAGGAAGGGAATGAAATCAGTCTGATTGATGTGCTTAAATCGGAGTCGGAGGATGTAATCGATACCATTCAACTAAATATGGAGATTGAAAAGGTTAAAAAGTTCATCGGTATTTTAGATGAACGGGAAAAAGAGGTTATTGTCGGCAGGTTCGGACTTGATCTTAAAAAAGAAAAGACGCAGCGTGAAATTGCTAAGGAATTAGGGATTTCACGGAGCTACGTATCACGGATTGAGAAGAGGGCCCTGATGAAGATGTTCCATGAGTTTTACCGGGCCGAAAAAGAGAAAAAACGGGAGTCTTGAGAGACATGCAAAAAGCATGAGGAGCAGCAGCCTCATGCTTTTTGCACAGTTATATGTACAAACTCAAGCCTTACGTTTTTGAATTGTAATGCACCAAGAACGGAGAAAATAAACTTACTAGGATAAGTAAAACGAGTACTGAAAAACTAATTGTTGCATCAAATGCCATTTCATTGAATGAGTAATTCATCCACAAGAGTGGAAGAACTACAAGCATAATCGTTGCTATAATTCTAGATGTAAATGTAATTGTATGTTTGGTCCCACAATTATTACAATGAATAGGACTGTACGCGAACCAAAGTGATTTATAGACTGTACTCCATTTAAATGGGGTTTGACATTGTATACATTTCTGCATAGATTGAACCTCCTAACTTAAATCAATCCCTTGGCGGGGCATGGCATGGGGATCACCTTCAGATGACCTAATGGTTTCCTTGAATTTTTCAGCTGACGAGATTCCTAGGTACTCGGCCATCTCCGGGATTGTTAATAAGTCTTTATCTGCGTATTTTTACTTTCATCACTAGTTGTTTGCTTTGGGCGTCTTTGCCTTCTGGTCAGATTTAAATATAGGTCATAACAGAATGCCTCATAAGGTCCCCACTGTGTAAGGGGATTTTTTAGTTTCTCATTTTGCTCTTCCATCTGATCTCTTCTTATATCAAAATTATACCATTTTAAAAAGGAGACCGAGAAATCTCGGCCTCCCTTTTTCATTGTCCACGCATCATATTGATTACAGCGTGATAGATAAAAATCACTTGGTAGGTCATTAAATAGACAGCCGTGAGCGAGAAAGTACCAATCATTATAAACCGCATCCACATTGTTATCTGCTCCTTTGATTGTTAGATTTTTTAATCCAATCAAATGATGTGGATAACGTAATTCGCCTGGTGAAAGACAGGGGAGCGGTTTATCGTGAGTCTGGTTTGCTTGGACAAGGATAGGGTGAAAAATAATAAAAGTCCGGGTAATAACTGAGGGTGTATATTCCATGACGGTACGGTGGGTGTATGGATACTAGGAATGATGTATTCCGATGTCAGTGGTTCGTTATCTTCGACCCCTATGGGTTTCATGAAATTTTTTTCATGCAGGGATAATTGGCTCGCTGAAAACAGAATAAAAACAGCCAGTATCACTTTGGCCAACGCATTCAATTCCATCCCTCCCGGCAGTAAAGAGTATTCATAGAATAGCATCAAAAAGAAGTGACCAACAGATAAATAAATAGACAAAAAATTTGATGATTATGGGGAATTAGTATTAGTTTTTGAAATATTCACGCTAAAAAGATATAATAGAAGAAAGTAGAAATAAGGGGGTACATAGATGTCGTATTCATTGACGTGGGATTTAGATGTTTTTTTTGAGGGAGGTAGTTCCTCACAGGAGTTTGAAAAGTTTTGGAATCAAGTGGAAAAGGACATCTCAGGGTTTGATGGGCTGATTGACAGCTGGCAGGTGAAGTCTGAGGAGAAAGATGCTCAGCTATTAATAAGTGCTGTGGAGCTTCTTTCTACTCTTCGAAATGCTCTTTCACAGGCAAGCGGGTTTGTGAGTTGCTTAGGTGCTCAGGATATGACAGATACAAAGGCTAGGGAGTGGGAAGCTGCTCTAACGACTGGGTATGCGGCACTTGAGAATGTCTTGACAAAAATGGATGAAAAATTGGTTCAGCTGGATGAGTCGTTTTTTCAAAATCTCTTAAACACTGAACCGTTGAACGAGCTATCATACATATTGACTGAACGCCGTGATCAGGCGAAGAATAAGTTGTCTGTGGAAGAAGAGTCGTTGATTAATCAACTTGCAATAGATGGATATCATGGCTGGAGCCAGTTGTACGATACGATTGTTGCAACGATAAAAATTCCGTTTAATGGGGAAGAGCTTTCAGTGGGCCAGGCGTCTAATAAATTCTCAGATGCTGATCCCAAAGTTCGGAAACAAATTTTCGCAGCTTGGGAAAAAGCATGGGGTGAAAAGAGTGAGTTATTTGCCAAAGCTCTCAATCACTTGGCAGGGTTCCGCTTGAGTGTTTATGAAAAACATGACCGCACAGATGTACTTGCTGAACCGCTTGAAATCAATCGTATGCAGAAAAAAACGCTTGATAGTATGTGGGGTGTCATTGCAGATAATAAGGAGCCGCTGGTTAAATTCCTAAACCGTAAAGCTGAATTACTAGGAGTAGAGCGTTTAAGCTGGGCCGATTTGGATGCACCAATTGCAACAACAGGGGAATCCAGCACAATGAGTTATCAAGAAGGTGCTGAGTTCATTACTAAGCAATTTAGCAAATTCGGCAGTGAGCTTGCTGCATTTACGCAAAAGGCTTTTGAAGACAGCTGGATTGAAGCAGAAGATCGTCCGAATAAGAGACCAGGCGGTTTTTGTACGGGCTTCCCAATCAGCGGGCAGTCACGAATTTTCATGACGTATTCGGGAACACCATCAAATGTTTCTACACTTGCACATGAATTGGGTCACGCGTTCCATTCTCATACACTGAAAGAAACGCATCCATTAAACAGTGGTTATGCAATGAATGTTGCTGAAACAGCTTCGACATTTGCCGAAATGATTGTTGCAGATGCATCGGTAAAGGAAGCGGAAACTGAAAGCGAGAAGTTAGCACTGCTTGAAGATAAAATTCAACGGACAGTGGCTTTACTAATGAATATTCATGCACGCTTTTTATTCGAAACCCGTTTTTATGAAGAAAGAAAAACAGGGGTAGTCAGTGTTGCCCGCCTAAATGAAATAATGACGGATGCTCAAAAAGAGGCATATGGAGAAGCACTTAGTGAATATCATCCAGGCTTCTGGTCATCGAAACTTCATTTCTATATTTCTGATGTGCCGTTCTATAACTTCCCATATACATTTGGCTATTTATTCTCATTGGGCATATATGAAAAGGCTCTGCAAGAAGGGAAAGGTTTTGAAGAAAAATATATGGCCCTGCTGCGGGATACTGGTTCGATGAATGTCGAAGATCTTGCTGCTAAGCACCTTGACGTGGATCTTACAGGGCGTACGTTCTGGGAGAATGCCGTGTCAACGTGTCTGAAGGATATTGAGGAATTTTTAGAGATCACGAATCCGTTAGTTAAGGAAGCATAAAAACATGAAAAGGGCCGCTGGTTTTGATACCAGCGGCTCTTTTGCTTGTTTATACTTTTTTAAAGGTAAAGGGACTGACCATTAAGAGTGACAAGAGAATGATCAGGCAAAGAAAGAAGATGGGGTGGGCATGCGGGATAAACAGAAAACTGAACGTGGCTAAACATCCTGCTACTGTAATGGGCATTCCGGTGAAATACCCATTGTTCTCAGAGATATTAAATCTAGCTAAACGGAAGGCACCGCAGCTGATGTAAAACACCGCAAAAAAGGTACCTGGAGCACCAAATTGTACTAAGAGACCTTGATATAATAGAAGGGCAGGAGCGACACCAAAGGATATGATATCACTCATAGAATCGAGCTGTTTTCCGAGTTCTGATTCACAGTTAAATTTCCTGGCTGCTATTCCATCGAAACGATCAGCAAGCGCTGCAAGAAAAATCAGTAATAAACCTAGGTTTAATTGATTATTTATAATGGCTATAATTGCATATCCGCCAAGGGATAAATTGACTAAGGTAAGTATATTTGCAAGTTGGGCTTTCAGTTTTTTAACCGTTTGATCAAGTGCGTGATTAAACAATTGTACCCTCCTTTCTTGAAACAAGTTATACTTTGAGTAAACCTATATTATATAATAATATTTTACGTATTAAAGATTATGCAAGTGGTATTTGAATAATTTTACAGATGGGGTGTTGATGTTTGTACCAATCTCTATATAGATTTTTTATTGAGTTGACGAATGGACGAATGACTTCAGGAGCATTAAAAAGGTTTGCTGATTCTAAATTAAGTAAACCGTTGATCCCTTCATTCGTAAAAGTTTTTAAGATAAATAAAGAGGAAAGCAAAGAAGAAATCGCTTCTTTTAATACGCTGCATGATTTATTTACTCGTACGTTAAAAGAGGGTGCGAGACAAATCACAGAGGATGCTTCTGCAGTGGTCAGCCCCGTTGACGGTGTATTCGAAGACATGGGAGAGATTAACGCTGATAAACAAATTGTTGTGAAGGATAAAATTTATTCGATTGAGGAAATGCTAGGGAATAGTAAGGCATTGTCTAAGTATCTTGGCGGTACATATATGGTGCTTTATTTAAGTCCGAGCCACTACCACCGCATTCATTCCCCGGTGACTGGCACGGTTAATAATCGATGGGTACTTGGGCAAAAATCTTATCCCGTTAATCGTTTGGGCATGAAGTACGGACAAGCGCCGCTTTCGAAAAATTACCGAAACATTACGGAAATACAGCATCAATATGGACATCTTGCCGTCGTGAAAGTCGGTGCGATGTTTATCAATTCGATCGTTATTACGGAGGAAGCGAAGGAACTGGAAAAGGGTCAGGAGATGGCCTATTTCAGCTTTGGTTCAACGGTCGTGCTTTTATTTGAAAAAGGAACATTTGAACCGCTTCAGGACTTACAACTTCCTGCTGAAGTACGGCTTGGACAAACGCTGGGGCATATAAGGTAAAGGCAAAAAAAATCGGCCTGATTATATCAGGCCAGGTTTAAGGGTTAAAAACCCACATTGATTTTATGTGTTAAAGACCTTCTCCGAATTTCGATCTCAATTAAGCTGATAAAGTCAATGCTTAGCTTTAGTTTCTGGGCCTTGACATAGGATTCAATCAACAAATCGTCAGATAGTTTATTCATTTTGACTGCCGCTAGCGGCGATTCACCTCCATATATTTATGGAATATTCTTGTATGTGTCGCATATATTGGTACGTTCCCTTTGTTGTATCTTTACTGTATCAGAATTAATCCTGGAGAACAATCGTTCCGGTTATCCACATCCACCCGTGGATAACTTGTGGTTAAGTTGTTTATAAATGGTAATTTTCTATATCAATCAGGGTGGATAATGTGTATAAAGTTATCCACAACAACAGAAATGCAGATTTTTGTCGAAACTTTTTCCCTATTAAGAACTATTTATGGTATCATTAAATTTTGCTGAAAATGATATTCTGGTGGGTCTAATTACCGTATCAAGGTATGAAACTACATAATGAGAATACGACAATTTTCCGGACTTTCTTTGAATAATGATGAAAAATTGGATATGATGGAAGACGATAAATACTCGGAAATATTGAGAGGTGAGTCCATGTTTAAACAATTTATGCCAAGTGAACATGCAAAGAGCATTTTTGATATAAAGCCTGAGGAATTAAAGGCTAAAGGGATTAAAGGGATTATAACGGATCTTGATAATACGCTTGTTGAGTGGGACAGGCCGTTAGCGACTCCGGAACTGATTATTTGGTTCGAAGAAATGCGTGCGCAGGGAATTTTAGTGACAATCGTTTCTAATAATAAGGAAATAAGAGTTAAGTCCTTCGCTGACCCTCTTCAGATCCCGTTTATTTTCGAAGCTCGAAAACCTTTTCGCCGTGCTTTTCACCGTGCTGCAGCTGCAATGGGAATTAATCGTGAGGAAACAGTGGTTATTGGTGACCAGCTGTTGACAGATATACTCGGTGGAAATCGAGGGGGGTATCATACGATTTTGGTAGTCCCTGTGGCTAAAACGGACGGATTTTGGACGAAAATGAATCGTAGAATTGAACGAAGGATTTTACGTTATTTAAAGCGTAAAGGAATGATAGAATGGGAGGACAACAATTGAGCAACCAAGAAGAAATTTTATGTATTGGCTGTGGTGTACATGTGCAGACCGAAGATCCGAAAGGTTTAGGTTATGCTCCGGCATCGGCATTAGAAAAAGAGTCAATTATTTGTCAGCGTTGCTTTAGACTGAAACATTATAATGAAGTCCAAGACGTATCGTTAACCGATGATGACTTTTTAAAGATTCTTAACAAAGTGGGCGAAACGGATTCATTGATTGTTAAAATCGTTGATATTTTTGATTTCAATGGCAGCTGGCTGCCTGGATTAAACCGTTTTGCAGGAAATAATGATGTATTGTTGATTGGTAATAAAGTCGATTTACTGCCTAAATCAATTAAACATAATCGATTAATTCATTGGATGAAGCAATCAGCGAGAGAATTGGGATTAAACCCGATTGATGTGCTGCTGGTTAGTGCTGAAAAAGGCAATGGCGTTTCTGAGGCCGCTGAAGCAATTGAGAACTACCGTAAAAACAAAGATGTATATGTGGTAGGCTGTACGAATGTTGGTAAGTCAACATTCATCAACCGCTTAATAAAAGAAGTGAGTGGAGAAGCTGATATTATTACTACTTCTCACTTCCCTGGAACAACACTTGATATCATTGAGATTCCGCTTGATGATGGGACTGCCCTGATCGACACACCAGGTATCATTAATCATCACCAAATGGCTCACTTTGTTGATAAGCGTGATCTAAAGCTGATTACGCCGAAAAAAGAGATTAAACCGAAAGTTTATCAACTAAATGAAGAACAAACCCTTTTCTTCGGTGGACTGGCTCGTCTTGATTATCTAGCAGGTGGAAGACGCTCATTAACTTGTTATATCTCGAATGAATTAGGGATTCACCGGACAAAGCTTGAAAAAGCAGATGAGCTTTATAAAAATCATGCTGGTGAGATGTTATATCCGCCGCGCCGTGACCAAATGGACGAGTTTCCTACGATGGTTCGCCATGAATTTTCAATTAAAGAAGGTAAGATGGATATCGTGTTCTCCGGCCTAGGCTGGGTAACTGTTAATGAACCAGGCGCTAAGGTTGCTGCTTATGTGCCGAAGGGTGTAAATGTCATTCTTCGTAAATCATTAATTTAAGGAGATGGTAAGGGAAATGGAACATATTTACGGTGTTATTGGTGATCCCATTGCGCACTCCATGTCCCCTGCAATCCATAATGATGCCTTTCAGGTTGAGAACATTGCTGCCCGATATCATCATTTTCATGTACTGTCAGAAAACTTGCCGGATGCTATTAAAGGATTGAAGGCGGTTGGAGTTTCCGGGTTTAATGTCACGGTTCCTCATAAAACGGCCATCATTCCGCTTCTTGATGAAGTGGACGATCTTGCAAGAGCAATTGGGGCTGTTAATACGGTTATTTATAAGAATGGGCGATATATAGGGTATAATACAGATGGTGAAGGCTTTTATCGCTCGCTCGTTGAGAGAATAGGGATCGAGTTAACGTCGAAAAAAACCTTGATTATTGGTGCAGGGGGAGCGGCAAGAGCCATTTATTTTACGTTGGTGAAAGAAGGGGTATCGAATGTGGATATCGCTAATCGGACGCTTGCTCGTGCTGAATTGCTGATTGCTGACTGTCCTTATCCCAAACAATCATCTGCTCTAACAATGTCAGAAGCGGAGCAGTCCCTGGGTGAATATGATTTAATCATTCAGACGACTTCATCTGGAATGAGCCCTGATACGAATGCGATGCCGCTGGACAGCAAACGTTTGAGGCATGATGCCTTTGTTAGTGATGTTATTTACAACCCGCTCGAAACCCAATTATTGATACAAGCGAAAGCGAATGGCGCTGAAATACAGAACGGCGTTGATATGTTAGTTAATCAAGCTGCGCTTGCTTTTCAGTTGTGGACGGGAATATTCCCGGATACACAAAGAATGAAAGAAATTGTTTTGAACAAATTAGGAGGCTCCACATGTTAACTGGTAAACAAAAACGGTTTTTACGAGCAAATGCTCATGATTTAAATGCAATTTTCCAAGTAGGAAAAGGCGGCGTTAATGACAACTTAATCAAACAAATTCGTGAAGCGCTGGAAGCTCGCGAATTATTGAAAGTCAGCATTTTGAACAACTGCGAAGATGATAAAAAAGAGGTTGCTATAGCACTCGCTAAGGGAGCTAAGGCTGAATTGGTTCAGTTAATCGGTCTAACGGTCGTTTTATATAAAGAATCAAAAGAAAATAAACAAATTAAATTACCATAAGGAGTTGCCTATGAAAAGGGTAGGTATCCTAGGGGGGACGTTTGATCCGCCCCATATCGGCCATCTAATCGTTGCGAATGAAGTCCTGGATGCATTAAACCTCGATGAAATTAGGTTCATGCCCAATCATGTTCCTCCGCATAAACAGAAGACACAGCAGGTCTCCAATTTGGACAGGCTGTCAATGCTGGAAAATGCCATTAGTGGTCATCCGGGCTTTTTTGTAGAAGATATAGAAATTGAGCGTGAAGGGACATCATTCACCCTCGATACGGTAAAACTATTAAAACATCGCGAGCCTGAGGTCGAATTTTATTTTATCATTGGTGCAGATATGATTGCATATTTGCCTAACTGGCACGGCGTCGATGAATTGATGACATTGATTTCCTTTGTGGGAGTCAAACGGCCAGGGTATGAGGAATCGACCCGCTATCCGATTACGATGGTAGAGATGCCTGAATTGCATTTATCTTCATCGATGATTAGGAAACGGATCAAAGCGGGCCAGACCACCAAATATCTGCTTCCGGACAATGTGCGGGAGTATATAAAGGAGAATGGTTTGTATGAATCGTGAGGTAGCTTTGGAATTGGTGGAAAAACAATTGACTGAGCGTCGTTATCAGCATACGCTTGGCGTGACTGAATCAGCGATTGAATTAGCAAATCGTTACGGCGCAGATGTTAAAAAGGCAGAGCTTGCTGCCATTTTCCATGATTATGCTAAATTTCGTCCTAAAGAGGAAATGCGCGAAATCATCGTTTCACAAGGTATGGCTTCAACACTGCTCGATTTTCATAGCGAGCTTTGGCATGCGCCGGTCGGAGCCTACCTTGTGGAAAAAGAAGCCGGAATAACCAATACGGAGATTCTAGATGCTATTCGTTACCATACTTCAGGCAGAGTCGGTATGACACTGCTTGATAAGATTATTTACTTGGCTGACTATATTGAGCCTGGCCGATTGTTTCCCGGGGTTGAAGAAGTACGAGAAACAGCTAAAATTAGCCTAAACCAAGCAGTTATTGAAGCCATGCGTAACACGATCGTTTTTCTAATGAAAAAGAAACAGGCTGTCTATCCTGATACATTCCATTCTTATAACGATTTAATCATGAAGACTAAGGAGAAGATTGAATGACTGAACGTGAACTACTTGTAACCGCAGTAAAAGCTGCTGATGATAAACGTGCTGAGGAAATTGTTGTACTAAATATGAAGGGGATTTCGTTGATATCTGATTATTTCTTAATCTGTCACGGTAACTCCGATAAACAAGTGCAGGCAATTGCCCGCGAACTGAAAAGTAAGGCTGAAGAAAACGGCGTTACAGTTAAACGGATGGAAGGCTTTGATGAAGCGAAATGGATCCTTGTTGACCTTGGCGATGTTATTGCTCATGTATTCCACCGTGATGAAAGAGGCTATTATAAGCTTGAACGCCTTTGGGGCGACGCACCAATAGAAGATTTGAGTGACATGAATTTATGAGTTATGAACGGTTTGCCTATGTCTACGATGACTTGATGAAGGATGCTCCATATGAGAAGTGGCTCGAATTGCTACTTGCAAAAATGGAGCAATATAACGTCGATGGCAAACACGTGCTCGACTTGGCCTGTGGGACGGGAGAATTCACTGTTGAACTTGCAAAGCACGGCTTTACCGTTGCTGGGGTAGACTTGTCTGAAGAAATGCTTTCAATGGCAAATGACAAGGCTGCTAATGCGGGACTTTCCCTCTCATTCTTTCAGCAGAACATGGCTGAACTTGAAGGCCTAGGCACCTATGACACAGTCACATTATTTTGTGATTCGCTTAACTACCTTCGCGAAGAAGAGGATATCTCCAAAACGTTTGCTGGAGTTTATACCCATCTCCGCGAAGACGGACTATTCCTCTTCGATGTCCACTCTGTTTACAAAATGGAAAAGGTCTTTGCCAATCAAACCTTTGCCTTATCAGATGAAGACGTATCGTATATTTGGGAATGCTTCCCTGGTGAAGCCGAACACAGTGTTGAACATGAACTCAGCTTTTTCATTCGTGATGAGGAAAGCGGGATGTACGACCGTTTTGATGAATTCCATTATCAACGGACCTATCAACACTCACATTACCGCGCCTTACTAGAAGCAGCCGGTTTTGAGGTGCTTGAACTTCTATCTGATCTTGAGGATGAACCGATTCATGCAGAAACCGAGCGCATTCTATTTGTCTCAAGAAAAAAATAAATTAAGCAAAAAGGGCCGAATAGGAAACTATTCAGCCCTTTTTTTGTGGAGTTTTCTCATTGCTCAACGTATCCATCTCTATCTCGGTATCATCAGACGGCTTTCTTGAACCATAAATAAGACTAGGCAAAGCTAAAAGCAGCCCAGCCCCCGGTCACGCTTAAAAATACCCACATAACCATTCCTCCATACCCGAATTAATCCTTTTAAACTAGTTCGCTTTGCTAGATGAGAAAACCTTTTTTGGTTGGGATTAAATATCCTAGATGGGACACGGAAGAAAAATCAACAAATGGCGACACATTTTCAAAAAGATCAAAACTCGCATACCCCGCTGGGTATTTTTGGCCTGAAAATAGTGCCTAGACGGGAATACCTATCTCTCAGACGGGAATAGCTCAAGTCTAGACGGGAATAAGCAATCCTCAGACGGGAATATGAGCTTGCCAAACGGGATTAACGGCGAAAACAGGAGAAATACCCCCCAAGAAAATTCAAGATCAGCTGGGTTTTTAAAAAAATGTAATTAAAGTGGACTTTTAATCAGAGAGACCTTTTCAAAGTGGAGGGCAACAACTAATGGCGACACATTTTCAAAAAGATCAAAACTACCATACCCCGCTGGGTATTTTTGGCCTGAAAATAGTGCCTAGACGGGAATACCTGTCTTTCAGACGGAATATGAACTTGCCAGACGGGATTAACGGCGAAAACAAGAGAAATACCCCCCAAGAAAATCTAAGGACAGCTGAGGTAACCTAAAAATTTATTAAAAAAATTCGCAAGTGGAGGCAGGAATTTCTGCCTTTACTTGCGAATCTTTATTAGTACTTGAGGTCGAATTGTTTTTCAATTTCCTCAAGGTCTTCTGCAAACTTCTCCTGGGTAGCTTCGAATAGTTGATTGAACATGTCCCCTGTTTGTGCTTCGAGTACTTTTATTCCTTCACCGGTTATTCCGCCTTTGACACAGACCTTTTCTTGCAGCGCAGGGAGTGTGTAGATTCCTTTCTGCAGTAAGTCCCCCATTCCAATCAGCATTTTTTCTGTAAGCAGTGTGGCTGTTTTTTTATCGATCGGTGTTGTTTGAACGGCTCCGTCTATGAATGCTTGGGCGAGGAAGCTGATAAAGGCTGGTCCGCAGCTAACAATATCAGATGCTGCGCGCGTTACCTCGTTTTCGATGAGTACAGGTGTTGAGATTCCTTGTGCTAATTCAGTAATTGTTTGCTCCCATTCTGTACTGCACGATTCACCGAAGCTTAGTAATGATACGCCGGACAGTGCACGATTTGTGATGCTGGGTATAAAACGAGCGCAGGAACAGGATATTTGTGATTCTAGCTGTTTAACAGATATTGGACTGGTAATGCTGACGATGCATTTTTTCTGTGTTAAGTAAGGCTTAATTCCTGTGAGGACGCTATTTGAATCTAATGGTTTTACACAAATGAAAAGTAAGTCTGCGGTTTGGGCGAGTTCCTCTGCTGTGTAGGTAACATGTATGTCTGGATATTTATTCTGTAAGGCTAGAGCCTTTTTAGGTGTTCGATTGGTGACCCAAATATCTTTTTCTTCCACTAAATCAGCTTCAAGAAAAGCCTCGAGTAAAATTGACCCCATATTCCCTGTTCCGATTACTCCAATTTTCAAGCTTTCCACCCCTTTCAGTTCAGCGGTACTTCACCTAAAAATATGAAACAAATGCTGTAATTATGTTATATCTATGGAGGTTAAGAGATGGATATTTTACAAAATAAGAAAGTCATTGCTGGCATTGTAGCAGGTTTGGCTGCTGTTACGGGTTATTTCTTCTACCAACAATCAGATCCTTCTATTACAGAGGAACCGCTTTTTGCGGCAAGTCCTGTAGTGGAGCAAGTGGAAAGTCCAGCTGAGGAAGTTAAACCATTAATTATTAAAATTGATGTCAAAGGAGCCGTAGAGTTGCCAGGTGTCTTTATTGCTGATGAAGGAGATAGGGTAATCGATTTAATTGATGATGCTGGGGGATTTCATCCTGATGCAGATCGAGATAAGGTGAATCTTGCTCAGTTGGTCAAGGATCAGATGGTGATTTATGTACCGAAAGTTGGCGAGGAAACAGAGACTCTCCCACAGGATGCTGCAGCTACAGTAAGCGGACCGGCAGGGGGAGATAAGGATGGTGGTATGATCAATCTAAACACTGCAACAGAAACCGAGCTCATGACCTTGACAGGAGTGGGTCCTTCTAAGGCAGCTGCGATTATAGAATACCGAGAAAAAAGTCCTTTTCAATCAATAGAAGATTTAAAAAAGGTTTCTGGTATTGGGGACAAGACCTTTGAAAAGCTGCAGGATTCGATTACGATTAAGTAACTGCTCTACCCAAAAGAGAAGGGACAAGGTAAAATGGAGGAAAATCAGTTTACTTTGTAAAGGGGAGAACAACATGAACCGAATTAGCTGGGACCAATATTTCATGGCGCAAAGCCATTTATTAGCATTACGAAGCACATGTACACGTTTGACGGTAGGGGCAACGATTGTAAGGGATAACCGAATTATTGCTGGAGGCTATAACGGGTCTATTGCCGGTGGTACACATTGTATCGATGATGGCTGCTATGTAATCGACAATCATTGTGTCCGGACGATTCATGCCGAGATGAATGCGATTATCCAATGTGCTAAGTTTGGTGTCCCGACGGAAGGTTCAACGATTTATGTAACTCACTTCCCGTGTTTGCAGTGTTGTAAGTCGTTAATTCAAGCAGGGGTTAAGGCTGTTTATTACGCTGTTGATTATAAAAATCATCCTTATGCAATGGAATTATTTGCTCAGGCAGGCGTTAAAGTCAAACAAGTGCATACGAAAAATATTATTGATCTTCAACGTGAAGAAAAACAGGATTTTATTCATCAATTGCTGGAAGAACTCGCGGAAAAAGGGGATCAAGAGAAAATTAATGCCCTTAAAGAGCAAGCAGAACAGTTATTTTCTCACGAATAAGATAGGAGGTCTAAATGGCCAAATCGCTTACTATAGCTGCATTTTCCGCCACGTTAGGCGTGGCGGTAATCTCTTTTCCAGGCTGGAAGTCTATTACATGTATCGTCCTCTATTTTCTTTTCCTCCTTTTTACTCAACGAACGAAGCATCTCTTCTATTATTTCCTCATTTTTATCATTTTCGTACTAGTTGCTTCTTGGAATAATCATCGAAATGTTACGACATTCACAGGAGCTGAGACACAGCAGATTATTTATTTTACAGAACTGCCTGATATTGATGGAAATATCTTAAGGGGAAAGGTCGATACCGTAGCAGGTGAACAGCTGATGCTGCAATATAAAATTAAGTCGGAACAAGAGAAAGTTCAGCTGCAAACTGGTTTAAAAATCGGAGTCTCCTGTCCAATATCGGGAAGTCTTGCTGAACCGGAGGGAAGACGTAATCCAAATGGGTTTAATTATAATCGATACCTCGAATTACACTCGATTTTTTGGATTTTTAAAGCTGACACGCTTTCGTTACCTACATGCAGTGTGGAAAAACAAACGTTTGTACAGAGCATTCGTGATTTTAGAAGTGAGGCTGTTTTTTATGTGAATGATCATTTTCCAAAAGAATCAAGTGGATTTGTGAACGCCTTGTTATTTGGTGACCAGAGGTGGATTGATGAAGATGAGTTGGTTACCTATCAGCGACTGGGCCTTGTGCATCTGCTCGCTATTTCCGGGCTTCATGTCAGTTTCCTTGCTGGATTTATATTTTATCTGGGTATCCGTATAGGGGTGACTCGAGAGCGGATGACGCTCAGTATGCTCTTACTTCTGCCTATTTATATCATTCTTTCGGGTGCAAGTCCCTCTGTTCTTAGATCGTGTTTTATGGCCATGCTGTTTTTTGCTGCTTCACTTAGTAAAAAACGTCTATCTGCAGGTGAAATCATCGCGTCGATCTACTTACTCCTCCTTTTATATAACCCTAACTTTCTTTATAACATTGGTTTTGAGCTTTCTTTTTCCGTAGCTTTTTCTATTATCATGTCAGGCGGTGTGATTCAACGCTATTCGAATAAGCTTATGCAGCTGCTAGTGATTAGTGTGATTTGTCAGTTGGCTGCATTACCCATCCTCCTTTATTATTTTTATGAGGTATCGCTGCTTGGGATCTTTCTGAACGTTTTATTTGTCCCCATCTATTCAAGCATTTTGCTGCCATTTTCGATCGTTGTACTCTTATTACATTTAGTGTCGACGGCGCTTGCTGACCCTTTCTTGTATATGTTAAACGGTACATTTTTGCTGTGCAATCGAATAGCAGATCTGGTTGTCCATATTCCGCTTGCTTCCGTGACATTCGGAAAGCCAGCTTTTTGGGTTTTACTGCTTCTTGTAGTCGCGGTTTTTGGGTTGTTCATCTGTTGGGATACAGAGTCAAAGTACAGTAAAACAGCTCGGTACTTACTTATTTCACTCCTCGTCTTCCAATACAATATTCAAAAGTTATCACCATTTGGTGAAATTCTGTTTGTGGATATTGGTCAAGGTGATTGTATCTTTATTAAACTTCCCTATAACCGTGGTAATTACTTAATTGATACTGGAGGCAGTATTGAATTTAACCAGGAAGCGTGGATGGAGCGGCGTAAAACGTATAATACAGCTGAAGATATAATTATTCCATTGTTAAAAAGTAAAGGCATTCATCATCTTGATAAGTTAATTTTGACCCATCCAGATGCGGATCATATTGGAAGTGCGAAGGAGGTTCTTCAACATATACCTGTGAAAAGTATTGTAATCGGGAGAGAAAGTGAAAGTGATTATATGGATAAGGACTTTGTGGAAGTAGCGAAATTAAAAGGTATTCCCATTCAGACGCTTCAGCGGGGAGATAAATGGGAAGCTGGCGGGGTGAATTTTCATGTGCTTCATCCGTATAAGAAAGAAGAGAATACCAATGATGCTTCGATTGTCTTGTATGCAAAAATGGGTGGATTAACATGGTTGTTTACAGGAGATTTTGGCATGGAGGGAGAACCGGAGCTTGTTGCTACCTATCCAACGCTTCGGGCAGATGTTCTGAAAGCGGGTCATCATGGAAGTAAGACGGCATCTTCAGAAGAATTGGTGGCAACAATATTGCCTAAAGTGGGTGTTATATCAGCTGGAAAGAATAATCGCTATGGTCATCCCCACCAGGAGGTCATTGATGTCTTTAATAAGAACGGTGTGAAAATATTTCGCACTGACAGCCATGGGGCAATTACGTATCGTTTTAAAAAAAGTACTGGAACCTTTTCAACACAACTGCCATAGGATGTCAGTATCAGAAACGAGAAAAATAAAAGAGACTGCATCTGCAGCCTCCAAGCTAGAAAGTTTATCCCAGTCAACTTATCAAGCAGGTCGTATTTTTTAGTCTATGTATACGACTAATTAAGAGCCAATTACTTGTACAGCAACAGCAATCGTGAACAAGAGTGCAAAAAATACGAAAGAAGCAATAAAGCCTACTGCTGAGTCGCCAACGTCATTCCGCTTTGTTTGTACATTTTTTTCAAATTCATTCATAATATACCCCTCCTATTTCACTTAATAGTATAAGCGATACCTAGAAAAAAATCTACCGCTCCCAAACCACTGCCTGTAAAAATATGTTGAAACTTACCAATTCGACCAGCTTTTTTTGTTCCCAAGAGTTAACACAAATACTTTGGACGTACGGGGCTAAAATAATTGTACGGCGCACCGTTCCAATCTAAAAAGAACATTATTTCAGTCAGTCGACTGTCGGTCCATGTTCGGTACTATAACCGCTGTTTAGGAAGTTAAACCTAGGGACTTGCTTACAGCGTTCATATAGATTGGGAATCGGTGCCAATGCTGACCGATTCCCTTATTCTGCCGTTTTTTATTCTTACTTAAAGGGTTGTCAAATCGCTTTTGCATCTATACCATAAAGGGATAAGAATACATAAAAAGAGGCGGAATTATTTTGGTATTGGATGTTTGGAAAGATATAAAGAGAAAACAGTTTGCCCCTGTTTATTTGTTGCTTGGCAATGAGAGTTATTTAATCAATGAGACGAAGCAGCTATTAATTGAGCATGCATTGAGCGAAGATGAGTTGGATTTTAATTTTGCTCAATTTGATTTGGAAGAGACCCCAATTGAAACGGCTTTGGAAGATGCGGAAACGATGCCGTTTATTGGGGAGCGGCGTTTGGTATTCTTGATGAATCCATTTTTTTTAACTGCGGAGAAAAATAAGTCAAAAGTAGAGCATAACGTAAAAAAACTTGAACAATATTTGGCTGATCCTGCTCCTTTTTCTATTATTGTTTTAGTCGCTCCGTATGAAAAGTTGGATGAACGGAAAAAGATAACGAAGGAATTAAAACGGAATGCAGCTCTTTTTGAGGCAAAGAAGCTTTCGGAACACGACTTGAAGACCTGGACTAGAGAAAGAGCCGCTGCAGCACAAGTTGAAATGGATGATTCTGCAATTGAAATGTTACTTGAGCTTGCAGGGACTAACTTAATGATGCTGGCAAATGAAATGGATAAGATGATTTTGTATGTGGAGGAAGAACGAACAATTGATGTAGAAACAGTTGAAAAGCTTGTGGCAAAATCGCTTGAGCAGAATGTTTTTACACTGGTTGATCATCTTTTACAGCGTAACATCGAACCTGCTTTGACTATTTATCATGAATTGTTGCGGCAGAATGAAGAACCGATTAAGATTTTGGGTGTCATTGCTAGTCAAGTCCGTTTAATGTACCAGGTGAAGGGACTTTCAAAGCAAGGCTATAGTCAGCAAAAAATTGCCTCTGCCTTAAAAATACATCCTTATCGAGTGAAACTGGCCTTTCAGAAAAATGGGAAATTCGATGAACGTGAACTGTTAGCGATTATTAATGATCTTGCGGAAGCGGATTACAAGATGAAAACGGGTCAAATTGAAAAAGCAATTGCACTTGAATTATTGTTGATGAAAATGAGATAAAGACATAAAAAAGAGGCGTTGGAAGTGTTCCAACGCCTTTTTGCATACAAAAAAAACGACCCGAATGGATCGTTAATTTGAACTCATTAAAAATTAAGCGTTTAATGAATTAAGTCTCTTAGTTAAACGAGATTTTTTACGGGCTGCCGCATTTTTATGGATAAGTCCTTTAGATGCAGCTTTGTCTAATTTCTTAGCAGCTGTTAATAAAGCTTCTTTAGCAGTAGCAGCGTTGTCGCCAGCCAATGCAGTTTCAGCAACTTTAACAGATGTACGAACATTAGATTTAACATTTGCGTTACGTAGACGACGTGAATCGTTAGTTTTCACGCGTTTGATAGCAGATTTAATGTTTGGCATTCCGTTCACCTCCTACATAGAAATCGAGATTAAATGGTCCCGACTTTTCAAATCTATACTAAATAGCACAAATTATATTTTATCAGACACTGTTATATAATGCAATATCTGAATCAGAATCGAAAAGAATTATGTCTCATCTAAGCTATATCTCGTTAAAGGTATTGTACCAGAGTTATGAATAATAAAAAAGAAATATCGGCAAAATGTTAAAGAAAAACAATTGCAACTATTTTATGTGAGGTGTGAGCAGCGGTGGAAAAAAAACTAGATTTACGGAATTACGGGGTTCGGACCGACTTAGCCATTGAAGCAAGAGAGTTAGTACTTGGTGAAAAAGGGGTAGCTGGGGAAGATAATATTTCGCATTTAAACGGTGTCGTAATCAAAGAACGGAATGTTGATGACTTAAAAATTAGTTTAGTTGAAATAGATAAGGACGGAGAAGAAGTAGTTGGGAAAAAAGCGGGAAGGTATCTTACTTTAGAAGTTCAGGGAATTCGTCAACAGGATACAGATCTTCAAATGGTTGTTGAAAAGGTGTTCGCCCAAGAACTAGCCAATTTCTTAAAAGAGGTGCAAGTGGAAAAAGCGAGTAGTTGTTTAGTAGTGGGGCTTGGTAATTGGAATGTCACTCCTGATGCCTTAGGTCCAGCTGTGGTTGAAAACTTGGTTATCACCAGACATTTGTTTGAGTTGCAGCCAGAATCGGTGAAAGAAGGGTATCGGCCTGTTAGCGGCATTGCTCCTGGTGTAATGGGCATTACGGGGATAGAGACCAGCGATATTATTAAAGGAGTGATTGAAAAGAGTAAGCCGGATTTTGTCTTAGTCATTGATGCATTGGCAGCGGCATCTATCGATCGAGTCAACTCGACCATTCAGATTACTGATACTGGAATTCATCCTGGTTCAGGTGTGGGTAATAAACGGAAGGAATTAAGTCAAGAAACACTAGGGGTTCCAGTTATTGCGATAGGTGTTCCAACGGTGGTGGATGCCGTCTCTATTACAAGTGACACCATTGATTATATTCTTAAACATTTTGGCAGTGAAATGAAAGCTAGTCAAAGTCCGTCAAGAGCCTTGACCCCTGCAGGATTTACACTCGGTAAACGAAAAAAATTAGCAGAAGAGGATTTGCCTGATGAGCAGCATCGACAAACCTTTATGGGCATTGTTGGAACGCTGGCAGACGATGAAAAAAAGAAGCTGATCTATGAAGTGTTATCACCAATCGGTCATAATTTAATGGTCACGCCCAAGGAAGTGGATGTGTTTGTTGAAGATATGGCTAATCTATTGGCAAATGGGATAAACGCGGCATTACACGATGCAGTTAATCAGGAAAATACCGGTTACTATACACGTTGAGTTTGTGATTTTGGGTTCTACTCTTTCTAGTAAAGTCATATGAATTACTAGACAAGTTACTGAAAGGGTGGAAGGAATGAAAAGAAACCGGCCTGCAGATTTCGTCGCCGTCATCCATATATCAACCATTATAAAAGGGCTTCTTGCCATTCTAGCTACACTTCTGCTGTTTTTTGCAGTCAGTGGTCTGTTAACGTCCTTACGTCCAGAATATCGTCTTTCATCAGAATCAGTGAATACTGTAACCAACCAATTTTCCGGCAAGGTTTTATTTTCGTTAATCGCCAATGAAAATCACTATTTTAATCACGCACTTCCAGGTGGACAAGCTGATACGGGACTCGGTAAACAAATCCTTAAAGCTTCAACCAATATTTCACTTGATGATCCACGAAGCTTGCTGGGAAGGGAGCTGCCTGGTTTTTCGATTTTTGATAATCAAATTCTTGTCGCCGGTAAAGATGCGAATTATACGAACATGCCTTATGAATCTGCACCGCCTCTTGATGTATTAAATGAAGAAAGGGAAGCTGCTCTACAGAATGTCGACACCATTGCAGAACCGGATCAAACACCTTCCAAGCAGCCAAGTCTGACAACCGAAGGCAGAAAAGTGGTTGAGATTTATCACACACATAATCGAGAATCGTATTTACCTTACTTAAAAGGTGTCACGAATCCGAATCAAGCTTACCATTCCAAAATCAATGTGACCAAGCTAGGCGCCCAGCTTCAAAAGGATCTTGAGGAAAAAGGGATTGGGGCATCCTTAAATAAAACAGATATTCAGGGGCAAATGAATAAAAAAGGGCTAACCTATGGAAAATCTTATTTGGAATCACGAACTGCTGTAAAGACGGCAATGGCAGCAAACCAGGATATCCAATATTTGATCGACATTCACCGGGATTCAAAACGTAAAAAAGACACAACGCGTGTGATTAACGGAAAAACGTATGCACGTATAGCGTTTGTCATTGGAGGAAAGAATACGAATTACGAAAAGAATGCGGAATTAGCTGGGAAAATGCATAAAGCGATGGAAAAAAAATATCCTGGTCTTTCGTGGGGAATCAGTCTACAAAAGAAATCAGGGCAAAATGGAATCTACAATCAAGATTTGTCTGGAAACGCTATGTTGATTGAGATTGGCGGGGTGGATAATACTTTCGAGGAAATGTTTCTAACAACCGATGCATTTGCCGATGTCTTTAGTGAAATCTACTGGAATGCTCAAGAAGTTAGTAAACCAGCTGAAACGTCTTCTGAATAAAGGAAAGAAGGGTAGGCATGTTCCGATTTAGCGTAATCTGTACATTTGCTGTTTTACTCCTGTTTTTTGGCGTGTTGCTCGGTATGCAATTTGCTAATCAAGGCATGAAAAACATGAAAGGCTACGACGACCCCTCATTATCCAGTGCCTTTTCAGTCGAATCAACAAGCGAAGGAGAAATCCTAGGTCAAACTGTAACCAGCCATGATATTGAAAAAAAGAAACAAAAAATTGAAGAACTAGGTGCCTATAACTTCTTCTCCTCAATAGGCAAAAAGCTATCAACCACAGTTTCTCTCGGATTTGAGAAACTCATCGGTCTCATTTCCGGCACATAAATACGAAAACAGCCCGTCAACAACCTAAAATAAGGTTGGCGGGAATTTTTTTGTTTAAAAAAAGATGAGATAGAAAGAGACAGATGGAACGGAAGGTTGGTTCAGTTCTAGCGATTGCCGCTGTCTATGCAAAAAACCGCTTAAAGTTACCCTTTTTATAAAAACCAACCTGGTTTGGGCTGATACCTTGATGAGTAGATGCCAAGAAAGCTGGAAAGGGAAGCTGATTCGGCCCAAACGAGAAAACATTCGGCCCAAACGAGAAAACATTCGGCCCATTCTCGGGATGATTCAGCCCATATGAAGAAAGATTTGGCCCTACCGTAAATCAATAGTAGGATCCGCCGCTAGAGATTACGAAAATAAATAAAACCCACAAGTTTGGCCTGATACCTTGATGAGTAGTCGCTATAAAAGCTGGAAAGGGAAGCTGATTCGGCCCTCCCTCTGCCTCCTAATAGAGAAAACTTCACCCCTGCTAGCAAAGTTCATTCGAATCACTAGAGAGAGGTAGTGGTTGTGGGGAAGTTGTATATTCTAGTAAATGCACCGTTTTTAATTGAATCTTATATACTGTACTGATATAATGAAAAATAGTGTATTGTGTCGATAAGTAGGAGTGATTGTATGAATAGAGAAGAGAAATTGGCGAGACAATCGAGAATTCGTAACTTTTCCATTATTGCGCATATTGACCATGGTAAATCTACCTTGGCGGATCGGATTTTGGAAAAGACGAACGCATTGGCTCAGCGTGAAATGAAGAGCCAGCTGTTGGATTCGATGGATCTTGAGCGTGAACGCGGAATTACGATTAAATTGAATGCTGTGCAACTGAAATATAACGCAAAGGATGGCGAGGAATATACCTTCCATCTGATTGATACACCTGGACATGTCGATTTTACGTATGAAGTTTCACGGAGCCTTGCAGCTTGTGAAGGTGCTGTTCTTGTTGTGGATGCGGCTCAGGGTATTGAGGCTCAAACATTAGCGAATGTTTATTTAGCTCTTGATAATAACCTTGAAATCATTCCAGTTATCAATAAAATTGATCTTCCGAGTGCAGAACCTGAACGAGTTCGTCAAGAGATTGAAGACGTTATCGGTTTGGATGCATCAGATGCTGTTCTTGCTTCTGCAAAAGCAGGTATTGGAATTGAAGAAATTCTTGAACAGGTTGTGGAACTTGTTCCACCGCCTCTGGGTGATCCTGATGCACCTTTGAAAGCTTTGATTTTTGATTCTATTTATGATGCCTATCGCGGGGTAGTTGCCTATATCCGTGTATTCGATGGGACGATTAAGCCGGGTGATAAAATTAAAATGATGGCTACAGGCAAGGAATTCGAAGTTATCGAAATCGGTGCATTGACGCCGAAGGTTGAGCTTCGTGATGAACTGACTGTGGGCGACGTTGGCTTTTTAACCGGAGCAATTAAAAACGTTGGGGATACTCGCGTTGGGGATACGATTACTGGTGCTAAAAACAGTGCTACTGAAGCATTGCCGGGTTACCGTAGATTGAATCCGATGGTTTATTGCGGATTGTACCCAATCGATGCATCTAAATTCAATGATTTACGTGATGCTCTTGAAAAATTAGAGCTTAATGATGCTGCGCTTCAATTTGAAGCAGAATCATCACAGGCACTTGGTTTTGGTTTCCGTTGTGGATTCCTTGGCCTTCTTCATATGGAAATTGTGCAAGAACGAATTGAACGTGAATTTAACATTGATTTGATTACTACTGCACCAAGTGTTATCTATGATGTTATTCTGACAGATGGTACAGAATTAAAAGTAGATAATCCGGCTAATATGCCTGAAGCTCAGAAGATTGAACGGGTTGAAGAACCGTATGTAAAAGCAACAATGATGGCGCCTAATGAGTTCGTTGGAACGATTATGGAGCTGGGCCAAAAGAAACGTGGGAACTTCGTCAATATGGAGTACATGGATGAAAATCGGGTCAGCATCGTATATGAAATTCCACTTTCAGAAATTGTCTATGATTTCTTTGATCAATTGAAATCCAATACAAGAGGGTACGCATCATTTGACTATGAGTTGATTGGTTACAGACCGTCGAAACTAGTCAAAATGGATATTCTTCTGAATTCGGAAACGGTTGATGCATTGAGCTTTATCGTGCATACTGACTTTTCATATGAACGCGGTAAGCTGATTGTTGAGAAATTGAAAAAACTAATTCCAAGACAGCAATTTGAAGTACCTATTCAAGCGGCGATTGGGCAAAAGATTGTTGCACGTTCGAGCATTAGCGCAATGCGTAAAAACGTTTTGGCAAAGTGTTACGGCGGCGATATTTCGCGTAAACGTAAATTGCTTGAAAAGCAAAAAGCAGGTAAAAAACGGATGAAGCAAGTCGGTTCAGTTGAAGTGCCGCAAGAAGCATTTATGGCCGTACTGAAAATGGACGATACGACTCCGAAAAAATAAATGAACGTTGAAAAAAGGGGGTAGGCGCTTGTGCATCTAGCCTCTTTTTCCATCTTAAAAGGTTGTGAACAAATTGATTCAAAGCGCATATATCCATATCCCATTCTGTGAACATATTTGTCACTATTGTGATTTTAATAAAGTTTTCTTGCAAGGTCAGCCAGTTGATGAGTATTTGAAGATGATGAAAAAGGAAATGCAGCTTCAAGTAAAAACGTATCCTAGTGCACCTGAATTGGAAACGATTTTTGTCGGCGGCGGCACGCCTACTTCGTTAAATGAAACTCAACTTCAGTATTTATGTGACTCTATTACGGAAACTTTCACGTTGAAAAAAGACGGGGAATATACGTTTGAAGCCAATCCTGGAGAATTGTCACGGGAAAAGCTTGAAATTCTCTATCAATCGGGCGTGAATCGGTTAAGTTTTGGTGTCCAAAGCTTCACGGATGATTTATTAAAAAGAATTGGCCGGACACATCGTGCAGCGGATGTCTATGAAACGATTGAAAAAGCTCAGTCTGTCGGTTTTACAAATATTAGTATTGATTTAATATACGGACTGCCTGGTCAAACGATGGAAGATTTTACTGACACACTTGATAAGGCGTTGGCGCTTGATCTTCCGCATTATTCGAGCTATTCCTTAATTGTTGAGCCAAAAACTGTTTTTTATAATCTCATGCAAAAGGGGAAACTACATTTACCGCCTCAAGATCTCGAAGCGAGTATGTATGAAAAACTGATGGAAACGATGGAAAAGCATAATTTGCATCAATATGAAATCAGTAATTTTGCTCGGACAGGTTTTGAAAGTCGGCATAACTTAACGTATTGGAACAATGAGGAGTATTACGGAATTGGAGCCGGTGCCCACGGCTATACTGGCGGAAACCGAATTGCGAACCATGGACCAGTGAAAAAGTATATGACCCCGCTTCAAGCCAATGAACTGCCTGTTCTAGAAACGCATGTTGTCCCTCTTAACGAAAAGATGGAAGAAGAAATGTTTCTCGGATTGCGAAAGACTGCCGGTGTTTCTATGCAGCACTTTAAAGATAAATTTTTTGTAGAAATGACTGAAGTTTTCGCGAAACCAATCGAAGAGCAGACTCGACACGGCTTATTAGTGCAGGAAAATGATTTTATCCGCTTAACGGAAAAGGGAAAGCTGCTGGGAAATGAAGTTTTCCAAGCGTTTTTAAATAGTTAAATGTAAAAATTTCTTAGAAATAGAGCTACAATCGTTGACATCATTGACGGCTTTTGATAATTTATTAATATATTAGCACTCGCTAAGACAGAGTGCTAACAGAGGTGATCAAAGATGCTAACTGATCGTCAATTATTAGTATTACAAATCATCATTGATGATTTTATCAGTAATGCTCAGCCGGTTGGTTCTAGAAGTTTGTCGAAAAAAGAGGGAATTACCTTTAGCTCGGCAACGATCCGTAATGAAATGTCTGATTTAGAGGACTTGGGCTTTTTAGAAAAAACTCATACTTCTTCAGGCAGGGTACCTTCGGAAAAAGGGTATCGGTATTATGTAGACCATTTGCTTTCACCACAAGCATTGAACAAAGATGACAGATTAATGCTTAAATCGGTGTTTGCAGAACGGATTTATGAGCTGGAGAATATCATTAAGAATTCTGCTAATATTTTGTCTGAATTAACCAATTACACATCGATTGTTCTTGGACCGAAAGTTCATGAGCATAAGCTGCGTAAGATTCAGATAATCCCGATAAATCAAGAAGCAGCGATAGCGATTATCGTAACGGATACTGGTCATGTTGAAAACAAAATGTTTTCCTTGCCGCCGTCATTTGATATAAATGAGCTGGAGAAAGTGGCGAATATTTTAAATGAACGGCTTGTAGGTGTTCCGCTGATTGAATTGAAGGACAAAATATATAAAGAAGTGGCTATGCTATTACGTCAGCACATTCATAGCTACGGCGAACTGGTTTCGTCCCTTGCCGATAGTTTTTCAGGTACTATATCTGAAAAATTGTTTTTCGGTGGAAAAACGAACATGCTTAAGCAGCCGGAATTCCATGATATCGATAAGATAACGTCTTTGCTATCGATGATTGAACAGGAAAAAGGTATTTATGAAATTATTACACAAAACCCTTCCGGTATACATGTTTCGATAGGAAGAGAAAATAAGAACATTATCCTTAAAGATTGCAGTTTAATTACAGCAACTTATTCTGTAGGGAATGAACAAGTAGGCACATTGGCGATTCTGGGACCTACCCGGATGGAATATTCAAGAGTGATTAGTCTGCTGCAGTTCTTCTCCAATGATTTCACTGCACTATTAACGAAGTTGTATCAAAAATAGTTGTAAAGGTTAGAGTGAGGCTAGGGTTACACCTTCTAAACTGTACCTTTCACCATATAAAGCACCCTTTTGGGGAGGTGAGATTATGACAGAAACAAATAAAAAAGACGCATCGCTGGAAAATGAAAACACTGAAGATAAAATTCTGGAAGAAACGCCAGAGGCAGAAGTGATTTTTGCGGAAGAAGAAGTTGAAGTAGAAAATGCTGAGACACCTTCTGAAGAAGACAGCAAACTAGCTGATTTAGAAGCAAAATATAATGAATTAGAAAATCGTTACTTGCGTTTACAAGCTGATTTCGATAATTCAAGGCGCCGTGCCCGCTTAGATGCGGAGGCTGCCCAAAAATATAGAGCTCAGAGCCTTGCTTCTGATTTATTAACTGCTCTTGATAATTTTGAACGAGCAACGAAGGTAGAAGCAAACAATGAGCAAACAAAGTCATTGCTATCTGGAATGGATATGGTTTATAAAGGCCTGCTGGAAGCATTGAAGAAAGAAGGCATTACGCCTATCGAAACGGTGGGAAAAGAATTTGATCCCCACCTTCACCAAGCTGTCATGCAAGTAGAAGACGACAGTTTTGATGCGAATGTAGTAGTTGAAGAATTCCAAAAAGGTTACATGTTGAAGGACCGCGTCTTGCGTCCAGCAATGGTTAAAGTGAACGGATAAGCAGTCCGAATTACATATTAAATAGGAGGTTACTTTAATGAGCAAAATTATCGGTATAGATTTAGGTACAACAAACTCTTGTGTATCCGTACTTGAAGGCGGAGAGCCAAAGGTTATTCCAAACCCAGAAGGCAACCGTACAACACCATCAGTCGTAGCATTTAAAAACGGCGAACGTCAAGTTGGGGAAGTAGCGAAGCGTCAAGCAATCACTAACCCTAACACAATTATGTCTGTTAAACGTCATATGGGTACAAACCATAAAGTTGAAGCAGAAGGAAAAGAATATTCAGCTCAAGAAATTTCAGCAATCATCCTTCAGTACTTGAAATCATATGCTGAAGAATATCTTGGAGAAAAAGTAACGAAAGCTGTTATTACAGTTCCTGCTTACTTCAATGATGCTGAACGTCAAGCTACTAAAGATGCTGGTCAAATTGCCGGTCTTGAAGTAGAACGTATCATCAATGAACCGACTGCTGCAGCTCTAGCTTACGGTTTAGATAAAACAGAAGAAGATCAAACAATCCTTGTATTTGACCTTGGCGGCGGAACATTCGACGTTTCTATTATGGAATTAGGCGATGGTGTATTCGAAGTTAAATCAACTGCTGGTGATAACAGACTTGGTGGAGACGATTTTGACCAATTAGTTATTGATTATCTAGTAGCTGAATTCAAAAAGGATAACGGCGTTGATCTTTCAAAAGATAAAATGGCATTACAACGTTTGAAAGATGCAGCAGAAAAAGCGAAAAAAGATCTTTCTGGTGTCACTTCAACTCAAGTATCTTTACCGTTCATCACGGCTGGAGAAGCTGGACCCCTTCACCTTGATGTTACATTAACACGAAGCAAATTCGATGAAATCACATCTGAACTTGTTGAGCGTACAATGGGACCTACTCGTCAAGCATTGAAGGATGCAGGTTTAAGTGCTTCTGAAATTGATAAAGTAATCCTAGTTGGTGGATCAACTCGTATTCCTGCTGTAGTTGAAGCAATCCGTAAAGAAGTTGGTCAAGAGCCAAGCAAAGGCGTTAACCCTGATGAAGTAGTAGCAATGGGTGCTGCAATTCAAGGCGGCGTGTTGACTGGTGATGTTAAAGACGTTGTTCTTCTTGACGTAACTCCACTTTCATTGGGAATTGAAACAATGGGAAGTGTGTTCACTAAATTAATCGACCGTAACACAACGATTCCAACAAGCAAATCACAAGTGTTCTCAACTGCAGCTGATAACCAATCAGCAGTTGATATCCACGTTCTTCAAGGTGAACGCCCAATGGCATCAGATAATAAAACACTTGGACGCTTCCAATTAAGCGACATTCCGCCAGCTCCACGCGGTGTACCGCAAATTGAAGTAACATTTGATATTGATAAAAACGGTATTGTTAATGTACGTGCGAAGGATCTTGGCACAAGCAAAGAACAAACCATTACAATTAAATCATCTTCAGGTCTTTCTGATGAAGAAATCGACCGCATGGTTCGTGAAGCAGAAGAAAATGCTGAAGCTGATAAACAACGTAAAGAAGAAGTAGAACTTCGCAACGAAGCAGATCAGCTTGTCTTCCAAACTGAAAAGACGCTTAAAGATCTTGAAGGTAAAGTAGACGAAGAAGAAGTAACAAAAGCTAACGAAGCAAAAGAAGAATTAAAAGCTGCTATCGAGAAGAATGAAATTGAAGAAATCCGTGTGAAAAAAGACGCGCTTTCTGAAATCGTTCAAACCTTAACAGTTAAGCTTTATGAAGAAGCTGCTAAAGCACAGCAAGCTGCAGAAGGCGGAGCTGAACAAGGCCCTGCTGATGATAATGTGGTTGATGCTGACTTCACTGAAGTCGACGACGAAGAAAAGAAATAAGTCGGTCTAATTAAATGTACCGATAAAAAAAGTCAAAGTCAGGTTCTCTTGGCTTTGACTTTTTTGATTGCAAAAGGGTATTTAAATACTTAAAACAGGCTGTCAAGTAATGGCGAAATTTGTCGGTCTTCCTATAACAGATGCTTGCGCTTATTAGAGATAGAGTGCTATTATTATTTTTATGTGAATCGGATCGGGAGTGAATAATAAATGAACAAAAGAGATTATTATGAAGTGCTTGGAGTTTCAAAAAGTGCTACAAAAGATGAAATTAAGAAAGCCTACCGTAAGCTCTCTAAACAATATCATCCAGATATTAATAAGGCTGCGGATGCGGATGAGAAATTCAAAGAGATCAGCGAAGCTTATGAAGTTTTAAGTGATCAGCAAAAGAAAGCTCATTATGATCAATTTGGTCATACGGATCCGAATCAAGGCTTTGGTCAAGATTTCGGAGGCGGCGGCGGTTTCGGTGGGTTTGAAGATATTTTCAGCTCATTCTTCGGAGGCGGCGGCGGTCGACGCAGAGATCCAAATGCACCGCGTCAGGGTGCGGATCTTCAATATACAATGTCACTTAAATTTGAAGAAGCTGTGTTTGGTAAAGACACAACAATTGAAATCCCGCGTGAAGAAGAGTGTAAAACGTGTAAGGGCTCCGGCGCTAAGCCTGGTACAAAAGTTAATACATGTTCACATTGTCAAGGTACGGGTCAGTTAAATGTTGAACAAAATACGCCATTCGGCCGAATTGTTAATAAACGTTCATGTCATCACTGCCAAGGAACAGGAAAAATCATTCCAAACAAATGTTCAACCTGTCATGGTGATGGAAAAGTTAAAACGCGTAAGAAAATTGAAGTTAAAGTTCCAGCAGGTATCGATGATGGCCAGCAGCTGCGTGTAACTGGACAGGGTGAACCAGGTGTTAACGGCGGCCCTCCAGGCGACTTATACGTTGTATTTTCTATCCGCAGCCATGAGTTCTTTGAACGCGATGGCGATGACATCTATTGTGAAATGCCGATAACCATAACTCAAGCAGCACTTGGTGATGAAATTGAAGTACCTACCGTTCATGGTAAGGTTAAATTGAAAATTCCGGCTGGTACACAAACAGGAACACGCTTCCGTTTAAAAGGAAAAGGTGCACCGAATGTCAGAGGGTATGGTCAAGGAGATCAGCATGTTGTGATCTTGTTGGTTACACCGCGTAAGCTAACTGAAAAACAAAAGCAGCTGCTTAGAGAATTCTCTGAAATCAGCGGGCAAAACGCTCCTGATGAGCAAGAGCAAAGCTTTTTTGCAAAAGTGAAACGTGCTTTTAAAGGCGATTAAGTACTAGGGGAGTTGGTAGATTATGAAATGGTCTGAATTTACAATCCATACAACAAACGATGCGGTAGAACCGGTTTCTAATATTTTACATGAGGCGGGTGCTAGTGGAGTCGTTATTGAAGACCCTCAGGAACTTTACAAAGTAAGAGAAAACGTTTTTGGGGAAATCTACCAGCTTGACCCTGCCGATTATCCAGAAGAAGGCGTTATTGTTAAAGCCTATCTGCCTGTAAATAGTTTTCTTGGTGAAACCGTGGAAGAAATTAAAGAAGCCATTAATAATTTGCTGTTATTTGATATCGATCTCGGGAAAAACTCGGTTTCAATCAGTGAGGTTAATGAAGAAGAATGGGCTACAGCTTGGAAGAAATATTATAACCCAGTTAAAATTTCTGAGCGGTTTACCATTGTTCCAACGTGGGAGGATTATACTCCGGTTTCAAGTGATGAATTAATTATCGAACTCGATCCTGGGATGGCGTTTGGAACAGGAACTCACCCGACAACCGTTATGTGTATCCAAGCATTAGAACAGATCGTCAAACCGGGTGACTTAGTGGTGGATGTCGGTACAGGATCTGGAGTTTTAAGTATTGCGGCAGCACTGTTAGAGGCGAAACATATTCAAGCGCTAGATTTGGATGAAGTAGCCGTCAATTCAGCAAGAATCAATGTTAAGCTCAATAAGGTTCAGGATCGTGTGGATGTTTCCCAGGGGAATTTACTCGATGGCGTTAACGAACAAGCGGATATCGTAGTGGCTAACATTTTGGCTGAAGTCATTATGCGCTTTACTGATGACGTAGCAACAGTTGTTAAACCAGGCGGTTATTTTATTGCCTCGGGTATTATTAATCCAAAGAAACAAGACGTAAAAGACGCTATTATTGCTTCAGGTTTTACCATTGAAGAAACCATCTTGATGGAAGACTGGGTTGCGTTGATTGCTAAAAAAAATAACTAATTTTCAAATGGCGCGCATTATCGATTTGATAATGATAGCGCCATTTTGTTATGATAAAGTAAATGTTCGCTAATTTTACCAACAAGTGGGTGTAACTGTGCAGCGATATTTTGTACCAATGGAAAGTTTTACTGAATCATCTGTAACGATAACGGGTGATGATTTTCATCATATTGTCCGTGTGATGCGAATGGAAGCAGGAGACACGGTGATTGTCGTACAGCCGGGAGGACAGGCTGCTATTGCTGAAATTAAAACAATAACTGATGATGCGGTGTTGGCGGATGTTATTGAATGGACTCAGGAAGAGAAAGAACTTCCGGTAAGACTGAGTATTGCCAGCGGACTGCCAAAAGGCGATAAGCTAGAATATATTGTCCAAAAAGGAACCGAACTCGGAGCTTTTTCCTTTTTCCCTTTCCAGGCAGCACGTTCGGTAGTCAAGTGGGATGAAAAAAAAGCTGGTAAGAAAACCGAGCGTCTCCAAAAAATCGCCAAGGAAGCGGCTGAGCAATCACATCGTACAGTAGTGCCTGTTGTGAATGAACCAGTCACTTTATCAGGGTTGATTGAACGCGCTCAAGAGTATGATTATAAGTTGATTGCCTTTGAAGAATCGGCCAAGCAGGGTGAAACTGCTAAACTGGCATCTACTTTGAAAGTAATCAAACCTGGACAATCCATTTTGTTTGTCTTTGGACCGGAAGGCGGAATAACAGAGAAAGAGCTGGACAAGCTGGTGGGAGCAGGATTTACTGCTTGCGGGCTGGGTCCAAGAATTTTGCGTACAGAAACAGCACCGCTGTATGCGCTTGCTGCTGTTTCTTATCATTTAGAACTTTTGGGGTGATGATATGTCGACTGTTGCTTTTCATACGTTAGGCTGTAAAGTAAATCATTATGAAACCGAAGCTATTTGGCAATTATTCAAGGCAGAAGGCTATGAGCGTAAGGAATATGAATCAACTGCCGATGTTTATGTTATTAACACATGTACCGTTACGAATACCGGAGATAAAAAAAGCCGGCAAGTAATCCGCCGGGCCATCCGGAGTAATCCAGATGCTGTGATTGCGGTAACGGGATGTTATGCTCAAACGTCTCCAGCAGAAATCATGGCCATTCCAGGCGTTGATATTGTTGTTGGTACACAAGACCGTACAAAACTATTGGGGCTGATCGAGCAATTTAAGGTAGAACGGCAGCCAATCAATGGTGTGCGCAATATCATGAAAACGCGGGTTTATGAAGAGTTGGATGTTCCGGCATTTACTGATCGGACTCGTGCATCCTTAAAAATTCAAGAAGGCTGCAATAATTTCTGTACATTCTGTATCATTCCATGGGCTCGTGGGTTAATGCGTTCACGTGATCCGCAGGAAGTTCTTAAACAAGCACAGCAATTGGTTGATGCAGGATATAAGGAAATTGTTTTAACTGGAATCCATACGGGTGGATATGGTGAAGACATGAAGGATTATAACCTTGCCATGCTGCTTCGTGATTTAGAAGAACAGGTTCACGGTCTTAAACGGATTCGGATTTCCTCGATTGAAGCAAGTCAAATTAGTGACGAAGTCATTGAAGTCCTCGCTAACTCAAAAAAAGTAGTGCCGCATCTCCATATTCCGATTCAGTCTGGTTCGGATACAGTGTTGAAACGGATGAGACGGAAGTATTCAATGGACTATTTTGCAGATCGTCTTGTAAAATTACATAAGGCACTCCCAGGGTTAGCGGTTACCTCTGATGTTATCGTTGGTTTTCCTGGTGAAACGGAAGAAGAGTTTCTGGAGACCTATCATTTTATCAAAAATCATAAATTCTCTGAACTACATGTATTTCCTTATTCAAAACGGACCGGAACACCGGCTGCTCGAATGGAGAATCAAGTAGATGAAGAAATCAAAAATGAGCGCGTCCACCGGCTAATCACGTTATCTGATCAACTGGCCAAAGAATATGCATCCCGTTATGAAGGTGAAATTGTTGAAGTGATTCCCGAAAATCGTTTCAACGAAAACCAAGAACAGGGTCTATACGAAGGATACACAGATAACTATCTGAAAGTTGTCTTCCCAGGATCAGAAGAGATGATTGGTGAAGTCGTCAAAGTAAAAATCACAAAATCAGGCTACCCATTCAGTGAAGGACAATTTGTCACAATTGTCCGCGAACTAGAAGGCAACCTTGCAATTGGATAAAGCGGAAAGCTATCGAGAACCCCTCGATAGCTTTTTTTGTGTGGTTGGAGAAGAATGGGCGTTTGTAGCCTGGTTTGTTGGGCGTTGTGGAGCCGAGACTTCGCTCATTCAGCATGTTTTGAATGAGTCACTAAAAGCACTGAAATCGAAAAGCGAAAGAGCTAGATACCCTTTTTTAAAAAGCCAAAAAGCTCAAGAATAATCCAGAGTTAAAGCAGAATCATCTTAAGTTCAGAAGAATAAACCCAAGTTTCGAAAGAAATAGAGCTTCTAGCTTGGTAGTTGCAGAGCCGAGATATCACTCTCTGTTGGAGCACATCGTCGTAAAAAGCTCGTGTTTGAAACGAACAAACATATCAGAATGAAGGAATTCGTTTCATCATATGCTTATTTGAAACCAATAAAGGAAGAAATGGGGTAAACCGAATTGCCAGATTAATTAGTTCAAGGGGGTGCATTGAATGAAAAAGGATAGGATGAATGGAATATTGATCGGTCTATTTTATATAGTTGCTGCCATCAGTGCTGTTATTGCTGTGGTATTATATCAGCCGTTACTATCAGAAGATTGGTATATGGCAACGGTGAAGAGTTCGGAAACTGCCATTTTAGTTGGTGTAATGAATGACATCTTGCTCATTGTGGCTGCGGTTGGAACAGCAGTTATGTTATTTCCATATGTACGACTATGGAATGAACATTCAGCATTAGCCTATCTTTGTTTTCGGTTTATGGAAGCTGTTTTCATCGCGATTGGCTTAGTGAGTATATTAGGTTTGCTGAGCCTTAGTTCTAATCATGAAGTTGGAAATATGGCTATTGAAGAAATATATCACCACATAGGAAGCGTACTTCAATCCTTTCATTCTTGGACTTCTGTGTTGGGACCGAATTTGATGCTCGGCTTGAATACACTCCTCTACAGTTATTTATTATATAAAACGGAAATCGTACCCAAGTGGCTAGCGATATTTGGAATGCTGACGGCTGTTACGGTATTCCTTGCAGGCTTACTTAATATGTTTGATATCATTGGCTCATTCTCTACTCTAAAAGGACTTATCGCTCTGCCACTCGGAATCTATGAGTTGAGTTTGGCAACCTGGTTAATCGTGAAAGGCTTTAATGCCGAGAAATTAGAAAAATTAAGAGAGAGCAAGCGCTAAGATAATGAGTTAATAGTAAAAATCACCTACACCAAACCACTTTATCATTCATCATGTTTTATTCAGAATGTGTAACAAAAGAGCTAGATACCTTATTTTAAAAAGCCCAAAAGCGGCTGGGGAAGAATCTATATGAGGGAAGAATTATCCCAAGTTGGGGAAGAATAAATCGGAGTTGCGGAAGAATGGAAGCCCGGAGCTCCATTTTTTGGTGGTTACTAAGCTGAGACTTCACTTATTCAGCATGTTTTGTTGGATTTTAGGTTAATTTAATCATGATTCACAAAAATTACCCAATTAGAAATTCGTTTTTTAGTAGACAGTATGCTATTATGAAGAGGTACGTACAACCCACTTATTTTTGGGAGGAATGTTTAAATGGCACAAAATGTAGCCGGTCTCATTGACCATACTTTATTAAAAGCAGATGCAACTAAGGATCAAGTTACGGTAATTTGTACCGAAGCAAAGGAACATCATTTTGCATCGGTTTGTGTAAATCCAACTTGGGTAAAATATTCAAGCGAACAACTTCAAGGGTCTGATGTAAAGGTTTGTACAGTTATCGGATTCCCTCTAGGAGCTAACACACCAGAAACAAAAGCATTTGAAGTGAAAAATGCAATTGAAAATGGTGCACATGAAGTTGATATGGTTATTAATATCGGCGCGCTTAAGGACAAGGATTACGAGCTAGTTGAACGTGATATTCGTGCGGTTGTAGCTGCTGCTACAGGTAAAGCCTTAACGAAAGTTATCATTGAAACTTCGTTATTAACTGAGGAAGAAAAAATTCGCGCTTGTGAACTTGCTGTTAAAGCAGGAGCTGACTTCGTGAAAACGTCTACTGGATTCTCTACAGGCGGCGCAACTCCTGAAGATATCGCGTTAATGCGCAAAACTGTAGGACCTGATCTTGGAGTTAAAGCTTCAGGTGGTGTCCGTAATACAGAAGATGCTAACAAAGTTATTGAAGCAGGTGCAACACGTATCGGCGCTAGTGCTGGTGTTTCTATCATCAAAGGACTTACAGCTGATTCTGATTACTAAGAATACCGTAAAAAGCGCAGCCCTCTATTTTAGAGAGCTGCGCTTTTTTTAATTGAAAACATTCACCAATATTACTAAACAGAATACAGTAAAGGGTATGTGTTAACTAGGATCGTTTGTTATTTTAGAGGGAACTTCTGCCTCCATGTATTCGCAAAATTAAACGAGCATATTGTTTTGCAAACGGAAGGACAGCAAGTGATGTTATGAGATTAAAGAGCAGGCTTGCGTGTGCAAGCTGTAGTGCTTTTTCCGAAGTGAAGTAGGCAGTGGTATTTTCAAGGAGACCGATAAACGGGAGAAAAGACAGGACGCCAAATAAGTTCAGCCATATATGTGAATAAGCAGTTAGAGTGGCTTCTCTTCCTGAACCGATACTCGCCATGTAGCCAGTAATGCAGGTGCCGATATTAGAACCGAGCATAATCACAATAGCGGAGGCAACGCTCAAGTCTCCCGCGGCAACAAAGCTCATGGCTAAGCCAACGGTGGCTGAACTTGAATGAATAATCGCGGTGAGCGTTATCCCGATTAGCAGCGCAAAGCCCAAGTGATTCTCAATGAGCGCAATTATTTCCGAAGCTGCGGGGAAGGCTGAAATGGGGCCGGCAAGGGTTTTAAAGCCGCCCATTGCTGCGAAAATGGCGCTGATTCCAATGAACGCCGTTCCAATGCTTTTAGGTAAGTGATGGGGAATTAACCAAAGCGCGGCTCCGATAATGATGCCGGGAACAATCCAGCGATCCATTGGAAAAGCCATGAATTCAGTGGTAAAGGTCGAACCAATATTGGTACCGAGTATAATGCCGATTGTTTGCGGAAAAGTCAGTGCTCTTGCTGCAACTAATCCGACAGCCATCACCATGACGGCTGAACTGCTCTGAAGAATTCCTGTAAAAAAAATACCTGCTAGGAAGCCTTTCCAAGGTTTATTTGTCACGAGCGCAAGAAAAGATTTTAACCGCTCACCTGCAGCATTAAATAATCCAATGCGGAGGACAAACATCCCAGTTAAAAACATAATAATATATAAAAAAAATAATAATAAAACCTGCACGGCCTTCACCCCTCCTATATTCTATGGACGGGCATGGTAAAAATGCTTTTTTTTGCCGGAGGAATGATTATTTTTATAGAAAAAGGGTATATATATAGCATTATCCAACTATATCTCAAAAAATTGTCTTATTATTGAGTTGACCAGTTGTTATGCATATATTATAATGGTTTAGTACATGTTATAACATGTTGCCAACTATGAGTTAGTGTGTTGTTTTCGGAGGGAGGGAAAGAGATGTCTAAAACCGTCGTTCGTAAAAACGAATCACTTGAAGATGCTCTTCGTCGTTTCAAAAAGACTGTATCTAAAGCAGGATCGCTTCAGGAAGCTAGGAAGCGTGAGTTCTATGAAAAACCAAGTGTTAAACGTAAGAAGAAGTCTGAAGCTGCTAGAAAACGTAAATTCTAAGAGAGGGTGGAAATATGAGTCTTCTCGAGCGTTTAAATAATGATATGAAACAAGCGATGAGAGATAAAGCCAAGGATCAACTATCTGTTATACGGATGCTTAAGTCTTCACTTCAAAATGAAGCACTTAAAAAAGCAGACCGTGAGCTAACTGAAGAAGAAGAATTGACAATACTTTCTCGCGAATTAAAACAACGCAAAGACTCCCTCCAAGAGTTTGAAAACGCCGGTCGTATAGATCTCGTGGATAAAGTCCGAATCGAAATAGGTTACGTTGAGGCATATATGCCCAAGCAACTCTCAGAGGAAGAAGTTTCTAACATCGTTTCTGAAACGATCGAAGAGATTAATGCTTCGTCTAAAGCAGATATGGGGAGAGTTATGGGAGCTTTAATGCCGAAGCTAAAAGGCAAAGCAGATGGTTCTCTAATTAATAAATTAGTACAACAACATCTATCCTGATCTCAAAACCAAACCATAGGCATATGCCTGTGGTTTTTTGCTTTACCCTGAACTAGTATACTTTTGCAAAGAAAAATTATTCAAAGTATAGACTTTAAAGCATACTAGTACATAATAAAGCCTCAAATTGAGTCTTTGCGGAGGATAAAGGCTTCACTTTTTTAGTCTAGTTCCGTCGCCTAGCCCGCTGTGGAAAAGATGAGCGTCCTCAAAAGGGAAGAGCTCCCTTTTGGTCCGCTCCCTATTTCCTTCGCAGTCTGAACAAGGCGACTTCACTTTATTTTCTAGTTACGCCGCCTAGCCCGCTGTGGAAAAGATGAGCGTCCTCAAAAGGGAAAGAGACCCTTTTGGTCCGCTCCCTATTTCCTTCGCAGTCTGAACATGGCGCCTTCATTTTATTTTTAAAAAATGAAACTTTTTTGTTACTGGTTCGTAATAATAGGTAGGGCTTAATTTATTTTAGTGAAAGGGGGGAATCTCCTTGAGTGCACGCCTATGGGTTGGTTTGACTACGCTCTCGGCCCTGCTGGTTATATTTTTGCTGCCGAATTTTGTGTCGGCGAAAAATGAGCTGGTGTACGTTGTTCCGATTGAGGAAACGGTTGAGGATGGATTATCTTCATTTATTGACCGTGCTCTTGATAAAGCTGAAGAGGATCAGGCAAAACTGGTTATTTTCGAAATAAATACACCAGGGGGACGGGTCGATTCGGCTGCGAAGATTGCAAAGCGAATGACCAGTTCGAAAGTCGAAAGTATTGCCTTTGTTAATAATGAGGCGTTGTCTGCAGGTGCTTATCTTTCACTGAATGCGGACAAAATATATATGGTTCCTAATTCGACGATGGGTGCTGCTGCTGTGATTGACACAGCTGGGAATACAGCTGGTAAGAAGGCTCAATCTTATTGGACTGCGGCAATGAGGACGGCGGCAGAACAAAACAACAGAAATCCACTTTACGCTCAGGCGATGGCTGACGAAGATATTGATCTTCCGGAGTATGGTGCTGAAAAAGGGAAGCTGTTGACGTTTACGGCATCTCAAGCGTTAAAGGCGGGCTATAGTGAAGGGACGGTAAAAAATCAGGAGGAGCTGTTAACTAAGCTTGGTCTCGAAGACGCTGATGTGCGTTATATTGATGAGAGCATGGCTGAAAAAATAGCAAGATTTTTGACTAATCCGCTGGTTATCCCAATCTTGTTAACTATTGCCGCGATAGGGATTGTTGTTGAATTATTCTCACCTGGATTTGGCATCCCGGGGTTTGTTGGGATTACTGCTTTGCTTTTATATTTTTATGGTCATTTAATTGCTGGCGCTGCTGGTTATGAAACCATTGTGTTGTTTGTCTTGGGTGTCATTTTATGTCTTCTTGAGCTGTTTGTACCGGGTGGGATTGTTGGTTTACTTGGGTTTGGGGCGATTATTGGAAGTCTATTTATGGCTTCGGATGACCCTGTTTTAATCGGGATTTCATTATTAATTGCGATAACCATTGCGGTTTTGGCAGCTATTCTAATGGTAAAGGTGTTTGGGAAAAATATGAATTTTTTCAAGAAGATTGTCCTAACTGATTCAACCAATAAAGAACAAGGTTATGTATCAAATGTAACTAGAGTTGATCTGCTTGGCTTAACTGGCAAGACGATGACAGATTTGAGACCTGCGGGAACGGCGATTGTCGGCAATGAACGTCTGGATGTTGTTTCTGAGGGAAGTTTTATTAAAAGAGATACCTTTATTGAAGTAGTTAAGGTTGAGGGATCGCGTATTGTGGTTCGTGAAGCCAAAACAATATAACAAGTTAGGAAGGATGAGTACATTTGGATTCTACGACAATTATGTTACTGTTGGCAATCGTTGCGATTGTCATTGTATTAGCGGTATTATTTACCTTTGTTCCTGTTGCACTTTGGATTTCGGCATTAGCCGCGGGGGTTAAAGTATCTATTTTCACATTAATCGGAATGAGGCTTCGTCGAGTCATACCAAGTCGAGTTGTCAATCCGTTGATTAAATCACATAAAGCGGGATTGAACGTATCAACAAACCAGCTTGAAAGTCATTATTTAGCCGGCGGGAATGTTGACCGAGTTGTCAATGCGTTGATTGCAGCTGAACGTGCAAATATTGATCTTCCGTTTGAACGAGGCGCTGCCATTGACTTGGCTGGACGTGATGTTCTGGAAGCTGTACAAATGAGCGTTAATCCAAAAGTAATTGAAACGCCATATATCGCTGGTGTCGCGATTAACGGGATTGAAGTAAAGGCGAAGGCAAGAATTACGGTTCGTGCAAATATCGAACGTCTTGTCGGTGGTGCGGGTGAAGATACAATTATTGCTCGTGTTGGTGAAGGGATTGTTTCGACAATTGGTTCTGCTAAACGACATACAGACGTTTTAGAAAATCCAGATATGATTTCTCAAACTGTACTAGGTAAAGGCCTTGATGCGGGTACTGCATTTGAAATCCTCTCGATTGATATTATGGATGTTGATATTGGTAAAAATATTGGTGCGATGCTTCAAACTGACCAAGCTGAAGCAGATAAGAAAATTGCGCAGGCGAAAGCAGAAGAACGTCGTGCAATGGCTGTTGCCGAAGAACAAGAAATGGTTGCTCGTGTTCAAGAGATGCGTGCAAAAGTTGTTGAAGCTGAAGCCGAAGTACCACTTGCAATGGCTGAAGCGCTTAAATCTGGAAACATGGGTGTCATGGATTATATGAACATTCAAAACATCTCTGCTGACACAGATATGCGTGATTCCATTGGAAAAGGAAATAAAAAAGACAAAGATAAGTAAACAGTAATGAGGAAGGAAGGTGTTTGAATGGAGGTCCTCATTGACTTTTTCGTCAGAAACCCTTGGCTGCTTATTATTGTGATTGGGATTATTTCCTCGCTTTCGGGGAAGAAAAAGAAACCGGAACAGGAACAGGAACAAGGTCCCAACCGGCCGGCTAGACCACAGCAGCGGCCAACTGTACGAGAGGTATATCGTCAGGCGATGCAAGAAATAACGGAAGCTTCTAAGCCTCAGGTGGATGAAGCTTCGACGCTGATGGAGGAAGAGTTTTCTCGGAACCAAGAGCAAAAAGCTGACTTAGAGCGGGCGAAGCTGTATCAGAAGAAGCAGCAGCTTGAACGAATAAAAGCGGCTAAACCTGTGGTTTCTATTGAAGATAACAGCAGTCCGATCTATAACACGAATTTACAATTCGATCAGCAGCGATTAGTTGATGGAATCATCATGTCCGAAGTACTTGGGCCGCCGCGTGCTAGAAAGAATATGAACCGTTCTGGTGTTAGGCGTTAAATCTGAAAAATAACTGTGCTAGAACCCTCTTTTATCTCATACATTGAGATGAAAGGGGGTTCTTTTTTATGACGCGAACTTGGAGGCAACGCTTTAAGCAACTAGTCGTACGCACAATGGACCTTCCTCAAGATGTCATAATGGACCTGCCGCGAATTACGATGATCGGTCAGTTACATATTTACATCGAAAATCACCGAGGGCTGCTTGCTTTTTCGGAAACTGAGGTGAGACTGATGCTTAAACATGGTCAGCTTTTAATCAGTGGAAGTGCTCTCGTCATCAAGACGATTTTACCTGAGGAAATTTTAATTGAAGGTAAGATCGATAAGGTGTTATTTATAAACGAGTAATCTTGGGGAGGTATACCCTTGAAGAATCCATGGACAAACTTACTGACAGGCGTGGTAAAGGTCAAGGCAAATGGTAAGGGAACAGAACGTTTATTAAATAAATTGATCAAGGCTAACGTTCACATTTGGGATGTAAAGCGTAAGGATGCGGAATCCATTATCTTTACAATCGACTATTCTGAGGTTTTTAAGCTTAGGCAGGCGGTTCGTAACAGCGAGTGCAAGGTATCTTTTATATCTGGAAGCGGCGGCCCTTTTTTCCTTAAACGAGTGCAGAAAAACAGCGGCTTTATTGTCGGGTTACTCGCTTTCTTATTGTGTATATTCATTTTGTCCAATATGGTGTGGGGAATCAAAATTTATGAAGCGGATCCGGCTACAGAACATGAAATTCGAAAAGAATTGGATTCGATAGGTGTCAAAGTCGGGAAGATTCAATTCTTTCTGGACAGTCCAGAGACGATTCAGCGGAAACTGACTGAATCCATTGGAAGACTGACGTATGTAGGGGTGGATTTAAAAGGGACAATCTATCACCTAAAAGTTGTTGAGAAAAAACAACCAGAGGAAGTTATTCGGACAGGTCCTCAACATTTGGTGGCTAAGAAAAAAGCGATTATTACCGATATGCTGGTCGAGAAAGGACAAGCTAAGGTTAATGTTCATGATTATGTCACGAAAGGCCAGTTACTCGTCTCCGGCATTATTGGTAGAGAAGAGAAGCCTGAAGTGGTTTCTGCTACAGGGAAAATTATGGGCGAAACATGGTATAAGGCTACGGTTAAAATGCCGCTGAAAACACGATTTTCTGTGTATAACGGGGACGAATATAGTAACTATTACCTAACAGGGGGAGGTTATTCCCTTCCGGTTTGGGGATTTAGTCATCCAACTTATAAGCAATTTGAAGAAGAAACAGTCAGCCGTCCTTTTCATTTTTTACAATGGGAGCTGCCAATCGGTTTCAAAACAAAAACAAAAAGAAGTAAGGAAGTCATCGTTCGTGAGTACACAAAAGAACAGGCGGTTGTTCAAGCAAAGATGATGGCTAAAAGTGATTTGGAGAAAATACTGGACGAAGATGCGAATATCGTTGGAGAGAAAATTTTGCATGAGCGATTCGACAATGGTAAAATTATCTTATCGATTCACTTTCAGGTTATAGAAAATATTGCGACTGGGCTACCAATCATTCAAGGAGACTAACGAATGTCAGAAGATGTGAAAGTTATCAATTTAGAACTTGAATCACCCAATGAAGCATTAGCTCTTTTGGGCAATGGAGATGCGAATGTAAAAGTTCTTGAAAATGAGCTGAACATATCCATCATTACAAGAGGCGAAGCAATTGCAGTCGCAGGTGAGCTGTCTCAAGTAGAGGCTGCACAAAGTATTTTAACAGCATTGTTATCCGTGATTCGCCGAGGAATTAACATTAGTTCAAGAGATGTGGTTTATGCCATAGAATTATTTGGTAAAGGGACAATTGAATATTTTAGCGACCTTTATGAAGAAGAAATATCTCGGACTGCTAAGGGAAAGATTATTCGGGTTAAAACACTTGGTCAACGACATTATATCCATTCAATCCGCAAACATGATCTCGTATTTGGGATCGGTCCTGCAGGTACAGGAAAAACCTATTTGGCGGTTGTGATGGCGATTAACGCCTTGAAAAACGGCGAGGTTAAACGAATTATCTTAACAAGGCCGGCTGTAGAAGCAGGAGAGAGTCTAGGCTTTCTTCCAGGTGACTTGAAGGAAAAGGTTGATCCTTATTTAAGACCGCTGTACGATGCCCTTCATGACCTCCTTGGGCTGGAGCAAACACAACGAATGATCGAACGAGGCACGATTGAGATTGCTCCGCTTGCTTATATGAGGGGCCGAACACTAGACGATGCTTTTGTTATTCTAGATGAAGCGCAAAATACGACTCAGGCACAAATGAAGATGTTTTTAACAAGACTTGGGTTTGATTCGAAAATGGTCATCACGGGTGATCGTTCGCAGATTGATTTACCAAAGGGTGCCAAATCCGGGCTGCTGCGAGTAGAGGAAATCCTAAAAGGGGTTAAAGGCATTTCGTTTATTTATCTAGAGCAGAGTGACATTGTACGTCATCCACTAGTTGCCAGAATTATTTCTGCGTATGAAGAAGCGAATGAATAAGCATGTTCTGACCGTCATTTTTGGCGGTTTTTTTGTACCTCTTCACTAGGAAAGATGAAAGTTAATGAAAAAACTGTTATGATTTTACATAATTACTTTAAATTACATCTTTGTCTGTGGTTGACAGGAGGGAAAGCTTTGGGAAACGTACAGCGATATCTGGCGAAAGTAAAGGAACTGTTAGGAAATAGGCTGTTTAAACTGTTGTTATTTCTTTTGGTTGGCGTATTCAGCTACATAATGATGGTCTCGAATGTTACTCCTGAGAAAATAAATGTAAAACTGCTGGAGCCTGCTGAACAAACCATTAGAGCTACAAAAACGGTTGAAGATACATATCAAACCGAGTTAGAAAAGGATGAGGTAGCGAAGCAAGTTCCAGATGCATATACCTTGAAAAAAGAATATGCCCAGAATAAAGTTGATTTGATTTCTTCGATATTTGATTCGGGCCTTGAGGTCAAAAAAGAAATAGAAGATGAAGATGTAGAAAAGGCTAAGGAAAGTATTCCTGAACAGGCAGAGTCGTTGAAGGAAAAACTGACGGAAGAGGTAGCGAATGATCTTTCTGACTCAGTCTTCACCTCGCTGGTTAAGGCAAGTGAGCAGGAATTAAGAATTTCGAAGGACCTGACCATCACAGTCATTAATAAGGTCATGACGTCGTCTATTCCATCTAATGAAGTTGAAAATGCTAAGAGAAGGGCTGAAGAGGATCTGAAGCTAACCAGCCTCACGAAAGAAATGAAGCGAACGTCCATTGAGCTGGCACGATATGCGATTATTCAAAACTACTTTTTTGATCAAGAAAAAACAGAAGAGCAGCGGAGAAAGGTCATTGAAAGTGTCGAACCCGTGAAGATTCTTCAAGGGCAGATTATTGTTGAAGAAGGGCAATTAGTTGATCGTGAAATATATAGACAGCTTGAATTAGCTGGTTTCTTGAATGCGGAGGACAGTGTGCTTCCTTTCCTTGGTTTAGCATTATTTATCTTTGTTCTGATGGGTGGGTTTTATTACTATTTCCGCAGTCCAGATGCTGTGAAAACCAGTCAAAGTAATCAGATGCTGATCTTTATCATTACCTTTATGATAACGCTTGGAACAATGAAAATTATTAGTATGGTTGAGGAATTAAAATATGGTGAAATCTCATTTTTCTTTCCAATCGCTATGGCGGTTATGTTGGTAAGAATATTGCTAAATGAGCGGTACGCTATTGCGATGGCGGTTATTCTGGCCGGTTTTGGGACAATCCTCTTTAATGTCCATATACCAGGGAATTTAAACTTCTCTGTAGGTCTTTATTTTTTACTCAGTGGAATCAGTGCGATCATCATTCTGTCTAAGCGAAATTTTCAAGCTAAATTACTACAAGCAGGTCTTTTGCTTTCGGGGATGAATATTGTCATATTATTTGCGATTTTATTGATTACAAATGGTCATTATTCAGAGATTGAATATCTTTTCTATGTGCTGGGAGCTGGTATTTCCGGAATTGGGTCTTCAATCTTGACCATCGGTTTGCTGCCGTTTTTTGAAGCAGGTTTTGGGATTTTGTCCTCTTTAAAGCTGATTGAGTTATCGAATCCAAATCACCCGCTGCTGCGAAAAATACTAACCGATGCGCCTGGCACCTATCATCATAGCGTAATGGTTGCTAACTTGGCAGAAAGTGCCTGTGAAGCCATTGGGGCAAATGGGCTGCTTGCACGAGTTGGCTGTTATTATCATGATATTGGCAAAACACGCCGGCCGCAGTTTTTTATCGAAAATCAGCTGAATCAGGATAATCCACACGATAAACTGCCGCCAGGAACAAGTAAAGATATTATTATTGCTCATGCTGTTGATGGTGCGAATATGCTTAGAAAGGCAAAATTCCCGACTGAAATTGTTGATATTGCTGAGCAGCACCATGGAACAACCCTCCTAAAGTACTTTTATCATAAAGTGTGTAAAGATGGAGTAGAAATTAATGAAGCAGAATATCGTTATCCAGGCCCGAAAGCCCAAACAAAGGAAATAGCTGTTATTGGCATTGCTGACAGTGTTGAGGCGGCCGTTCGTTCCATGAATCATCCTACACAAGAAAAGATCGAAGAATTAGTCAAACAGATTATAAATGATCGAATACATGACAAACAGTTCGCAGAATGTGATATAACTATGAGGGAATTAAGTATAGTTCAGGACTCTTTATGTGAATCATTACATGGGATCTTCCATTCACGAATAGAGTACCCGGAACTGTCTAAATTAGAACAGAAGGTGAAAGCATGAAGGTAGTTATTGATTTTTTAGATGAAACCAACGAAGTATCGGAAGCAGCAATCATGCTCGTAGACAACATACTTCAATTTGCAGCTGAAGCAGAGTCAATCGAAGAAGGAAGCGAGCTGTCTGTTTCCTTTGTTGACAATGCTCGTATTCAAGAAATCAACAAGGAATTCCGTGAAAAGGATGCAGCCACAGATGTTATTTCCTTTGCAATGGAAGAAATGGGAGAGGACGAGTTAGCGATTGTTGGTGCTGATATGCCAAGGGTTTTAGGGGATATTATCATCTCAATCGAACGAACGAAGGAACAAGCGGCTGAATATGGACATTCCTTTGATCGTGAACTTGGCTTTCTCGCGCTGCATGGTTTCTTGCATTTATTAGGATATGACCATATGACTAAAGAAGATGAAACAGTCATGTTCACTAAACAAAAGGATATCTTAGCGGCTTATGGGCTATCCAGGTAGAGATAGACGACACCCGCTTTATAAAAGTTTTGTGTTTGCCTTTCAAGGGATATTTGAGTCCATGAAAACGGAAAGAAATTTACAGATTCATTTCACCGTCGCTGTGATTGTCGTATTTTTTGGTTTTTTCTTCAAGCTTTCGACCGTTGAGTGGTTGTTTGTATTGCTTGCCATTGCGGGAATTCTCACGCTTGAATTACTTAACACGGCAGTAGAACGAGTCGTGGACTTGGCGACAGACCAAGTTCATCCGCTGGCTAAGCAGGCGAAGGATTTCGCAGCAGGTGCGGTTTTGATTTATGCGATATTTTCTGTCATTATAGGGTTATTAATCTTTGTACCAAAAATTATTGATTACTTGGATCAATCAATAAGTCTTTAAAAAATAAACGTTTGTGAGTACAATGAGAGGGAGATGTGAAATGGAAACATCCCGTTTAATTGAAGAAGCAAAGATTGCACGAGAAAGAGCGTACGTACCTTATTCTAAGTTTAAGGTTGGCGCGGCTTTGTTGACCACTGATGGAAAGGTGTACCATGGCTGTAATATCGAAAACGCTGCGTATTCTATGTGTAACTGTGCAGAGCGTACGGCGTTATTTAAAGCTTACTCTGAGGGAGACAAGGAGTATGCGGCTATTGCAGTTGTGGCTGATACGCCAGGTCCGACTGCTCCGTGCGGGGCTTGCCGTCAAGTCATTTCAGAGCTGTGCCCGCGCGATATGAAAGTTATTTTAACAAACTTAAACGGAGACATCAAAGAACTTACAGTAGAGGAATTGCTTCCAGGAGCTTTTTCACCGGAGGATTTAAATGGATAAATTAGTAAGCGATACACAGGTAAAAGGATTTAAATCAGGTTTTATTTCGATTATTGGCCGTCCAAATGTCGGTAAAAGTACGTTTTTAAACCGCGTAATCGGGCAAAAAATTGCCATTATGAGCGATAAACCGCAGACAACACGTAATAAGGTTCAAGGGGTATTAACAACTAACGATTCGCAAATGATCTTTATCGATACACCAGGTATCCATAAACCAAAACATAAACTTGGCGATTTCATGATGAAGGTTGCTACGAATACACTTAAAGAAGTCGATTTAATTCTCTTTATGATAAATGCGGTTGAAGGTTTAGGACAAGGCGATCAATTTATCATCGAAAAGCTGCAAACAACAAAGACGCCTGTTTTCTTAGTGGTTAACAAAATCGATCAGCTGCACCCAGATGACCTGCTGCCATTGATTGAAAAATACCAAAAGCTATACCCGTTTACCGCAATTGTTCCAATTTCAGCGCTTGAAGGAAATAATGTGGAAACACTGCTTGAACAAATTAAAGTACACCTGCCAGAAGGACCGCAATTTTATCCAGCTGACCAGGTAACTGATCATCCAGAGCGTTTTATTATTTCTGAATTAATTCGTGAAAAGGTATTGCACCTTACACGGGAGGAGATTCCACATTCAGTAGCAGTGGCAATCGATTCGATTAAGAAAATGGATAATAGCGATACCATTAATGTAATGGCAACGATTGTGGTTGAACGTGATTCCCAAAAAGGCATTGTTATCGGCAAGCAAGGCAAGATGCTTAAAGAAGTGGGCACGAGAGCAAGAGTTGATATTGAGAATCTGCTGGGTTCTAAGGTCTTTCTTGAAATGTGGGTAAAGGTTCAAAAAGATTGGCGTAATAAAGCGTCACAGCTGCGTGACTTTGGTTTTAATGAAGATGAATATTGATAATTAACAAAAATTACGTCTCATGAAAATCGATACAAGGGTCAAGATAATCTTAAGGTCGGAGCCTTAAATTTGCTAGTCGGAAGGTGGGCTTAAAATGTTGAATTTTACCTGGAACGTGTTCAGCCAAACTGGTAATTTGGATACGTATCTTCTATTCAAGGAGATAGAGGTGGAAGGACAAGACAAACCCGATACAGACGAAGATCTAGCTTTAATGGATTCTATCTCTTAGATGATTCTTGGTCCTGGATTTGGTGGTGGCTTACCTTGCTTCAAAAATGTGAAGGTATCGTCATACGGCGGACTGATTATGGAGAAAACAATAAAATAGTCACTATATATACCCGTGAGTTTGGAAAGATTGGTGTGATGGCACGGGGTGCTCATAAACCGAGCAGCCGGCTTTCCGCCGTCACCCAGCTTTTCTACTACGGGTATTTTCTATTTATGCCTTCAAAAGGACTCGGCGGCTTACAGCAAGGGGAAATGATTGATTCAATGCGTTCGATTAGAGAAGACATTTTTGCAACGGCCTACGCTTCGTATGTCGTTGAATTGCTTGATAAAAGTGTCGATGACCGAACAGCGAATCCCTATCTTTTTGAGTTGCTGCATCAAACGCTGCATTATATCGATGAAGGCTATGATCCAGAAGTGTTAAAGTTTATTTTTGAAATGAAAATGCTTCAGGTTAACGGGTTGAATCCAGTTCTCGATCAATGTGCGGTTTGTGGAACAACTGAGGGAGAGTTTTCCTTTTCTATTAAAGAAGGCGGCTTTATCTGCCAGAAATGCTTGCAGCGCGATCGATATCATTTAAAAATTTCGCAAACAAGCGTTAAACTTCTTCGGCTGTTTTATTACTTTGATTTATCCAGGCTGGGCAATATTTCGATTAAACCGGAAACAAAGAAGGAACTACAGAAGATAATAGATGCATATTATGATGAATACTCCGGTCTGCATCTTAAATCAAAGAAATTTCTTAAGCAGATGGATGCGATGAAGGATGTCCTCGGTAAGCGGGAAACATAACTTTATGAGAATTTTTCTTGTCGCTGTTGACAATAGGATTGCACATCGTATAAAATTCTAAACATAAACTTATTCGTGCGTTGATGGAAAGTAGTACCTGAACTCATTCATAAAAGCGAACCTGGGATAGTGTAAGCCGGGGTATGAAAAGTCAGCGAAGGCATTCTGGAGCATTTAGAGTAATAAAAGAGGCCGTATTGACATACGGCAATTAGGGTGGAACCGCGGGTAAACTCTCGTCCCTATGCTAAGGCATAGCGACGGGAGTTTTTTGTTATTTAAAAAGTCCCAGTCGACTATGAAAAATTCGGAGGTGCGCAATGAATATTCAAAACATGATTTTAACTTTACAGCAGCATTGGTCCAATCAAGGTTGTATCTTAATGAATGCTTATGATGTAGAGAAAGGTGCAGGAACAATGAGTCCATATACGTTTTTACGGGCAATCGGACCTGAGCCGTGGAGCGTGGCGTATGTAGAGCCATCTCGCAGACCCGCTGACGGACGTTATGGTGAAAACCCTAACCGGCTTTATCAGCATCACCAATTTCAAGTGATTATGAAACCTTCACCTGACAATATTCAGGAACTTTACTTAGAATCTTTAAAGAAACTGGGAATTAATCCGCTTGAACATGATATACGTTTTGTTGAAGATAACTGGGAAAATCCGTCGCTTGGTTGTGCTGGACTGGGCTGGGAAGTGTGGCTTGATGGGATGGAAATTACTCAATTTACGTACTTCCAGCAAGTAGGAGGACTTGAGTGTAAACCCGTTTCAGTTGAAATTACGTATGGTATCGAACGGTTAGCTTCATACATTCAGGATAAAGAGAATGTCTTTGATTTGGAATGGACCGAAGGCTTTACTGTTCGTGATATCTTTGGGATGCCTGAATATGAACATTCAAAGTATACATTTGAAACGTCTAATTTAGAGATGTTGTTCCAACTATTTACGATGTATGAAAAAGAAGCTCATCGTCAAATGGAGGAAGGGCTCGTACATCCTGCTTATGATTATGTACTTAAATGCTCTCATGTCTTTAACCTTCTGGATGCTAAAGGAGCAATTTCGGTTACGGAAAGAACGGGCTATATCGGCAGATGCCGTAATCTTGCACGGAAGGTTGCTAAAACCTTCTATGATGAACGGGAAAAGCTTGGCTTCCCAATCTTAGCTAAGAAAGGAGAGGAAGAAGCATGAGTAAACGTGATCTTTTAATTGAAATTGGCCTTGAAGAAATGCCGGCACGATTTGTATCAGCTTCTATCGCACAGCTTTCAGATAAAATTCAGAAGTGGTTAAATGAAAATGCCATTGAATTCGGAGATGTGACCCTTTATTCAACCCCACGTCGTTTGGCTGTGATGGTTACAGATACTGCTGAATCGCAACGCGATATAGAGGAAGAAGCAAAAGGGCCAGCGAAAAGAATTGCTCTTGACGCAGAAGGAAATTGGTCAAAAGCGGCGATTGGCTTTACTAGAGGAAATGGTCTAACGGTGGAAGATATTTATTTTAAAGAAATAAACGGTGTTGAGTACGTGCACGTGAATAAATTTACGAAGGGGCAGCCAACCATCCAACTGCTTCCTGAACTGAAATCAATTATTACGGGCATGACATTCCCTAAAAACATGCGTTGGGCTGACCAGGAGCTCCGCTTTATCCGTCCAATTAAGTGGTTGACCGCTCTCTTTGGTCAAGATATTATTCCGTTTGAAATCGCTGGTGTTGAAACAGGACGCGAAACGAAGGGGCATCGATTCCTGGGTGGAAATGTCTTTATTGAAGCACCAAAACAATATGAAGCCGCTATGAAGCAGGAATTTGTTATTGCAGATGCGAATGTCCGCCGTGAAATGATTCTTGAGGGCATTAAAAAGATAGAAGAAGAAAAAGGCTGGATTATTCCTGTTGACGAAGATCTTCTAGAAGAAGTAAATAATTTAGTTGAATATCCTACTGTTCTTTTCGGTAGTTTTGAAGAAGAATTTCTTGAGCTCCCACAAGAAGTATTAATTACTTCAATGAAGGAGCACCAACGTTACTTCCCAGTCAAAGATAAGGATGGAAACCTCCTGTCCTTCTTCGTTACGGTTCGTAATGGAGATGACCGTCATCTAGACAAGGTATCAAAAGGGAATGAGAAGGTACTAAGAGCGCGCTTATCGGATGCTGCATTCTTCTATAAGGAAGATCAGAAAAAGGATATTGCTGATGCTTTGAAGAAATTAGATAACATCGTCTATCATGAGGAAATTGGTACGCTTTCTGAAAAAACAAATCGTGTCAAAAAACTGACAGAACTGCTGGCCGATCGATTGAATCTTACAGAGGAAAAAACGTATGCTGTTCGTGCAGCTGAAATTGCGAAGTTCGATTTGGTAAGCCAAATGGTGTATGAATTCCCAGAGCTTCAAGGATATATGGGAGAAAAATATGCCTTGTTAAAAGGTGAACCTAAAGAAGTAGCAGCGGCTATTAATGAGCATTATATGCCAAGACATGCTGATGATGCTGTTCCTCCTTCAACGATTGGTGCTGTGTTAAGTCTTGCGGAGAAGCTGGATACCATTACTTCTTTCTTTGCAATTGGTACAATCCCGACGGGTTCTCAAGATCCTTACGCACTAAGACGTCAAGCTAGTGGAATCGTTCAAATTTTATTAGAAAAGAAATGGGCGCTTTCGCTTGAGGAAATCTTGGAGATAGCACTTGCGGAAATTAAAGGATCAGATTTCATGAAACAAAGTAGTGAGGAAGTTCTTAAAGAGCTGTTGAATTTCTTTAGAGCCCGCATTAAGCATGCACTTAGTGATGTTGGTATTCGTTATGATGTGATTGATGCACTGATTCATGGTGAGATTGGACAATTAGCTAAACTTGCTGAACGTGCAGCTGTTCTTGATGAACAAAAAGACAATAGTGACTTTAAGCAGATTCTAGAAGCGGTCAGCCGGGTTATGAACATCGCAGGTAAATGTGAGACGCCTGTAGCAGTGGATCCTGCGTTATTTGAAAATGAATATGAGCGGGCCTTGTATGAAACGTTCATTAAGGTATCTGCTTCCTATGCGAAAACAAGCGATGAAAAAGAACATTTCACACTTCTTTCGTCGTTACAAAAAGATATTGAGAATTATTTTGAACACACGATGGTTATGGCTGATGATGCAGCGGTACGTAATAATCGGTTGTCGCTTATGAAGGAAATTAGTAATTTAGCTGCAAGTTTTGCAGCTATGAATAAAATTATCACGGCATAAAACAATCGCAAATACCGGATATCCCTATATTGACAGGGTATCCGGTATTTGTATAAACACAAAGAAGCGCGGTTGTCCGCTAAAGACTTTATCCGCATTTTTTTCCGTATACATGGTATAGTATAAGTATTAATACATATATAAAGTACTTTCATTCAGTTAGGTTAAATAGGGTGGTGATTAAAATCGAACTGAGTAAACGTCAGGAACGAATATTGCAAATTGTTAAGCAAGATGGGCCAATTACGGGTGAACATATTGCTGATCAGCTTAATTTGACAAGGGCGACGCTAAGACCTGATTTAGCGATTTTGACGATGGCAGGTTTTCTTGATGCCAGACCACGAGTGGGTTATTTCTATACAGGAAAATCCGGAACACAATTATTAACGGACAGCTTAAATCATATCTATGTAAAAGATTATCAATCCATTCCTGTTGTGGTTGATGAGAGTATTTCAGTATATGATGCGATCGTTACCATGTTTTTGGAGGACGTAGGCACATTGTTTGTTGTTGATAAACATGCGCTGCTCGTCGGGGTGCTCTCGAGAAAAGATCTTTTACGAGCAAGCATTGGTAAACAGGAGCTGACAACCATTCCTGTTAATATTATTATGACGCGCATGCCAAACATTACGGTATGTACTCGAGAAGATCTGCTGATTGACGTGGCTAAGAAATTAATAGAAAAACAAATTGACGCCTTACCAGTTGTTAAAGAAACAGAGAAAGGCTTTGAAGTGACTGGACGAGTTACCAAATCCAATATTACAAAAGCTTTCCTTGAGTTAGCTGAAGAAAGCTACTAGGAATTCAGGAGGAATGGGGAGAAGTATGGGGAATTCAATTATTTATGTAGTTTCCGATTCTGTAGGAGAAACGGCTGATATGGTTACTAAAGCTGCAGCCAGCCAATTTGCAAGTGCGGCTTTTTCTTTAAAGCGGATTCCATATGTAGAAGATGAACAACATATTGAAGAAGTAATCGGACTTGCAAAGCTTGAAAATGGAATTATTGCGTATACACTTGTGAAGCCTGCAATCAGAACGTATATGAAAACCAGAGCTGAGCAGGAAGGAATTATTTCTTATGACATCCTCGGACCATTAATTGATATTCTTCAAGTTAAATCAGAAGTGGCGCCCTTTAATGAACCTGGAATGGTGCGTAAACTGGATGAAGATTACTTCAAACGAGTTGAGGCAATTGAATTTGCCGTTAAATATGATGATGGACGAGACCCAAGAGGTATTTTAAGAGCAGATATCGTATTAGTCGGTGTATCGCGGACATCAAAAACACCGCTGTCCCAGTACCTAGCTCATAAACGATATCGTGTTGCCAATGTACCTTTAGTTCCAGAGGTAGATCCTCCGGAAGAATTGTTTTTGGTTTCACCAGAAAAGTGCTTCGGGTTAAAGATCAGTCCGGAGAAATTGAATGATATTCGCCGGGAACGCTTAAAAACTCTCGGATTGAATGATCAAGCCATCTATGCAAACATGGAGCGGATAAAAGATGAATTGACTTATTTCGATTCAATTGTCTCTCGTTTACAATGTCCTATTATTGATGTGACGAATAAAGCTGTTGAAGAAACAGCTAATACATTGATTAACCTTATTAATAACCGCCGCTAGACCATTCTGATTCTGTAGATTGACCATTACCATTGGTACATGTGTTATTCTGAGGGCCTTTATAAGGCTCCTTTTTCTTTGTAACCTGTTGAATTTATTAAAAAACTTTCTAGTAGCATCTTTACGAAAAATGTATTATAATAAAAAATTGTGAGAAAAATGTTTTCTATAGGTTTAGAGATCATATATCCGGAATAAACTATAAATAATGTGAAGTCAAGGTTTTCTTCGTGAAATTATTCGACAGAATCGCATATCTATAAACATTCGAGGGAGAAAAAAAGGATAATGCAGAATGATGTAGAATGTAAAGATATGAAAGATAAACCAACCATTTTTGTAGACGCTGATGCTTGTCCTGTAAAGGCGGAAACACTGAAAATTGCTAAGCGGTTTACTTTACCTGTCACCTTTGTTGCTTCATATAAAAATATGATGAATGAGCCAGAGGGACATTGGGTTTACGTAGATGCGGATAAAGAAGCGGCTGATCTGCATATCATCAACGCAGTAAAACAAGGTGATATTGCCATTACTGCTGATATTGGACTTGCAGGAACCTTGCTTGCTAAACGCGTTTATGTTCTTTCTCCCAGGGGAAAGGAATATACAGAAGGCAATATTTATAACCTGTTGGATATGCGGTATCAATCTGCGAAACTTCGCAGACAGGGAAAGCATACCAAAGGACCCAAAGCATTTACGAAGGAAGACCGTATTCAATATACAGAAGAATTAATTAGAATTTTGTCGAATCATGCAGGAATTTCTGATCTTTTATCGAATTGAACACTAAGTAAAAGTAAAAATTATTGCCGATCGTAAGGTGAAACTATGGCAAATGCCCGAATAGAAGACGAAAAGGTAAATCAAATTCGTGAAGCAGTAGATATCGTCGATTTAATCAGCGAGTATGTGCAGCTGAAGAAACAAGGACGGAATTATTTTGGTCTTTGCCCTTTTCATTCAGAAAACAGTCCATCGTTTTCTGTATCTGCAGATAAACAGATTTTCCACTGTTTTGGGTGCGGTGCAGGTGGAAATGCTTACACCTTTTTAATGGACAAAGAAGGATATAGTTTTGTCGAAGCTGCAAAAGTTTTAGCGGAAAAAGGAAATATACCTCTGGATGTAGAAATTAATAATGAAGCATCCAGGCCTAATATGCCAGAAGGCTACAAACAAATGATAGAAGCACATGAGCTATTGCGGAAATTCTATCACCATCTCCTTGTAAATACCAATGAAGGACAACAAGCTCTTGAGTATTTACTTCAAAGAGGATTTACTGAAGCAGTCATTGAAAAGTTTCAGATAGGGTATGCGCTTGATTCATGGGATTTTGTTTATAAGTTTTTGGTAAAAAGAGGCTTTTCTGAAGAAATACTAGAAAAAGCTGGATTGATTATTCCTCGTGAGAAAGATCAAAGTTATTTTGACCGATTCAGAAACAGAGTCATGTTCCCGATAACGGATCACCAGGGGAATACAATTGCATTTTCAGGCAGAGCACTAGGTGATGATGAGCCTAAATATCTGAATAGCCCCGAAACGCCTATCTTTAATAAAAGTGCCATTCTTTATAATTTTCATAAAGCCCGCTCTCATATCCGGAAAAAAGAACAAGTGGTGATTTTTGAAGGATTTGCAGATTGTATATCGGCTGTTCGTGCGGGGGTAGAACATTCAGTTGCTACGATGGGGACTTCTTTAACGGATCAACATGTACAGATCTTGAAACGGAATACGGATCAAATTCTGCTGTGTTATGATTCAGACTCTGCTGGACTGACTGCTGCTTACCGCGCATCAAACATGTTGAATGAACAAGGGTTCCAAGTAAAGGTCGCCCTTATGCCAGATAATTTAGACCCCGATGACTACATAAAGAAATATGGCGAGAAGAGCTTTAATTCTGAGGTAATAGGGGCCAGTTTAACGTATATGGCATTCCAAATGCATTATTTGCGCAGAGGAAAAAATTTAAATAATGAAGGAGATCGGATTGCATATATTGAAGAGGTATTAAAGAGGATTTCCAGGCTGTCAAATGCTGTGGAAAGAGACCTATATCTCCGCCAGCTATCATCGGAATTTTCGTTATCGCTGGATGCATTAGAAGATCAAGCTCGACAAACCTTTATTACAGAACGTAAAACGGGGAATGTTCCTGAGCGGCCTTCACCGCAATTCTCCTTACGATACGAGCATAAATTAAAACCTGCCTACCATAATGCAGAAATTAAATTAATTGCCCATATGCTCAAAAGCCGGGAAATTACCTTTAAGGTACAGCACATGCTTGGAACAAACACCTTAAATGTTGATGAACACCAAGCAATCATCACTTATTTATATGCTTTTTATGAGGAAGATCGGGAACCGGATACGAATTTATTCTTAACGTATTTAGCGGATCGAAATCTTAGAAGGATTGTATCTGAAATAGAAATGATGTCAGTAAATGAAGAAGTTGCTGATAAAGAACTGACAGATTATATAAATCAAGTGTTGAAATATCAAAAGATGTTAAAGATAAAAGAAAAAGAAGCTGAAGGAAAAGATGCAGAGCGCCGCAACGATTATGGCAGGGCGGCACAAATTGCCATGGAAATTATCCAACTGCGAAAGTTATTATAAGATTTATGGTTATTGTTGATAGTCTTTGAAGGAGGGGAACACATGGCTGAGAAACCAGCACGTTCCAAAGAGGTTGATACTGAATTAAATCTAGAACAAGTTAAAGAACAATTACTTGAACTAGGAAAGAAACGTGGTTCATTAACTCTGGAAAAAATTGCAGAGCGCATCGGAAGCTTTGAATTGGACTCTGATCAGATGGATGAGTTCTATGAGTTTTTAGGTGAAAATGGTGTTGAGGTCCTGACAGATGGTGATGAAGATGAGGATGAAGATGATCCAAATGTCAAGGAACTTCAGAAGGAAGAGGAATTTGATCTCAACGACTTAAGCGTCCCTCCAGGCGTAAAAATAAATGATCCGGTTCGTATGTACTTAAAAGAAATCGGCCGTGTCAATTTGCTTTCTGCTAAAGAAGAAATTGCTTTGGCTATGCGTATTGAAGAAGGTGACGAAGAGGCGAAACGTCGTTTAGCTGAAGCTAACCTCCGTCTTGTAGTCAGTATTGCCAAGCGCTACGTCGGCCGCGGCATGCTCTTCTTAGATTTAATTCAAGAAGGAAACATGGGTCTTATAAAAGCGGTAGAAAAATTTGATTACCGCAAAGGATATAAGTTCAGTACTTATGCTACTTGGTGGATTCGTCAGGCAATTACCCGTGCGATTGCAGACCAAGCACGTACAATTCGAATTCCAGTGCATATGGTTGAAACGATTAATAAATTAATTCGTGTTCAACGTCAGCTCTTACAAGATCTTGGGCGTGAGCCATCTCCAGAGGAGATTGCCGAAGATATGGATTTAACTCCTGAAAAAGTAAGAGAGATTCTGAAAATTGCTCAAGAACCTGTTTCATTGGAAACACCGATTGGTGAAGAGGATGATTCACATCTGGGCGACTTTATTGAAGACCAAGATGCAACTTCACCATCTGAACATGCTGCATATGAGATGTTAAAAGAACAGCTAGAAGATGTTCTTGATACATTAACAGACCGTGAAGAGAACGTCCTTCGTCTTCGTTTTGGCCTTGATGATGGACGTACGCGCACGCTTGAAGAGGTTGGGAAAGTTTTCGGAGTTACTCGTGAACGTATCCGCCAAATTGAAGCGAAAGCCCTGCGTAAATTACGTCATCCAAGCCGCAGCAAACGTTTGAAAGACTTCTTAGAATAAACACTGCTGCAGAGCTGCGCCTAATTGGTGACCATTTACTTGTCAAAAAGCATTTCTTGCTTTTGAGTGATTTGAGTCCAGATTGGTGCGGCTCTGTTTTTGTTTTCATCAACCAGTAATAGGAAGTGCTGCATGGACCAAATGCGAAAAGAAGTCATTATTGAAGAAATCAATTTCTGGAAGAACCATAAAATGCTGCCGGAAACATACTGTGATTTTCTTTTAACCTTATATAGCGGCGGCGAAGGGCAGCCAGACATAGTAACTAGTAAGCCTAAAAGTCATAACAACGTCTTTATCTGTTTATTTTTTGGAATTTTGATAGGCTGTAACCTAGTTTTGAATTATTTTACTCATTTTTCATTCGCAATGCAAATGACTGCGGCAGTTATTTCTGTAATCTTGCTGGCAGCATTCTGTATCTATACGAATAATCGTACGTTTTTGCAGATCGGACTCTTAATTGGAGCTTTACTTTTCGTGCTATCCACTGTTCAGGCGGCGGAGTATTTTCATTTGGGGAATGTAAGCCTTTTTACTATGTTGCTTGTTAATTGCGCATTATGGCTCATAATCGGGAAAAAGTTTAGGTTATCATATTTTTGGGTCGCAGGTTTTTTAGGCCTTAGCCTTGTTACAATCTTTATAGCTAAATTATACAATATATTTTGAAAATAAAAAATATTTATAGGGAATTTTTGTTAAATTATTAGCAGAATGGGTAAAAAAACATATATAATCCAAGAATTTGAAAAGTTCTTGCGTTTAGGGCTTTTCCTTGAATCCTTTTTCAAGTAAAATAAAAGGTGTTTGAATATAGTTTAAAATGCAACAGGGACAGATTAGGTACTACATAGGGGAGGAAATATAATATGAAAAATCCGCTTATTCCATTTTTACTAATCCTGATTTTAGGAATCGGACTTATGTTTATGCTTTCGTTTAAGGGGCTTGGCGATTCGAAAGATCTTGCAAGCGAAAAAAGTGGTAAAGGTGAAAAGACTGAAGAAACTTCTAAAAATCCGGAAGATATCTATGCTTCTACATGTGCAGGTTGTCACGGTGCTGGCGCTGAAGGGGGCGTTGGTCCTGAACTGAATGGTGTAGGGGATCACTTATCTCTTGATGAAGTTAAAGACGTGATTGCAAATGGACGTGGAACAATGCCTCCAAACTTAGTTGGGGATGCTGAGCTAGACGGTATGGCTGAATATATTCACGGACTAAAAAAATAGTCGCAAGAAATGGCTGGATGACTCTGAAAAGAGACACTTCAGCCATTTTTTATTTGTGAACGGCGGTTTTGACTTTTCTTCTTATTCGACTTTGCGTATAATCTGATATCAGTAAACTATTTAAAAAGTGAGATGAGCTTATGAACCATGAAAAATTATCTGAGCGCTTAGAGCGTGTTTCAATACATATTCCAAAAGATAGCATCTTAGCCGATATTGGCTCAGATCATGCCTATCTTCCATGTTATGCAATCGAACAGGGCCTTGCAGCTCGAGCTATTGCAGGAGAAGTGAGTGAAGGTCCGTTTCAATCTGCTTGCAGCCAGGTCAAACAAACCGAGTTAGAACAGGTTATTGAGGTTCGTAAAGGAGACGGTCTAGATGTGTTACAGGAAGGGGAAGCTACCTGTATAACGATCTGCGGAATGGGTGGTGCACTAATTTCACAGATTCTAGAACGTGGTAAGACTAAATTGTCAAAAGTTGAACGATTAATTTTGCAGCCGAATATCGCTGCCAATATCGTACGGAATTGGCTAAAAGAAAATGGTTGGGAATTAGTTGGGGAAGATATCGTTGAAGAAGACGGTAAGATTTATGAAATTCTGATCGCTGAACAGGGAGAACCATTAAGGCCCTACGGAGACCAAATCGAAAATGGACTTTTATTTGGACCATTTTTACTAGCAGAACAAAGTGATGTATTTAAAAAGAAATGGAACTTCGAAAAAAGTCACTGGGAACGTATCCTTCGTCAGATGCCTGAAAAAGGAGAGAACCAAGAAACAGAAGCTAAACGAGAGCAATTGGTCCAGCTAATCAAACAAGTAAAGGAGATCCTTTAGAAATGAAAACGCCTAACGGATATGAAGTGATCGAGTTGTTTGAACAGTTTTCACCTAAAGCCTATGCAATGGAGGGAGATCCAATCGGACTTCAGGCAGGCAGATTAAACAAACCAGTGTCTAAAGTACTCGTTGCTCTTGATGTGCTTGAGACAGTGGTGGATGAAGCGATTGAAGCAGGCGCAGGGCTGATTATTGCCCATCACCCGCTTATCTATCGTCCGTTGAAAAGAATTGATCTAGGAGCTCCTGAGGGGAGAATTCTAGAGAAATTAATTAAACATGAAATTGCCGTTTATGCAGCGCATACAAATTTAGATGTCGCATGGGGCGGTGTCAATGATTTACTTGCTGATGCACTTGGTTTGCAAGAGACAGAGGTACTTAGTCCAACACATGAAACAACGCTTAAGAAAATGGTTACTTATGTACCTCAAGAGAACGCGGAAGCTGTTCGTGAAGCGTTAGGAAATGCTGGTGCTGGAGCAATTGGTCATTACAGCAGCTGCAGCTTCAGTGTGGAGGGGACAGGCATGTTTCTTCCGGAACAAGGAAGCAATCCGGTTATTGGTTCGAAAGGAACACTTGAACGTGTAAAGGAAGTTCGGATTGAAGTCATTTATCCTGAAACGATAGAGAAAAAGTTACTGTCTGTTTTAGTTAAAGCTCACCCATACGAAGAGCCTGCCTATGATCTTTTCACTCTAGACAATAAGGGCGAATCGCTTGGTTTAGGGCGAGTGGGGATGCTTAAAGAAGAAATGACGTTGGGTGAATTTGCTGAGCATGTGAAGCGAGTCCTCGAGGTTCCAGCACTGCGTGTCGTCGGTAATCACAATTCGATCGTCAAAAAAGCAGCTGTTTTGGGCGGAGACGGTAATAAATATTTTCAAAGTGCCATCTATAAAGGTGCTGACGTTTATGTGACAGGTGATATGTATTATCATACTGCATTAGATGCAATGAGTTTGGGACTTAATATTATTGATCCTGGTCATAACGTCGAGAAGGTCATGAAAACAGGTGTGGCAGCAGAAATGGCAAAACGCTGCGAAGAAAAAAAATTCCTGGTTGAGTTCATTCCTTCAAAGATAAACACCGACCCTTTCACATTTATGTGATTTTATAAAATAAAGGAGGCTGTCCTAGGGACAGCCTCCTTTATTTTATAATTTTGGTTGTTTAATTTTTGGAAGAATCTTATGAAGCGGAACTTTTTTCTCCGTGTTCCAAGTTGATTCATCGTTTGGATCATACTTTTCAAGGAAAGTGATAACTTCCTTAGTAATCGGCGTTGGAGTGGATGCTCCAGATGTTACGCCGACCGTCTCAGCTCCTTCAAGCCATTCCAAGTTCAATTCGGAAATATCAGCAATTCGATATGCACGTGTATGAGCAATTTCCTCTGAAACTTGAGCAAGGCGGTTCGAGTTATTGCTCTTCGGGTCACCAACTACGATCAGTACATCTGTTTCACCAGCCTGCTTCGCAACTGCCTCTTGGCGGATTTGAGTGGCCATGCAGATTTCTTTATGAACTTCTACATGAGGATATTTTTCCTCGACGGTTTTCATCAATTCAATAACATCCCACTGGCTCATCGTGGTTTGATTGGTCACGATAATTTTGTCATCTGCTGATAAGGTTAAATTGTTGACGTCTTCAACATTTTCAACAAGATGAACGATGTCTGGTGCTACACCAATGGCTCCCTCAGGCTCTGGGTGGCCTTTCTTGCCGATATAAATGATTTGATATCCCTCAGCCTGCTTTTGAGTAATCAGGTCATGAGTCGCCGTTACATCAGGACAGGTAGCATCAATAGATACCAGTCCTTTTTCATCAGCTAATTTCCGTATTTCCGGAGAAACGCCATGTGCTGTGAAGATAACGGTACCGCTATCGACTTGTTCAAGTATTTCTCTGCGGTTGCTGCCATCTAAAGTAATGATGCCGTCCTCTTCAAAAGCATCTGTTACATGCTTGTTATGCACAATCATGCCGAGAATAAAAATGGGACGTGGTAATGTCTTATCTAAAGCCGCATTTCGAGCGATTACCATGGCATCAACCACTCCATAGCAATACCCGCGCGGGGATATTTTCGTAACCTTCAAACTGTTTCCTCCTTCAAGGGACAAAGAATTCTCCATGCCTGTTCTATTCTATTATATAAGAGGTCCTCAAATATTACAAAGATGAATCCTGCTTGAGACCCGAAATCCATTCTAGATACTTTGGACAAAATAAAAAGAATGCAGGCATCCTGCATTCTGAATGAATTAGACATATAACTTAGGAGAAGAGGATCCCTGTTTTTTTCGTGTTTTCTTTTTAGGGACTTCATCTGATTCTACATCCGCATCAACTACAGCTTTTTCTGAAACGACTTTTTCTTTAGGTGCTTCTTTTTCAGAATCATCGCCGCTTGATTTCATGGCCTGATAGAGTTTCCACATGGATGGGATGTTTTTCACCATTGGTCCATATTGTTGAACCATCGGCCCTATTTGTTCGGCTGCCTGAAGGACTCGTTGTGTATTGTTAATCACGGTCGAGAGAGTTCCTCCTTCTAGCAGCCCTGCAGCGGTTCCAACAGCGGCGCCGCTTCTTTCTGCCTGCTGTATAGAGCCCGGTGGTGCGAAGGGATTGATTGGTGCTTGGCCTTGCTTATTTCTCCCAAGGATTCTTGAAAGTAATCCACCTTGGGCAGGTTCAGGGGCTGGAGGGCTTTGGTTTCTTCTTTGCCCAAATAACCCGCCCCTGTTTGTATTTTGAACCATTGGTTGTCTATTCTGATTTGGCGGTCCAAAGGGAGCCCCGTAAAATCCTTGCTGTCGAGGCCGCCCCATTTGGGGTCCTTGAAAACCCATATTTCCTTGTCGCTGGTTTCTTCCTGGCGGCATACTTTCACTCCTTTCCATCAATCTGTAGGGAAAAGAAACATCTTCTCTTTATAGATTATGCAGCTCTAAAGAAAGTGTTAGCAGCCTGACTCATAATCCCGCTAACAAAAATGACCTGTTGTGAACCGGAGAGAAAAACGGTAAAATGGTAAGGGTACATTAAAATGGCAAACGTGTGGACAGTTGGTTTGCGTTTATGTTCCATCATTTATTATACTAATAGGACATGCCAGAGCGACCGAAGGGCACGCTCTGTTGATAAAGGAGTTTTCTCATGAAAGAAAATCAGTTTGATAAATACGAATTAAAGAGCTATTTGCTCGAAGCTGTGAACGAGTTGGGCTTTACAAAACCAACCGAAATACAAGACCGTGTCATTCCTACCGTATTAAAAGGTACAAGTGTCATCGGACAGTCACAAACAGGAACAGGCAAAACGCACTCTTATTTGCTGCCGATTATGCATAAAATTGATCCAACTAGACAAGAAGTACAAGCTGTTATTGCTGCTCCTACACGTGAATTAGCTACTCAAATTTATAAAGAAGCACTTAAAATTGCGGAACATTTCCCCGAGGATGCCCCTTTGCAGATCAAAAGCTATATCGGCGGTACAGATAAACAGCGAATGATTGATAAGTTAAAAGTACAGCCTCAGCTTGTTATCGGGACATCCGGCCGAATTAAAGATTTAGTCGAAGAGCAGGCACTACTTGTCTATACAGCAGATATGCTGGTCATCGATGAAGCAGATTTAATGCTGGATATGGGCTTTATTGAAGATGTTGACCGTTTTGCTTCTAAAATGGCTAAAGATCTTCAAATGCTTGTTTTCTCTGCGACAATTCCAGATAAATTGAAACCATTCCTTAAAAAATACATGGAAAATCCTAAACATATTCAAGTGGATCCTAACCAGGCAACTGCAGTGAAGATTGAACATGTTCTGATTCCATTGCGCCATCGTGATCGGATTCAATTACTTCATGATGTTATTGTTAAATATAATCCGTATATTGGTATTATTTTTACCAATACAAAGAAAATGGCGGATAAAGTAGCAGATTCCTTGATTGAAAAAGGATTACGTGTCGGAAGAATTCACGGTGACTTAACACCTCGTGAGCGTAAGCAAATGATGAAACAGGTTAACAATCTTGATTTTCAATATATTGTAGCAACAGATTTAGCTGCAAGGGGTATTGATATTGAAGGTGTAAGTCATATCATTAACTTCGAGCTTCCGCCAGATCTTGATTTCTATATCCATCGTACTGGCCGTACTGCCCGTGCAGGCCATTCAGGGATTGCTGCTACCATTTACGATACACCGGATGAAGATGCACTTAATAAGTTAGAGAAAATGGGTGTTGCGTTTAGCGACGTTGATCTAGTCAAAAATGAATTCGTAAAACTTGGCGATCGTAATAAGCGTAAAAAACGTAAAAAAGTTGAAAGTGTTATCGATGAAAAGGCGAAAAGAGTCGGCGTAAAACCTACAAAGGTTAAGCCAGGCTATAAAAAGAAACATCAGCGTGAAGTGGAAGACTTCAAAAAACGCGAACGCCGTCTTCAAAGAAAGAAATAGGTTTCTGAAGGAGTTTTACGTATGTTGAAAATTGGTTCACACGTTTCGATGAGCGGGAAGAATATGCTGCTAGGTTCAAGTGAAGAAGCCGTTTCCTATGGAGCAAATACGTTTATGATCTATACAGGCGCACCGCAAAATACAAGACGGAAAAGCATTGAGGACTTAAATATTGAAGCAGGCCGAAAACATATGGCTGAGAACGGTATTGAAGAAATCGTTGTTCATGCACCGTATATCATAAATATTGCGAATACCACAAATCCAGCGACGTATGAATTAGGTGTTAATTTTCTTCGCAGTGAAATGGAACGTACTGAAGCACTGGGAGCAGGACAAATTGTTCTTCATCCTGGGGCTCATGTAGGCGCAGGTTCTGACGTAGGAATTAAAAGGATTATCGAAGGCTTAAATGAAGTACTGACGCCTGAGCATAATGTCCAGATTGCCTTAGAAACAATGGCTGGAAAAGGGACAGAGTGCGGCAGAAGCTTTGAAGAGCTTGCGATGATTATGGACGGCGTTCATTTGAATGAAAAATTGTCCGTTTGTTTTGATACTTGTCATACTCATGATGCAGGCTATAATATTGTCGAAGATTTTGACGGAGTTTTAAATGAATTCGATAAGATTGTTGGTATTGACCGCCTTAAGGTCCTTCATATCAATGATAGTAAAAATCTTACCGGCATGAGAAAAGACCGTCACGAGAATATTGGGTTTGGTGATATTGGTTTTGATGCATTGAGTTATATTGTCCATCATCCACAGCTGCAAATGGTACCTAAAATTTTAGAAACTCCATTTGTCGGTGAAGATAAAAAAGATAAAAAAGCTCCCTATCAATTTGAAATTGAAATGCTGAAAAGCAAACAGTATGACAAAGAACTGCTGACGAAAATTATGAATCAGCAGTAAGTGTGTAGAACAGTGACCAATCTTGGTTGCTGTTTTTTTTATGTTAGAAGTTAGAAATCAGTTGATTAAAAACATGTTCGATTTGAACGGCCGTCTTTTTTCCGGCAACCGCAGAAATTTGTTCAAGTACCGATTTTCTTTGTCCGCTGTCAAAAATGTTGATATTTTTCCCTGCTAGAATAGTCGTAATATCCTCTGCCTGCTTAGTTGACAGCTGGACATTATACTGAGCTGCAATGGAGAGTAGTTCATATGGTTGGATTCGGTTGATTTTATGGTTAACCATTGTTTCAAACAATTTCATTTGGTACCTCCTCATTTTCTCTTTTTTTAACATATGAATGTAGAGCTTGATTGTTGAACCAAATAGTTTGGAGGATTCTTTTCCGCTGACAGTCCAACTGCCTTTACAACGACAACTGGTTCCGTTATACTATTTTAGTAAATCGTAATGATTCTTAAAAAAAGGTGATCAATCTGAATAATTATAGTAATGAGCCAATTGTACAGGCTAAGAATCTTTCTTTTAAATACGCCAAGGACTTAGTTCTTGAGAATATTACCCTGGATGTTCCAAAGGGTGCTTTTTTAGCGATTGTTGGACCGAACGGATCAGGGAAGTCAACGCTTCTTAAATTGCTCCTGGGCTTAAATAAGCTGCAAAAAGGGAATATCACTTTATTTGGTGAAAATATTCGGGATTTTAAAGACTGGCAAAAGGTAGGCTTTGTGTCACAGAAAGCAAATTCATTTAATACTGGTTTTCCAGCCACTGTGTTTGAGGTAGTGCAAAGCGGGTTAACGAAAAAAATCGGCTTATTTAAATTCATCACAAAAGAACATAAACAAAAAGTGAAAAAAGCACTTGAAGCAGTCGATATGCTGGATTTCCAGCATCGAAGCATTGGGGAGCTTTCCGGTGGTCAACAGCAGCGAGTTTTCATTGCCCGTTCATTAGTCAGTGAACCGGTCTTAATGATTTTGGATGAGCCGACTGTTGGCGTTGATTCGAAGAATGTTCATCAATTTTATGAGATGTTGGAAATGATGAATAAACAATTAGGAATCACCCTGATTTTAGTGACACATGATGTTAGTATTGTGTCGGATAAGGTTTCGCACGTTGCTTGTTTAAACAAAACTCTGCATTTTCACGGAGATGCGAGTGAATATAATCAATTGACTGAAGAGGAGCTATCAGAGGTATATGGCCATGACATAAAGCTCCTCAGTCATAATCATGAATAAGGTGGAGGCAATCAATGATTTCGGCTATACTGGACTATGAATTTTTGCAAAATGCATTCCTTACGGGGATTATCATCGGAGCACTGGCTCCTATGATTGGTGTGTTTGTTGTCGTGCGGCGCATGTCAATGATTGCCGATGCATTGAGCCATGTTGCCCTAGCGGGGATTGCATTTAGCCTCCTCTTGGAAAAAAGCTTTGTTTCTTTAGCGGGCTTAAATCCACTTTATCTGGGGATGGGTTTCTCTGTTGGAGGTTCGCTTTTTATTGAAAAATTGAGAAGTGTATATAAAAATTATCAGGAACTTGCCATTCCTATTATTTTATCAGGCGGAATTGGACTGACCGCCATCTTTATTTCCGTTGCTGATGGTTTTAATGCCGATCTTTTCGGTTATCTATTTGGAAGTGTTAGTGCAGTAAGCCGCACTGATTTATGGCTAATTGTAGGGGTTGCACTTAGTGTAGTCGTTATTTTCTTTTTCTTATATAAAGAACTCTTTTTATTATCATTTGATGAAGAACACGCTAAAGCCTCAGGATTACCTGTTAAAGCCATTCATTTTATCTTTATCGTTATGGTCGCATTGGTCATTGCTGCATCCATGAGGATTGTAGGTGTTCTTCTCGTATCGTCCCTAATGACTATCCCTGTTGCGGCAAGTCTCCGTTTTGCAAAAGGATTTAAGCAAATGATTACGTACTCTGTTGTCTTTGGGGAGATCTCCGTTATTGGCGGTTTAGTTTTATCCTATTATCTAGATTTGGCGCCGGGCGGAACGATTGTGCTCATCGCTGTCTTAATACTTATTGCTTCGATTTTGTTCGATAAATATAAAACTCGGTTTGCATAATGAGGTGAGCATATGAATGTTTCTAGAGCTATGGAAGTATTGAAAGAAGAAGGTTATAAGCATACCGGCAAGCGCGAAGAGATGTTAGAATTTTTTTCGGCGAGCGATAAATACTTAACGGCAAAAGATGTGCTTGAGAAAATGAAGGAAAACTATCCGGGGTTAAGTTTTGATACGATTTATCGAAATTTATCATTGTTCGTGGACCTAGGTATTTTTGAAATGACGGACTTGGCCGGAGAAAAGCACTTTCGTTTTACCTGCGGACATAAGGACCATCACCATCACTTTATCTGTATGGAATGCGGGAAAACAAAAGAAATTGATGCGTGCCCGATGAATGGACTTAAGGAAAATCTTCAGGATTATGAGGTTTCGGGGCATAAGTTCGAAATATATGGCCGCTGTCCACAATGCAGATTAGTAGTATAAAAAATGCCTGAATGACTTGTTCATTCAGGCATTTTTGTGTCCTTCAGCCAGTTCTCTACCCATCTACGTGCTTCGAACCAATGGTTGACGCGGATGACTTGCTCTGGAACAGGACCTAGATTATATGGGGTATTAAATAAAATAACGGGGATCTGACATTCCTCGGAAATCGTTACAGCATTGTCATGCTTGTCCTCAAAAAACAAATCAATCTTAAGCTTCTTAGCCATTGCAATCTTATCGTGCGACCCAATTAAGTCGATTTGGTGATAGCGAAGTTCATTCGTTGAAAACCAGGTTTCTGTGACATCAATCAAATCTTTCCTGCGAGCGCTGATAAAATAAAGATCAGCATACTGCTCAAATTTCTCCAAACATTCCCTTGCACCATCCACCAAAAGAGATTCCGAATAAATCATCGGTTCTGAATCATGAAACCAAGCAGCAAACTCCGAGGGAGAAACATCCACAAACGGATTTAAATCATATGTATTTATTTCTTCATACGTTAACGCCATATTAAATGCTTTATTGAGATAAGGTACCATCGTATCTGGCCGCGTAATCGTGCCATCAATATCAATTCCAAATCGCTTCTTCATGCCTGCAGCTCCTTATGTAAGAATCCATGTCTAAGTGTACCACAAGCAAAAACACGCCGCACGCCTCATCAGGATGAATTTCACAAGCTCTCTATTCCGGCGCGTGAAAGAAGGATGGGAAGAGAGGGAATCCAAGCTAGGTTGGGCAAGCTAATCCTAATGCCGAACAGGCCATATCATCAAAGATCAACATATTTTCCCCAGAAAGGGTCACTGAAACGGGAAAAAACTAATCCCACGGAAAGAGAAAAGAAAGATACTCTATTTTCACAAGCCCCTGGATTCGAAGTAAAGATGGGCCGAATGATTGGGAGAAAGTGGTCTTATGTCAAGAAAGTGGACACGTCTTCATAAGAGTATTTCTTGTAGAAGTCTCTAGCTTACATCGTTTTTTCTTCATTTCCGGAAATGATCCATTGAAACGGTTTGGCTAGTTTTCGGCAGCTATGACCTATTTTATGAGACTTTTTTGGTCTGTAATCGTTCATAGACTTGCTCAAATTGATTAGGCGATTGGTAACCCAGTGTCGAATGTTTTCGTCTTGCGTTATAAAAGCCTAGAATATAATGGGCGATGCTCTTTCTTGCTTCATCCCGAGTTTTGAACCGTTTTCTATAGATTAGTTCCTTCTTTATGGTCGCATGGAAAGATTCAATACAGGCATTATCGTATGGGTTTCCTTTGCGGCTCATACTTATTTTCACTTTGTTTTTGTCTAATATCTTGATGTAGTCATTCGAACAATATTGTGAGCCTCTATCTGAATGGTGAATCATCTTTTTTGATGGCTTACGGTACTGAATAGCCCGGTTAAGGGCATTAATAGGTAGCTCTTTTTTCATCCGATCATCGAGATCCCAGCCTATAATTTTGCGTGAGTATAAGTCCATAATCGTGGCTAAATAGAGCCATCCTTCCATGGTCCATATATAGGTGATATCTCCGACCCAAACTTGTCCTGGCTTTTCCACTTTAAAGTTTTGATTGAGTAAGTTGGGATAAATGTTGTATGTATGATTCGAATCAGTCGTTAGTTTATATTTTTCTTTCGGGGTGGCTCGTAAGCCTAACTCGTTCATTTCACGAGACACTGTTTTTTGAGAAACGGTAAAGCCAGCCTCCAGTAAATCGTGATGAATACGTGGACTTCCATAAGTTCCGTAACTTTCATGAAAGAACTTGGCAATATCCTTACGTAACGCTGCTTTTCTTTGCTTTCTTGGACTTTCATTCTGACTCTCAGTCTTCAGCCATTTATAATAGCCACTTGGAGAAACCTTAAGGACATTGCACATCATCACCACCCGAAACTGTTTACTGTGTTCCTTAATAAATGCGAAAATTACTCGGGGCTTTTTGTGAAGATGTGCATGGCCTTTTTTAAGATTTCATTTTGCTCCTTCAGATCCTGTATTTCTTTCTGATAAAGGGCTACATGTTTCTTATGTTCACTAGGCGTAATATAGGCTTCCTTCTCTGTTCCTTCTAGAAGAGACGCTTTATACTCTCCAACCCATCTTGAGATGGTTTTATAGGGGATATCCATCTCGTAGCTTAGTTCAGTCCTTTTTCTTCCTTCTTCTACGACTAACTTAGCTATATAGTCTTTGTATTCCTTTTCGTATCTTTTTCCCATTTTGGACACGCTCCTTAGTTTGATATCTATTGTATTGATTCTCAGAAATGCGTGTCCACTTTTAAGACTAGCTTTAAAAGGGCCGAATAACCCTGAGATTGGGCCGAATAAATTGAAGTTTGGGCCGAATAAATCGAAGAATGGGCCGAATCCGAACCGGGTTGAGCAAAAAAACGAGCTAATCCTAATGCCAAACTGGCCAACCCATCAAAGATCAACGTGTTTTTCCTAGAAAGGGTCACTGAAACGGGAAAAAGCTAATCGCTCGGAAAGAAAAAAAGAAAGATACTCTTTTTTCACAAGCCCCCAGAGTCAAAATATAGATGGGCCGAATGATTGGGAGAAAGGGAAGAATAAACCTGAGATTGGGCCGAATAAATTGAAGTTTGGGCCGAATAAATCGAAGAATGGGCCGAATCCGGACGGGGTTAAGCAAAAAAACAAGTTATTCCTGATGCCAAACAGGTCAACCCATCAAAGATCAACGTGTTTCCCCTAGAATGCGTCATTAAAAGGGAAAAAACTAATCCCACGGAAAGAAAAAAAGAAAGATACTCTATTTTTACAAGCCCCAAGAGTCAAAATATAGATGGGCCGAATGATTGGGAGAAAGGGCCGAATAACCCTGAAATTGGGCCGAATAAACTTAAGTTTGGGCCGAATAAATTGCAGAATGGGACGAATCCGACCTAAGTTAAGCAAAAAAACGAGTTATTCCTGATGCCTAACAGGCCAACCCATCAAAGATCAACGTGTTTCCCCCAGAATGCGTTACTAAAAGGGAAAAAACTAATCGCTCGGAAAGAAAAAAAGAAAGATACTCTATTTTCACAAGCCCCCAGATTCAAAATAAAGATGGGCCGAATAACCCTGAGTTTGGGCCGAATAAATTGAAGAATGGGACGAATCCGACTTAAGTTAAGCAAAAAAACAAGTTATTCCTGATGCCAAACAGGCCAACCCATCAAAGATCAACGTGTTTCCCCAAAAATGCGTCACTAAAAGGGAAAAAACTAATCCCAGGGAAAGAAAAAAAGAAAGATACTCTATTTTCACAAGCCCCCCAGATTCGAAATAAAGATGGGCCGAATAAATTTAAGTTTGGGCCGAATTCTTCGAAGAATGGGCCGAATAAATTTAAGTTTAGGCCGAATTCTTCAAAGAATGGGCCGTATCCAATCTAAATTAAGCAAAAGATCAGCTGGTTTTCGTGATCCCGCCTGCGTTGAGAGTTCAGCTAGTTTCCTCTGGAATTTCAGTTGTTAGATTTATCCTTCTTGCGTAATTATTTTGGTGTTGTTTTTTGGATGAATGACAAAGACTAATAAGGCTCCTATTACTTGAAAGTGAGGGATGCTCCAATGGCTGATGATCGTTATTCGGATCGTGATAATGTGTCGCAGGATAGTAAGCCGGAATCGATGGGTGTCGGGGCTGAGGAAGAGCAGGCTCGATCATATAGGAATGAGGATCTTTTGGTTCGGAGTCCTGAAGAGCAAATCCAGTATCGAGAAGAAAATGCAGCAGATTTTTCTGCATTAAAGGCGGTCAGGGGTCGTGCGAATCAAAATGAGCCGTATGCAATTGATGAAGGTGAAACAGGAGGGAGAGGCATTGGTATTACTGCCTTAATTGTCTCTATTCTCTCTCTGTTTATCTTGCCGCTTTTAATGGGAATAGCGGGAATTATTATCGGAGTTATTGCACGTGGTAAGGGAGCAAAGAGTTTAGGCACTTGGGCGATAATTATCGGTGCTTTGTCGATTGTCATAGGCATATTCATCCTGCCGTTCTTTTGAACAAAAAAAAATCCTGGATTTTACATCCAGGATTTTTTTCTATTGTTGTAGTAATGCTGCTTCAGCTTCAGCACGTTGTTTTGCGTAAAATTCTTCAGCGATTGCATCAATTTCTTTTTTCAGTTCTTCGACCATGGTTTCTTCTGGTACTTTTCTGACGATTTTTCCTTTACGGAATAATAGTCCTTCACCACGAGCGCCGGCAATACCTATATCGGCTTCACGTGCTTCACCAGGTCCATTTACTGCACAACCGAGAACAGAAACCTTAATTGGAGCTTTGATCGTTGAAATATATTCTTCGACTTCGTTCGCGATACTGATTAAATCGATCTCGATACGTCCGCAGGTTGGACATGAAATCAAGGTTGCCATGTTTGAAACAAGTCCATAAACCTTTAGTATTTCCCGCGCTACTTTTACTTCTTCAACAGGATCGGCACTAAGTGAGACACGCATCGTGTTTCCGATTCCCATGTTCAAGATGGCACCAAGTCCAGCTGAACTTTTCACGGTTCCTGAGAAAAGTGTTCCTGATTCGGTAATACCTAAATGCAGCGGGTAATCAAATGCTTGTGCTGCTTTTTGGTATGCTTCAATTGCTAAATTAACATCAGATGCTTTCATGGAAACGATGATATCGTGGAAATCGAGATCTTCAAGAATCTTGATATGGTGAAGTGCACTTTCTACCATTCCATCAGCTGTCGGATAGCCGTATTTTTCGATAATCCGTTTTTCAAGTGAGCCAGCGTTAACACCGATTCGAATCGGAATGCCTTTCGCTTTCGCAGCATTCACGACCGCTTCTACTTTTTCGCGACGGCCGATATTACCCGGGTTAATCCGGATTTTATCTGCTCCGCCTTCGATAGCAAGTAAAGCTAATTTATAATCAAAATGGATATCGACTACAAGCGGAATGTTAATACGTTTCTTAATTTCTGGTATGGCAAGCGCAGCGCGTTCATCCGGACAGGCGACACGAACAATTTGACATCCTGCTTCTTCAAGACGATTAATTTCTGCTACAGTTGCTTCCACATCATGTGTCTTAGTGGTGGTCATACTTTGAATAATTACTTCATTAGTACCGCCAATCGTTAAATTACCAACTTTAACGGAGCGTGTTTTAGTACGATGTATTAATTCACTCAAGTGAGTTCTCTCCTTTAGGAAAAAAAATCATATTTTTGCCAGCTGAGCTTAGTTGGCTCCTAGGATATTGTATCAATGATAGAGAGGACTTACAAGGAATTGAATCTAATTTTGCTGTTTCATTACTTATATACAGGAATTTTATACCGTTTACCAATTTGCATGGATTCAGGTTTAATCCCATTTAATTTCTCGAAGTCTGTTACTACTTGTTCAATTGAAACAGGTATTCCTCCTTGCTTATGTTCAACGATAGAAAGCAAGGTATCGCCTGGTACAATGGTCGTTTCTGTAAAAGGAAGGGAAACCGTGGCTGCTGGGACAGAGTCAGTAGTCTTTGAGGGTGCGGCGGGAACGGCAGTTGGCAGGGTACCGACTGAAACATCGTAGTAAATAATAAAAAGAATAAAACAGATGGTGAAAAATAACAGTATACGTTTCATTTCCAGCCCTCCTAAGACTTGTCCTTTACTCATTATACGAAGGAAAAATGAAAATATGCTTATTTTTCGGCAGTAAAAAAACAGACCTCACTGAATGGGGTCTGTTTTCACCTAGCTGAGTATTTCTTTTTCAGGCGGCACTTCTTTGATAGCCATATACATCATGAGGAACGTTACGAACCAGCTGATGAAGCTTCCAAAGGGAACGGTTGCTTGGAAAGCAGCCATAATGGTAAAGAAAATCGTGGGCAAGGTAATACTGTATGCGCAGATCCTCCAGAGGTGGCGATATCCTAGAGAGCGCTGTAGTGAATTTTTGAATAATAAGCCAAACACAGCGAATAGTGTTACCTTGATAAATAAGACGGCACTGCTGAATAAATAAATCATTAAAATGATGAGTGGAATGGCGATGACGAGTGAAGCATCTACTGAGTCGACCAGACCTTCAAAATCTTGTTTATTTACAGCAAGTCCTTCCATTACTGAATAAGGACTAACTTGGGATTGTCCATCAGCCACGAAGACGAGTTCATTTTTGAGCAAGGCAAACCCATTTTGTGTCCGAAGTTCTACGTCAGTACTGGTCATCTCGCCAGTTCCATCAAGGAAAATGGTAAAGTCATCTTTCTGTTGAATATAAGGCTCGTTACTGTCGACAGTCAATGTACCATTTTTTATTTCGAAATCAGGCATATCTGAAGCAAGCATGTCCTCTGCTGCCTGAACGCCCGTAGTGACCATGGTACTGAAATAGATGGCCGATGGGATAATCGAAATGAGTGAAAGAAGAAAAACGAATAAAATCGTTTTGCCTATTCCTTGATGACGTGTTGCGGCAATATCTTTAGGTGAATATAGACTAACAATTAGTTGCTTAAAAACGTTCATTTTTCCACAGCATCCTTTTTTTGTTTGAAATACTTCTTCATTTTATATATCCTCATACAGGAAAACAAGAATTTACTTCATTTAAATGTAAAGGTAGTGTAAATTTTTGCTGAAAAGCTTTCATAAAATTTCAGAGGTATCCATAATGAAGAAGAGATACATATAAGGTTGTCATGGGTCAGGAGGTCGAAATTGTGAATTTTCCATACCAAGTCATTATCTTTCATTTAATTGGTGGTCTTGGAATCTTTGTGTTCGGAATTAAATTCATGGGTGAAGGTCTTAAAAATATGGCCGGTGATCGGCTGAGAACGATTTTGGATCGCTATACATCTACACCGCTGCGCGGGATTATTTCTGGAATGGTAGTCACGATATTGATCCAGAGCAGTTCAGGAACGGCAGTGCTTACCGTAGGTCTGGTGAGTGCGGGGGTTTTATCTTTAAAAAAGGCTATTGCAATCATTATGGGTGCCAATATTGGGACGACAGTCACCGCTTTTATCATTGGCTTTCAGCTTTCAGAATATGCGCTGCCCATTATGGCACTGGGTAGTCTGCTTCTGTTTTTCTTTAAAAATAAAATGATCACACATGCTGGCCAAACCATATTTGGCTTCGGGAGTTTGTTTCTTGGTCTCGAGATTATGGGAGCGGGACTTGAGCCGCTTCGTTTAGTTGATGAATTTCGAGAATTAATGCTCGGTATTAGCTCAAGTCCTTTCCTAGGATTCATTGCGGGTGCACTGTTTACTTCTGTGGTTCAAAGTTCTAGTGCCTCTGTCGGTGTTTTGCAGGAGCTTCATGCTCAAGGATTAATTACGCTGAAAGCATCGCTGCCAATTTTACTTGGAGATAATCTCGGAACAACCATTACAGCGTTGCTTGCTTCTATTGGTGCTTCGTTAGCAGCTAAACGGACAGCTTGGGCACATGTTCTATTTAACGCAGCAGGAGCGTTTCTGTTTTTATTGCTATTACAGCCATTTTCACTGCTTGTAACTGTTATGAAAGAAACGTTTAGCTTAAACCCGCATATGTCGTTGGCGTTTGCTCATGGTTCTTTCAATATTTTAAGTACACTCATTCAGCTTCCGCTCATTGCTGTATTGGTGAAAATCGTTTCGTTACTAGTTCGGGACAATCGTGAGGGGACCGAGTACCGTACGTCCCATCTAGACCCTGTATTTATTGAACAATCAGCTGCAATCGCTCTTGGGCAGGCAAAGGAAGAAGTATTGCGGATGGGGTATCTTTCAGCGAAAGGTCTTCTAGAGGCACAGGATTACTTGTTCAGCCGAGAGAAAATACATGCAGATGCGGTAAGGGGAATGGAAGAAGCGATTAATCAATTTGATCGAGATATAGAAAAATACTTGGTTAGGCTTTCTTCTACATCGTTATCGCATACGGAATCAGCAAAGAATTCAATGATGATGAATACGGCTAGAGATATTGAGCGGGTAGGCGATCATATTGAAAATCTTGTCGAACTAGTGGATTATTTGGTTTCACATAAAGTTACCCTATCCGATTCGGCAATGACTGATTTAAAAGAAATTTTTTCTTTAACTATTTTTTCATTAGAGCAATCGATTCAAGCGTTGGATCATCATGATTGTGATCAGGCGAGACGTGTAATTAAAAATGAAGAAACGATTGATAGGATGGAACGCACATTACGAAAAAAACATATTTTGCGGATTAATGAGGGTCTTTGCAGTGCTCCCGCAGGAATTATTTTTATTGATATCCTCACGAACCTGGAACGAATAGGTGATCATGCCGTTAATATGGCTGAAGCGACGCTCAATATCCGAAAGTAGGGTCAGGTTTTATTTTTTAAGAAATGGGAAGAGTAGAACGGAGGGGTAGAAAAAATGGATGTTATTTACTGGATACTAATTACAGTCATGTTTTTGGTTGGTTTTGTCGGGTTGATTTTCCCGATAATCCCGGGTGTGTTATTTATTATTGGCGGCATAGTCCTTTATGGACTGCTGTTTACATTTGAACCGTTTAACTGGGTATTCTGGCTGATACAAGTTTTGTTCGTCATTCTTTTATTTGCAGCTGACTATGTTGCGAATTTGTTGGGTGTTAAAAAATATGGCGGTACAAAAGCTGGAATCTGGGGAAGTACAATTGGTCTTTTAGTCGGCCCTTTTGTTATTCCGTTTGTTGGTATTCTAATTGGTCCATTTGTTGGGGCTGTAATCGCTGAAATGATTGTGCATCGCACCAATCTTGTAACTGCTGGAAAAATTGGTCTAGGGTCGGTTGTTGGTTTCATCAGCGGGACAATCACCAAGGGACTTATTCAGCTGTTTATGATTGCATACTTTCTTTTTGTCGTACTTTGACAATAAAAAAAATCCCAGCTAAGAGCATAACGTTTGTAACAGTATGAAAACTCTGCTAATCTAAAGTTACTAGCTTATATTTGTTTAGGGATTTCCTGACGAGTATAGAGCCTGTAATCATTCAATTACATAAAGGGAGGAATATTTTATTATGGCATTCGAACTTCCACAATTACCGTACGCATATGATGCGTTAGAACCACACATCGACAAGGAAACAATGAACATCCATCATACGAAGCACCATAACACGTATGTAACGAACTTAAACGCAGCACTTGAGGGCAATGAAGAACTTCTTAGCAAAAGCGTAGAAGAAATTGTTGCTAACCTTGATGCAGTTCCAGAAGAAAAACGTACAGCAGTACGTAATAATGGCGGCGGACACGCTAACCATTCATTATTCTGGACAATTATTTCACCAAACGGAGGCGGACAGCCTACTGGAGAATTAGCAGAAGCAATCACAAGCAAATTCGGAAGCTATGACAGCTTCAAAGAAGAATTCGCTAAAGCTGCAACAACTCGTTTTGGATCTGGCTGGGCATGGCTTGCTGTAAACAATGGCGAGATTGAAATCACAAGCACACCAAACCAAGATTCACCACTTTCTGAAGGCAAAACACCAATTATCGGTCTTGATGTTTGGGAGCATGCTTATTACCTAAACTACCAAAACCGTCGTCCAGAATACATCAATGCATTCTGGAATGTTGTAAACTGGAACGAAGCAGAAAAACGCTACAACGCTGCAAAATAAGTCACATTTAAAAGCCAAGAACACCCTTGTGGGTTCTTGGCTTTTTTTGTCGTCAACCTTTTGTAAATATTTGTAAAAATCTATGATTTTACATAATCATTCATGTTTCTTCAAACACTAAACGGGAGTTTGAGGGGGAGTTAAAAGCATGGGTTTTGTGAAAAAATGGACTGGCGGCATCGAGATTAAAAGAGATTTGCGTCTTTTGCTGCTTATTGGCGGTCTCTATAGTCTTAGTATTGCGTTGTCGAATACCTTTGTGAATGTGTTTTTGTGGAAGCAATCAGGCGAGTTTATTGATATCGGACTATATAATCTTACGATCGTCCTCTTTCAGCCGCTTACGTTTATTTTAGCTGGAAGATTAGCTAAAAAAGTAGATCGAGTAATCGTCCTGCGGCTGGGTGTGATTTTTTTGGCCCTCTATTATCTAACCGTTTTATTTGTTGGAGAAAATGCAACTCAGTTTATTATTCTGCTAGGCGCCTTGCTTGGTATTGGTTATGGCTTTTACTGGCTTGCCTTTAACGTACTAACATTTGAAATTACAGAGCCGGAAACAAGAGACTTCTTTAATGGGTTTCTTGGTCTGTTAGGTTCTTTTGGTGGAATTATTGGGCCTGTAACTGCAGGATATATTATTTCTCGGATGAATGCTTTTAGCGGCTATCATGTAGTATTCGGAATTTCCTTAGGGTTATTTGCTGTTGCAGTCGTACTCAGCTTTTTCTTGGTGAGACGACCGGCTAATGGAAAGTATTTATTCTTACGGATTCTTTCAGAACGTAAAAATAATGAAAATTGGCGCTTGATTACGCTTGCTCACTTTTTTCAAGGAGTACGTGAAGGAACTTTCATGTTTGTCATCTCCATATTTGTGTTCATTAAGACAGGCAGCGAACTGGCTCTTGGTAATTTTAGTATGCTGAATTCAGTTATTGCCTTTATTGCTTATTTTGTTGCTTCGCGTTATATCAAGCCACATATGCGAAAAAAAGCAATTCTTGTAGGAGGAATTTTGCTTTATGCTGGTGTATTCCTCGTTGCTTTTGATGTTAGTTATATAAAGATGCTTATGTATGCAGCGGTCATTGCCATTGCTTATCCAATTCTTTTAGTTCCGTATACGTCACTTACCTACGATATCATTGGGACAGCCTGGAATGCTGCTGAAATGAGAATTGAGTATATTGTTGTACGTGAAATGTATATTCAAATGGGACGAGTTGTTTCACTTCTAGGCTTTATCGCGGTTGTTTATTTCTTTGATCCTGCGATAAGCTTACCGTACTTTCTTCTTATTGTAGGAGCGGGGCATACACTGATCTATTTGTTTGTACGAAGAATCAAATCTATCGGTCATCGTGTGGAAGGTTAATTATTTCAGGAAAACATTTCTAATTAATTGCTTGCGGCAGTGAAATCAAGGATTTCTAGTGCTGGCAGGCTTTTTTGCTGTAATTTAAGAACACAAAGGTAGAAAAGAATATTCTTTTTATATAGAATAAGAATAAGTATTTGGATTAGAGATGAAAAAGGAAGTGTGCACTCAGGTGAAGAAAAATAAGAAGAAAAAGACGCATGTTCCTTTTAGGCTCAATATGCTTTTCTTTATGGTTTTTGTGTTATTTTCAGCACTTATTTTACGACTAGGTATTGTACAAATTGTATATGGAGATGATTATCGGCGTGAAATTGAACGGACAGAGGAAATTACGGTTAATAACCCTGTACCAAGGGGGAAAATGCTGGATCGTAATTTAAAGGTCATGGTCGATAATGAACCGCTTAATGCAATCACGTATACAAGGAAGCAAGGAACAAAGACGAGTGAAATGCTGGAAACAGCTGAAAAACTAGCGGTCTTAATTGAAAAAGAGACCGATAAAGTAACAGAACGAGATAAAAAAGACTTTTGGATTCTGAAAAATCCGGAGCTGGCAGAGAAAAAAATAACGAAAAAAGAGCGAACAAAGGTTTCAGAAAGTGAAATTACAGAAGCTGATTTGTATACTCTTCAACTATCTAGAATTACGGAGAAGGAATTGAAGTCATTAGATGCTGAGCTTGAAGTTCTTGCCATTTACCGGGAATTCAGCAGCGGTTACGCTTTAACTCCTCAAATTGTTAAAAATGATGGGGTATCTACGGAAGAATATGCCACAGTCAGTGAACATTTAGATTCATTGCCAGGTGTAGGAATTACGACAGATTGGAAGAGGGCTTACACATTTGATAAAACATTAAAGTCTGTACTTGGTAAAGTATCTTCTTCTGAGGAAGGCCTGCCAAGTGAAAGTCTTGAGTATTATTTAGCCCGCGATTATAGCCGTAATGACCGAGTAGGAAAGAGTTATCTTGAGGCAGAATATGAAGATGTCTTACAAGGACAGAAGGCTAAAGTGAAAAATGTGACCGATAAGGCTGGAAATGTCATTGAATCAACTACTATTACTGAAGGATCACGCGGGAAAGATATGGTTCTTACCATTGATATGGACCTTCAGTTGGCAACTGAACAAATTATCGAAAAGCAATTGAAAGAAAAGAAAAAGCTTGGGAATACACAATTTCTTGACCGTGCATTCGTTGTGATGATGGATCCCTCTACGGGAGAAGTCTTAACTATGGCTGGGAAGCAATACGGAAAGAATGCGGAAACTGGAAAAAGTGAAATTCAAGATTTTGCGCTTGGAAATATCACCACATCCTACGCCATGGGTTCAACCGTTAAAGGTGCTACCGTCTTAACTGGTTACCAAACGGGTGCGATACAGCCAAATAGCTATTGGTATGATACGAAAATTCGTATTAAAGATACCCCTCCTAAAGGTTCGTATAAAGACTTTGGGAATATTAACGATTTAACCGCATTGAAGGTTTCATCCAACGTCTACATGTTCCGGACAGCAATCAAAATCGCCGGAGGAAATTATGTTCCCAATGAACCTCTAAGGATAAACCAATCTGCTTTTTCAACGATTCGAACATCATTTAACCAATTCGGACTCGGGGTTCGTACAGGAATCGATCTTCCGAATGAAATGGTTGGTTTCAAAGGAACAGAAACAAATCCAGGTAAACTAATGGACCTTGCCATCGGTCAGTATGATACGTATACCCCGATGCAGCTGGCCCAATATGTATCGACAATTGCTAATGGCGGTAATCGAATGAAGCCGCATCTTGTGAAGGAAATTCGGAAACCTGTCGATGATAATGACCAATTGGGTCCTATTGTTGAAGAAGTTTCGCCAGTTGTCCTAAATAAATTAGATATGAAGGATGAATGGGTTCAACGAGTTCAAAAGGGATTCAATATGGTTGCACAAGAACAGGGTGGATCCGCTTATATGTACCTCGGAAATAAAAAGTATACGTCATCAGCGAAGACTGGTACGGCACAAGCTTTTTATGATGGACCCAATCGTAAGAAATATGACGAACCACAAGATACAATGAATTTAACGCTGGTTGGTTATGCGCCTGCGGAAAAGCCTGAAGTCGCCTATGCGGTTGTAGTGCCGTGGGCTTACCAAGGTCACACCGGTCATTCTATGAATAAGGAAATTGGTGCGGCTATCCTTGACAAATACTTCGAACTTAAAGAAGATCGTGCTAAGGGAAAAACTACTGAACAGTCAGTCGATACCAAAGTTGATCATAGTGAAGAGGATTAAAAAGAATAGTGAAAAGCTGTCGAGATTAAATCTCGGCAGCTTTTTTTGCTTGATTTAAGGTGTTTACAAATTACTAACACTAATTTACTGAACATTTACAATCTGTTAAAACCTTCTTTACAGGGAAACGTTATTCTGTTGATGTAGGACAAAACAACTAATCTTTCAGGGGGAAAAAGAATGAGACGGTTTAAGTTCTGGGCTTTAACAGCAATGATGAGTGGTGTAGTTGCTGTATCGGCAGCTTGTGGTTCGAACGAAGGCGATACAAACGCATCATCATCCAATCAATTAAACGGTGAGGTTGCGATTGATGGATCTTCAACTGTTTTCCCCATCATGGAGGCTGTTTCTGAAGAATATATGGGCGTCCAGCCAAACGTAAGAGTGAGTCTAGGGGCGTCAGGAACTGGCGGCGGATTTAAGAAATTTATCGCTGGTGATACGGATTTATCAAATGCCTCACGCCCAATAAAAGATGAAGAAAAAGCAGAGCTAGAGAAAAAGGGTATTGAATATACAGAATTAAAAATTGCGTACGATGGTATTTCAATTGTGGTCAATAAAGAGAATGATTTTCTCGATCACCTGACAGTTGATGAATTGAAGCAGCTTTGGAAGGATGACAACGGAAAAGTTAAAAAATGGTCCGACATCCGCGCTGAATGGCCAAAAGAAGACATTAAGTTTTATTCTCCAGGTACAGATTCAGGAACATACGATTACTTCAATGAAGTGATTCTAGAAGAAGAGCCTATTGTAGCAAATGCAACCCTTTCAGAGGACGATAATATCCTTGTGCAAGGTGTCGAGGGTGATAAGAATGCAATCGGGTTCTTTGGATTTGCCTACTATGTGGAAAATAAGGATAAATTAAAAATTGTTAAAGTCGATAATGGAAAGGGTGCTCTAGAACCGACTCATGAAACGATTAAATCCGGTGAATATGCACCGCTTTCCCGCCCAGTCTTCACCTATGTAGCGAATAAAGCCATTGCGGATAAAGAACAAGTAGCTGACTATGTGAAATTCACCATCGAGCATGCAGGCGAACTTTCAGAGGAAGTTGGGTATGTAAGTCTTCCTGAAGAAGAGTATCAAGCAGATTTAGACAAACTTAAGGAACTAAAAAAATAAACGGCAGGGCTTGTAGCAGTCCTGATTTAACTTGGATGAAAGTTGACGAAAGCATAAGGCGTTTTCTGCTTTTGCTTTCGTGGCAGGGAGGGTTTTGTCGGTATGGCTGTGAAACATGGTAGTGAACAATCAATACAAAAAATGATTTTTGAAAATAAACAACAAAAAAATAAGCGGTGGAATGTCGAAAAAGCCATCCCGTTTTTATTATTAATTACCGCAGCGATCTCTGTTTTAACAACCATTGGGATCGTCCTTACATTAATCGTTGAAACAGTTACTTTTTTTGAAAGAGTATCCATAAAAGAATTTTTTACTGCTGATAAATGGTATCCCTTTTCAGCAACCGCAGCATCTTACGGCATTATGCCGCTCCTCGTCGGTACATTGAAAATTGCCTTTATTGCTGCCCTAGTTGCTGTCCCAATCGGACTTGCGTCAGCTATTTATTTGAGTGAATATGCCTCAGAGAAGACAAGAAGAATCATTAAGCCGTTGTTAGAAATCCTTGCCGGCGTGCCGACCATAGTCTATGGTTTCTTCGCTTTAACATTTGTAACACCTCTTCTCCGCGATTTATTCCCGGGGCTTGAGATCTTTAATGCACTCAGTCCTGGAATCGTGGTAGGAATCATGATTATCCCAATGATTGCTTCTTTATCGGAAGATGCAATGTCTTCAGTACCTCGTTCGATTCGAGAAGGTGCTTATGCAATGGGGGCTACGAAGTTTGAGACAGCCATTAAAGTTATCCTTCCGGCTGCTCTATCAGGCATTATCGCGTCAGTGGTTCTAGCTTTATCGAGAGCCATAGGTGAAACGATGATTGTCTCAGTGGCTGGGGGATCAACACCTTCTATGAATATGGATGTTACCTCATCCATTCAGACAATGACTTCTTATATCGTTCAGGTTAGCACGGGAGATGCAGGGTACGGAACGACCATTTACTATAGCATCTACGCAGTCGGTATGACGTTGTTTGTTTTCACTCTTCTCATGAATATCCTTGCTCAGTTTATATCCCGTAAGTTCAGGGAGGAATACTAATGGATAGATTAATAAATAAAGAAAATGTTAGCCGTAGAATGACAGGAAGAATCTTGCTGAATCGTATCTTTAAGGTACTGTTTCTATTAGCAACAACTTTTGGGTTGTTCGTTTTGGGTGTGCTGCTCTACCGAATATTCACTCAAGGCATCGGCAGTTTATCGATGGATTTCTTTACGAACTTTGCTTCAAGAAAACCTGAAGAGGCTGGTATTAAAGCAGCTCTAACGGGGACCATTTGGCTGATGGGGGTTGTCACACCCGTTACGCTGATACTTGGAGTAGGAACCTCGTTATATCTAGAAGAATATGCACCTAAAAATAAAATGACGACGTTTATTCAAATAAATATCTCCAATCTTGCAGGTGTTCCTTCGATTGTATTTGGGTTGTTGGGGTTAACCATTTTTGTCCGAGCGTTCGCGATGGGTCAATCTGTGCTTGCTGCTGGACTAACAATGAGTCTGCTCATTCTTCCTGTGATTATCGTGGCTGGTCAGGAGGCCATTCGAGGGGTACCTAAAGATCTTCGCGCCGCATCATTCGCTATGGGTGCAACAAAGTGGCAGACCATCGTCAGAGTAGTCTTGCCAGCAGCGATTCCCGGTATCATTACTGGAGCGATATTGGCGCTCTCACGGGCAATTGGGGAAACAGCTCCGCTCGTTGTAGTAGGCATCCCGATGTTTATCGCCTTCCTGCCAAAAACGATATTTGACACGTTCACAGTTTTGCCTATGCAAATTTATAACTGGACATCGAGACCACAGGAGGAGTTCCAAGCGGTTGCTGCAGCTGGGATCATTGTGTTGATGGTATTGCTCATCTCGATGAATTCAGTCGCCGTTTTAATACGTAATAAATTCCAAAAACGCTACTAGGATATGAGAAATACAGAGGAGGATTTGTCGATGAATGCTGTACTAAGCAAACATAAACAACAAGACAGTCATGCTAGAAACGAAAGTCTTACTCAAAAAGAAAAAGTGTATGAAACTAAGGAATTAAATTTATGGTATGGAGAAACTCAAGCACTAAAAAATATTAATCTAGACATCTATCAGAATGAAGTGACGGCGATCATTGGGCCATCTGGCTGCGGGAAATCTACGTACATTAAAACATTGAATCGAATGAGTGAGCTGGTTCCAAGCGTTCGAACTACCGGCACGATTGCATACCGGGGCCGTAATATTCTTGATAAATCATATAAGGCAGAAGATTTGCGGACACAGGTCGGAATGGTCTTTCAGAAACCGAATCCATTTCCTAAGTCAATCTATGAAAATGTCGCCTATGGTCCGAAAATCCATGGCATTAAAAATAAGAAGCTTTTAAATGAGATTGTCGAAAAAAGCTTGCGGGGAGCAGCAATTTGGGATGAAGTGAAGGACCGTCTTCATGAAAATGCTTATGGACTTTCCGGCGGCCAGCAGCAGCGGCTTTGTATCGCCCGCTGCCTTGCCATTGAGCCCGATGTGATCTTAATGGATGAACCAACTTCCGCTCTTGATCCAATTTCTACACTGAAGGTAGAGGAACTCGTTCAAGAATTGAAAAAGGATTTCAGTATAATTATTGTCACTCATAATATGCAGCAAGCTGCAAGAATTTCTGATAGGACAGCTTTTTTCCTAAATGGAGAAGTCATTGAGTTTGATGAGACGAATACCATTTTCTCGAAGCCAAATGATCAACGAACCGAGGATTATATAACAGGACGTTTTGGTTAATTCATTTTAGAAAAGAGGTAGTGTGAATGGTCGTTAGGGAGAAGTTTGAATTAGAATTACAGGAATTAAAGGACATGCTGATTGAACTGTCAGCATGTGCAGCTCAATCCATTCGAGGATCATTTGAAGCGCTTGAAAAGCAGGATATGGAGCTGGCTCTTGAAATCATTGAACGAGATGAACGAGCAGACTTGCTTGAAGAAGAAATTAACGAATTTGCCATCCAGTTAATTACTAGACAACAACCCGTTGCTATTGATTTAAGGAGAATTATTGCGGCAATTAAAATCGCTTCTGATATTGAACGAATGGCTGACTTTGGCGTAAATATAGCAAAGGCAGCCATCCGAATTGGTGAAAAACCTTTTATTATGCCGCTGACTTTGTATAAGGAAATGCATGATGTCACACTTGAAATGATGGATCTATCCATTCAGGCATTTAAAGACGATGATGTTGTGCTGGCGAGGAAAATTGTCTTCATGGATGAAAAAGTCGACATTCTTTATGGACAATGTATGAAAGAACTCCTAAAGTTATCTCACGAAAATATACAACAGGTAACCCAGCTATCCTTAATCGCTCGTTTCCTTGAACGAACAGCAGATCATACAACCAATATTGCCGAAAACATTTATTATCTTGTTCGTGGAAGATACCTGGACCTCAATGACTGAAAAAAATAAATGCCACATCACAAAGTGATGTGGCTATTGTTCATGCAGAAACAAGCAAAAAGTCTTAGTGAAAGGGCATATATCAAAACAGGCTGTCGAGGGTTCTCAACAGCCTGATATCACTTCGTTATTTTGTAATGGTTTTTGCGATTTGTTCAATGGACATTTCTTTGGAGAGGATAAAGGTTCCCACCTGAATATGGTCGTGAAGTTTATCTCGTCGTAAGTAATTCGTTAACGTATCAGCGTCACGGATGATGTGTTCGTTGACGAGCGTATCGGCTATTTGTTGGGAAGTCATCCCGGGCTTGATTGTCAAGCTATAGTTAATGGCTTTTGCCGGTTTTTCAGCTTTAGGTTCAGGTTGGTTTACTGGTTTTTTCTTCTCTATTTGTGTCGGGTCTTGAATCGTATATCCTTTTTTCTCTAGAAGTGCCGTTGCTTCTACGACTGTTACATGATGCTCGGTTTCCTTTGGTTCAAGGAAAAACAGATATCCAGTGATGATGGCTGTAGAAAAGGTAATGCCGGCAGCAAATGCCTGTATCGATGCTTTATTCATAAGTAGAACCTCTCAAGGACTCTTCAATGATTTCTGTAATGACCTCTGTTGAGAGAGTCGATTGGGCAGAGATTTGCTTAAGAGAAAGCCCTTGTTGATAGAGTGATAGAACTTGATTCTTGAGTATTTCATTAATAGGCGCCTGTTGTTTTTTTTGTTTTAGTGCAGGCATGGGGGATATCGGGAGATCTTCACTCAAAAATTCTTCTTCAAGAATTTTTATCTTTTTCTTTAATAGATAGATATCCTGCATATGTGTAAGCGTAAGTTGTTCCAAGTCTTCTTCTAGTTTAGTTACCCGATCCTTCTTAAAAAAAGCAGCAATGAAAAGGATAATGGCAAGTGAAAGAAGGCTTAGTAAGAGTGTATTCATTGTTTCACCTCAGCTGTTGTATTCTTGATCTAAATCTATCATACACATTTTTCGAAAAAAGGGGTATATTTCCTTGAAACTACAGCGATTTCTGGAAGGAATTTGTCGAAAGTCTTCATTAATTTAAAGAAAGTAAAGAAAATAAAAATTTTTTTCCCATTCAAGTCGCTTTGCATAGACAACGGAGATAAATCGACAAAATGTGTTTATTGTTCAAAATGTAGATAGATGCTACGATTAATACATCAAAAGGAATAGTTTTCCTTAACTAGTTTATTATTACTGTTTGTGTATTAGTGGAAATAGAAAGTTGTCTGCTGAAGTTGCCATTCGAACGATTTAAAGCGCTTTCAAACAGGAGGGGATTAGCTAATGAGTACATTATCGGCTTATAAAACAGCGGAACGAGAGGGTTACCGGAGAAATTTAAGGGCTGGATTGTGGATGGATGGCAGCTTTGATTGGTATCGTGAGGAGGATAATATTTCCGAAAACCAGGGGGAAATACGTTCTTTCAGTCAATCATATAGTAAAAAAGAAATTTCATTTATCAAATTTACCATTAATAACCGTTCTAATGCTATCATAACTCCGAAGATTGTCTGTCATTACGAAAATGCACAAGAAAGACAAGCTGTCGCTTTTTATAGTCCGCATGAACAAGCCATTCTTCATGTCGGTCAGCAATCCATTGCGCTGCTTGGCGGGGTCGTCAGAGGGAGAGGGATTTCTCAATACTGTATTCAGGGAAAAGGAAGTCTCTATCAGCATGGGTGCTTTAAATCGCTTAAGGAAGGCCTTCTTCTGTACTCACCATTGGCAAGGGGGGAAGTCACAAGTATTTTTTCCTTAGAAACAGAAATTATGCCGCAAGAATGTATTGAAGCCATCGCATGGGTCATTCATTCGGCTACAAAAGAAGAGGCTAAAATTCTTCATACCGATCTGCTTAGCCAAGCAGCCAGCCTAGCAATATAAATATTTCTGCATTGTTATCATTCTTCCTAAAAAACATACTAGCATTTGATTGAGAAAAATGCTATCATATAAAAGTCTTATGTGAAAATGTCAATATGTTTGGAGGGAAATACACATGCGCGTGAATATTACGTTAGCTTGCACTGAATGTGGAGACCGTAACTATATTTCTAAAAAAAATAAACGTAACAATCCCGATCGTCTTGAGCTTAAAAAATATTGCTCTAGAGAAAAACGTAACACGGTCCACCGTGAAACAAAGTAAACAACAGGATTTTTCCTGTTGTTTTTTTTTATGTTTTTTTAAGGAGGATATAGAATGAATTCTAAAAGAAACGTTCGGATAAGTATGAAGGAACTGTTACATTCCATGACCCAGACAGATTATTGGCAGCGGTCTGGATACATCGCTGAAAGCTTGTACCGAGAAAACGAATGGCAGCAGGCTCAAACGATCGGGATTACCGTATCGATTTTCCCTGAGGTGGAGACAAAAGCTATTATCGCCCATGCTTGGAGTCAGGGGAAAAGGGTTGCAGTTCCTAAGTGTGAGGCACAGCTAAGGCAGATGGATTTTAGAATCTTAACAGATTTTTCTCAGCTTGAATGTGTTTATTCTGGATTATTTGAACCTCGTGTTGATCAAACGGTTTATGTATCCCCAGAAGAACTCGATTTACTCATTGTACCAGGATTAGCTTTTGATGTTCGGGGGCACCGTCTAGGATTTGGCGGGGGGTATTATGACAGGTATCTTTCAACGTTTACCGGCAAAACACTTTCATTGGCATTTAAAGAACAGGTTATTACGCATTTCCCCACTGAAAACCATGACCTCCCTATTGGGAAGATTGTTACTGAGGAACAAACCTTCGAATGCCTAAAAATGAAATAGAATATATTATTGGAATACATATCCAGTTTAAAAAAAGTCATCCCTGACAAACTACGTGTGAGGAGGGATGAAATTCATTGAAAACAATGATAAGAATAATCATGATTGGAACAGCGATTTACTATGGCTATCGTTATCGATATAAACTAATGAACCTCGTGTTATCGAATCCCTGGTTACGAAAAATGCTTGTTTCAGGATCATTGAGTCTGCCATTTATGAGAAATCAGATGATGCATTCCGTATTCAGTTCAGCTCAGAAGGACTTTATTAAGTAACTACAAAAGGTCTTGTCAACATGATAAGGCCTTTTTGCTGTTTAGGAAATGAAAGGCAACCTGTTGGACAGTCATTTAAAATTTCGTTCTTCATAAACTATTCAGACGTTTTTGATTTTTACTTTTTGGTGACTTTCGTCTATCATTAAAGAGTACTAGAAAACGGTACCATTGAGAAAAGGGAGAAATAGAAAGTGGGGAAAGCTTTGGGATTAAATGAGGATTATCTTTTTTGGTCGATAGTCAAGAAACTTTCTGCCGGATATGGCTATAGAATTATTACCTTGACAGAAAATCACCAGGAAATTTGGCTGGAAAACACACGTGAAAAAAACCATCCTGTGATTCGATTGATGCGGCATGATCTTGATTGGGCGAGCTGGTTAAATCGAGATATTGAAAGAACAAGCTTAAATGGTGAAAAAATTAGACAAAAACTATATAAAAAACCTCTTGAGGTTCTCAATATATATGTAACTTCGTTTGCACCAGTGGATGACTATGAATTTACCCGGAAGCCAACCATTAATAATAAAACAACCATTCATACCTTTATTTTGGAAACGGCTGCGTTTGATGAAAGAATGGAGGAACTCCAAGAGCTCCTTTCTAAATCGCTATCCATTGAACTTTCGGATACTGGAGAGGTACAGGCAGAAGAAATCGACGAAATTAAACAATCCGCATTGGCTGAATCAGTAAAAATGGCGAAACAAGAGCAACAACTTTTCCAACAGGGAAAGCCGTTCTTCACTTATCTATTAATGGCCATACAGATTGCGGTTTTCATAATCATGGAATTCAGCGGCGGCAGTACAAATACGAAAACATTAATTGATTTTGGTGCTAAGTATACACCGCTCATGCTTCAGGGAGAATGGTGGCGCTTTTTCGCACCGATGGTGATACACATTGGTTTCTTCCACTTAGCGATGAATACTCTTTCGTTGTATTTCATTGGAGCTGAAGTAGAGAGAATCTTTGGAAGGACGCGTTTTTTACTTCTTTATGTCTTTGCTGGGTTTGCAGGAGTATTGGCGAGCTTTATCATGTCCCCGACAGTTTCAGCTGGAGCAAGCGGTGCGGTATTCGGCTGTTTCGGTGCTTTATTGTATTTTGGACTTTCCCATCCAAAGCTGTTCATGAGAACGATGGGAATGAATGTCGTTGTTTTAATTGTTATTAATTTGGGTTATGGCTTTTCTGTCGGCAATGTGGACAATGCCGGACATATTGGCGGCTTAATTGGCGGATTCTTAGCTTCCGGAGTTCTGAATCTGCCAAAAAGCAAACAGCTAGTTAAACAGCTTGTTTTTGCTGTTGTAACAGTCGGCTTAACCTTTTTCCTTCTTTATTATGGGTTTAGTCAACCTAAAGCCTCCGAAAGCAATGATCAAATTATGACGGTAGTGGCTGCTGATTATGAAGAAAAAGGTGAAATTGAAAAGGCAAAACAAATGCTTTCAGCGTATACGGAAGATTTTAGTGAGGCCCCTTATTCTTATTTTTACTTAGCTACAATTGAAGCAAAAGCAGGAAACCTTGAACAGGCAGAAGTTTATAACATAAAAGCGATTGAGCAGAAGCCTGACTTTCCTGATGCGCATTACTATTTAGCTGTCATCTATCTTGAACAAAATAAACTTGATTTGGGGTTAGAGCAGGCTGAGATAGCAGCAGAGCTTAACCCCGAGGATGAGCGCTATCAAGAACTTGTTGAAAGAATTAAAGGGTTATAGCTGCTGCTTTAATAAGAGCGGCGTTCCATCTCCAGCGGTAAGTAAGATGAATAGCTCACGGCGGTTACTATCAAGTAATAAAAGAGGAATGGTACTATTTTGTGGGTCGACCACGGTGCCATCCTCTTTTTTTATACCGAGAATATAGTTCTTGTAAAGACCTTCCCAAAGCCTGCCGACAATTTCCTGCTGCCGATTAGGTGGAAAAGATGCGAAAAATGTTTTATGTTCAGATGGTAAAGCCGTCAGCGGGAGAACAGTGTACCGTTTTTCATCCAGCTTAAAGGCGTTCAAGCCATTGGTTAGTGCATGCTGGATTACTGAATCTAGGTTTCGATCAAGGGCCTTTTTCCACTCGCCTTGGTCACTTGAAATAGGGTGGGCAAAAGATTGAAATGGATCTGTTTTAGAGTGGATAATATAGAGATAAGCATCTGTCATAGTTTGTACACTGGTAAACTTGTTGTTTGGATGTGCTTCAGCAAAATGGAAGCTGACGTTCTGGAAAATTCCACTCTCACTTTGCTTTTGGCGGTTTTCTTGTGACAGATATGCAGTATTTTGCTTCCAGTCTTTTAGTACCTTAATCAGTTTTCCATTTTTATAAAGCAGGGCAATATCCTGACGAAGAAATACAGGCTCTTTGAGCGATGATTCAACACGTAAGGCTAGATTATATCTCTTACCCGATTCACCGGCAGTAAGATGTGTTGAAGCGCTCTGAAAGCTTAGTGATGGGTCAATCGGAAAAAAATTAATGGTTTCCTTGGCAGGTTGATACGTATAAAGTAAAAAAGAAATAATAACCGCCATGAAGATGGCCATATACACCACACGCTTTTTCATCATTCGCCTCCAAACTCACTGAATGCTAAAGGATATGTGATTGTCCACTTATTTATGATAGTTATAGGACTTGAGAGTTCTTACTTATATCGCTTATACTTTACTAGTAAGATTCAGATTTAAAAGAGGTCGATGAGATGAAAACAATCTATGATATACAGCAGTTTTTAAAACGTTTTGGTTTTTTTGTTTATTTAGGAGACAGAGTCGCGGAGTATGAGTTAATGGAAGCTGAGATTCGCGAATTATACCAGATGCAGATGATTGATATAAAGGATTATCAAACAGCAATCCTGTTATTAAGGCATCATATTACCTTAGAGAAGAAACAGAAAAAATGAAAAAAGGTGACGATAATGGAAAAATGGCTGATGGGTGTCGATTTAGGCGGAACAACAACAAAGCTTGCGATAATTAGTAAATACGGAGAGATCTTTCACAAATGGGAGATCCCTACGGATATTTCGGAAAAAGGAAAATATATTACCACGAATATTGCGAAGACCATTGATGAAAAGCTAGAAGAATTAGGAATGGTCAAAAGTCAGCTGCTTGGTATTGGTATGGGTGCTCCTGGTCCTGTTGATGGAAGTAATGGGTCCATTTATGAAGCTATTAATCTAGGGTGGGTAAATTACCCGCTTAAGGATTTATTAGAAGTTGAAACCTCCCTGCCTGCAGTTGTTGAAAACGATGCCAATTTGGCCGCACTGGGTGAAATGTGGAAAGGTGCTGGAAATGGAGCAAAAGATTTAATCGCTGTAACGCTCGGAACGGGTGTGGGAGGTGGTGTAATCGCTAATGGCATGCTTGTCCAAGGTGCAAGCGGTGCAGCAGGAGAGATTGGTCATATTACCGTTGTCCCTGAAGGCGGAGCGCCTTGTAATTGCGGGAAGAATGGTTGTCTTGAAACCGTCGCCTCAGCTACGGGTATTGTCAGACTAGCGAATGAAGCACTTTCAACAGACGATGGTCATTCAATCTTACAACAAAAAATAAATGCAGGAGAACCTTTGTCTTCACGGCTGCTATTTGCTTGTGCAGGGGAGGGAGATTTGCTGTCTAATGAAGTTATCAACAAGGTAAGCTTTTATTTAGGCATGGCGCTTTCTCATACCGCAAATGCATTGAATCCCGAAAAAATTGTCATCGGTGGCGGAGTTTCACGCGCAGGTGAACAATTGGCAGCTCCAGTAAGAGAGGCTTTTGAGCGTTTTGCCTTTAAACGCGTAAGTAAATCAACAAGTATTAGCATTGCTACCCTTGGCAATGACGCCGGTGTAATTGGTGCAGCCTGGCTTGTTAAAAAATTATATGCTTGATCAAGACTCATTCTTAATTGTTGGGGATACAATAGTGGGGTGATGATTTAGACTAACAGACAGGCAAGGGGGAACAACTTGAAACGATTTCTATTTATGTTTAGGCCTTCGCTGTTTGGTCTCTCTGTATGCTTTCTTTGGATAAAAACATACATTGCCTATCAAACAAGCTTTGAAATAAACATCGATAACTGGCTGCAAGCCTTCATTTTGTTTATTAATCCCCTAAGCTTTTTATTACTTGTTTTTGGAATCAGTCTGCTATTAAAGAATAAACAACAAATCGTCTATTTGTTGTCCGTTAATTTTGTTCTTACCGTTATCTTATTAGCTAATATCATTTTTTATCGGTTTTTTTCTGACTTTATAACACTGCCGGTTTTGTTTCAAACCAGCAATATGAATGATTTGGGAGGCAGTGTAAAAGAATTAATCAACTACTCCGATTTTCTGTACTTTGCAGACTTTTTCTTCTTGCTGTTCTTTTTGAAAAGGAAACAAGCCACTCGGAACTATACGGTTAAACAACGTAAGGTTTTTACTATGCTTGTTCTTAGTGTTACCTGTATTCATTTAGGGATGGCGGAACTAGCACGTCCGCAGTTGTTGACACGGAGCTTTGACAGAGAAATGTTAGTGAAGAATATTGGAACGTATCATTATCATTTATATGATGCATATTTGCAATCGAAGACATCTGCACAGCGCGCCCTTGCTGATGGCAGTCGTCTAACCGATATCGAGAACTATATTCAAGCAAATCAAAAGGAGCCAAATCAAAAGCTTTTTGGAGCGGCATCAGGTAAGAATATCATCATGGTCTCTATGGAATCACTTCAGAATTTTGTCATCGGTGAGCGTATGAATGGGGAGGAAATCACTCCATTTCTGAATGAGTTTATTAAGGAGAGCTATTACTTCACCGATTTTTATCAGCAAACTGGTCAGGGGAAAACGTCTGATTCTGAATTTATAGTAGAAAATTCACTTTATCCATTAGGAAGAGGCGCTGTATTCTTTACTCATGCGCAGAATACATTTCAAGCAGCACCTGCTATTTTAAACGAAGCAGGTTATTATACAGCAGCATTGCATGCTAATAATAAGAGCTTTTGGAATCGGGATTTAATGTATCAGTCACTAGGGTATCAAGATTTTTTTGACAATACTGCTTATCGAATCAATGCTGCTAACTCAGTGAACTGGGGATTAAAAGATAAGCCCTTTTTTAAGCAATCGATCGGTCATTTACTAGCAATGCCGGAACCGTTTTATGCAAAGTTCATTACACTGACGAATCATTTTCCTTTTACGTTAGATCAAGAAGATCGAAGTATTCCAGAATATACATCAGCGTCGAGGACATTAAATCGCTATTTTCCTACGGTGCGCTATATGGATGAAGCGATTGAGCAATTTATCATGGATTTAAAGGAAACGAATTTGTACGAACATTCAGTTATCGTTCTTTATGGGGATCATTATGGAATATCTGACAATCATAATGAATCCCTTGAGCAGTTTCTTCAGAGGGAGATTACACCTTTTGAGACAGTTCAGCTTCAGCGGGTACCCTTGATTATTCATCTGCCAGGTCAAAAAGGACAAACGATTCATAAAGTATCTGGACAAATCGACTTGGAGCCGACGATTCTTCATTTACTTGGGGTGGAGACGAAGAACAAGCTGCAGTTTGGAAACGATTTATTTGCAGAAGACAAATTGGATTTTGCTATCCTTAGAAATGGATCCTTTATTACTTCAGAATACGTCTATACCACTGATACCTGTTATCAAAAAGAAACGAGAGAGTTGATTGATATTTCCTATTGTAAGCCATTTATGGATAAAGCAAATCAGGAGCTCTCACTATCGGATCAGTTAGTTCAGGGAGATTTATTACGTTTTTATCTAGAAAGGGACTAGAAGTTCAGAAGAACTATTTCTGGACTTTTTTTCTTATGAGGAATTTTATATTTTTAGGGCATTCTGAACTTTTTTGTTTTATAATTAAAGCGTAAGAATGGTCGCAAGATGGATACTTGTACAGCATTGACTATTCCTGCTAGGGAAGGTTATTTGTTATTGCTGGTTGAAGCGGCTTGCGCTTTTCAATAGGGGGTGTGAGAGATTAACGTTAAAGAAACATCACACTGCCAGTTGAAGCAGCTCGTGATGTCTATATGGACTGTTCGCTTAATTCTGTCTATGGCATTACTCTCCAGCTTACTTCTTTTAACGTCCTGCGAGTCAGAAATCACGCGCAAGGAGCCTGTAGAAGAAAATCCCCGGCAAGAAGCTGTACCATTAACTGACCCTGATAATTTGAAGATTCCCGTTATCGAAAGTGAGAAAGTTGATAAAGTATATGGTTGGCTGGATAACGAAACCATTTTGTATAGTGTTCAGCAATCAGATCGTAAAGAAGCAGTCTTAAAGAAGTGGAAAATGACTGAGAAGGCAGGAGAAGAATTTTATTACCCTGCAGAGCAGATTACTGATGTTTCAATCAGTCCCGATCAATCTTTTGTTCTTGTACACACTGCTTCGACTGCAGATACTGCCAGTCTTGTCATACTTACACATACCGGAGATGTTCAATATTCCTTTTCAATCCCGTCTGTGGAATTGACCTATGAATGGAATATCTATGAGCCAGGCACACTTTTTTTGTCTGGATTTAATAGAGATTGGTCATATACAAGTTATATTGTTAATGGTGCAAAGAAAAGCTTAGAAACGGTAAAAGCACCACAGCCTTTTTTACAATGGGGCAGTAAGGATGAGATTTGGTATTTAGATTGGAATGAAGAGCAGCCTAATCTAACTGCACCACTGTTTAAACAAAATCTCGCAAATGCAGAGAAAAAAGGCATCATGCTTGATATTATTTTCTTTAAGAAAATGAAACATTCGTATTTTGTCATTCGAGATGAAAGCGAAACATTCAGCAAGGCTACTTATACGTTTTATAATGAAAAAAATCAATCACTTGCGGCATTTAAAATACCGCATTTAAAAAACTTCTCGGATTGGTTGATTCCGTATTATGATTATAATGAAACAAAACAAACTCTTTTAACCTTTGCACCCGAAAAACCTGGCAATGTTGATCAATACACCGGAAGCTTTAGTTTACTATCTTTCAATTGGAAGACGGGCAAACTAGAAAAAGAGATGACTCAGCTCGAAAATGAGCCCTTAAGCTGTTCACCGAATCAAGATTGGTGTTTATATGGGTATCAATTCGAGAACATAATCGATAGGAATGGTAAAAAAATCTATCCGCTTTTTAAACAATAAAATAGGGTAAACAAAAGAGCATGGATTGCCATGCTCTTTTGTTTACCCTATTTGTGTACTTAGTGTGCAACTGGGAATCCGCTGTTAATTAACGTCATCACTGTAAACCATCCAAAGACAAGCGCACTGCCTCCGCCAAAAATGATTCCAAGAATATTTCTTTCTTTAAGTGATGAAATTGTACCGATTATGCCTAGAATCGCAACTAAGCCTAAAACAACCATTAAAACCATCGTTATGCCCCCTTTGTTCAATCTGAATACTACTCGTTTGACCACTGAACTTTAGAATGCCCAGAGGTGTATAAAATCTACCCATAAATATGTAGAAAGATTGCGTTCGCTCTTATTTTAATGGTTTTTATTCCATTTGTCGAGATTATTAGTAATCACTTTGTGTAACAATATCCATTTTTAAAGGATAGTGGAAAAATAGTACGAGATGCCGTTGAAGTAGATGTTAAGTGAAAATTTTCGAATAGTACAACTTACATTGAAGAAAAGGCTCTCTTATAAGACTAAAATTCAGATAAGAACATTTCGTTCCTAGAGGAACCTTATTCTTGAAGGCACATCTTAATTTATGAACGGAAGTAGTGTAAGATGATACTAGATAAATGAAATTAATGGAGATGAATAGAATGAAATGGAACCAAATACCGCTCGGCCCTTTACAAACAAATTGCTACCTGCTTTCAAATGAACAAGAGTGTATTATTTTTGATCCTGGTGAAGAAGGTTCAAAACTGATTCAGCTGATTCAGCAAAAAAAGCTAAAGCCGATTGCCATTCTCCTTACACATGCTCATTTTGATCATATTGGGGCACTGGATGAGATTCGTGATTTTTATAACATTCCAGCTTATCTTCATCAAAAGGAAGAAAAATGGCTGGTCGATCCTTCGTTAAACGGCTCAAAGTCCTTTTTAGCTGGACAGCCTATGCAAATGAGGCCAGCAGATTTCCTGTTAACCGATGAAACTGAACTACAACTTGGCAGTTTTGTGTTTAAGCTGTTTAAAACACCAGGTCATTCGCCAGGAAGTGTTTCTTACTATTTAGAGAGTGAACGCATGCTGTTCTCTGGTGATGTTTTATTTAAAAATAGTGTTGGCCGTACGGATTTACCTGGTGGAAACGAAGCTCAATTAATGAAGAGTATTCATCAACATTTAATCAACCTTCCTGCTGACACAATTGTCTTTTCAGGACATGGACCTGTTACGACCATTGAAGATGAAATCGCAAGTAATCCGTTTTTGAGATGATAGCAATGACAAGGTGAAAGGAAAGGGAGAATGGATCACTATCTTCGTAAATTAATATCAAGTAAGCGAGATAAAAAAATTTCGTATAGTGAATATATGGAGACAGCGCTCTACACACCTGACATCGGTTATTATATGAAGCCGGGAACGAAGATAGGAAGAACTGGGGATTTCTATACAAGCTCAAATGTGAATAATGTGTTCGGATCGTGTCTAGGGAAATGGGCAGCTAAAGTTATCAGACAAGCAAAGCTCACCCCAAGAATCCTTGAAATAGGGGGAGGAACAGGGAAGTTTGCTTTTGATCTTCTTTCCAGCCTTAAAAGGACGGACCCTGAATTATTTAAGCAGCTTACTTATACGATTGTTGACAGTAGTCCCTTTCATCAGTCCGAGCAAAAAGAGAAATTAGCTGAATTTCCAAACGTTGTTTTTCTGAAAGAATTACCTCAAGAGTTTTTTGGGATTATTGTATCGAATGAGCTTTTCGACGCATTACCTGTTCACGTTATTGAGAAAAAGCAGGGGATTCTTTATGAGGTTTTTATTAAGGAACACGATGGGAGTTTCTGTGAAACAATCGAACGTTTATCAGACAGTAGAATTCAAGAGTATATCCTATCACAAAGCATTGAATTAGCGGAGAATCAGCGATATGAAATACCGATAAAGATGCTTGATATGATTTCAATGATTTCTAACACCCTGGCTAAGGGTGTGGTGGTCACATTTGATTATGGCTATACGCAGACTGAATGGATGGAATCTATTCACAGGAAGGGGAGCTTAAGAGGATATTATCGTCATCAACAGATTGAAGATATCCTTCAACATCCTGGTCAAATGGATCTCACTGCTCATATCCATTTTGATGCCTTGCAGCACTACGGTGAACGTGCCGGCCTACGGTTTGAGCGCCTTCAGTCACAAGCAGACTTTCTAATTGGGGCGGGTCTTTTCTCAGAACTTGAAGATCATCAAAACCTAAATCCCTTTTCAGATACCGCCAAAAGGAATCGAGCTATACGCAGTCTTGTAATGCCTGGAGGAATTAGTTCCTATTTCCGAGTGATGCTTCAAAGTAAGGGAATACAGGGGAAATTAAGCGAATAAAGAGTCAAACACTCAAAAAAAGGCTGTCCTACACGTGTAGGACAGCCTTTTTTGAATAATAGAAAACCCATGAAACCAAGGTTTCATGAGCTATGTAGGCTTTTTAGTGAGCCGCACCTGGTGTCATCATAAATACGGTATAATAACTAAATCCTACAAAGAATACAGTCAAATACGCCCCAAATACGTAGATATACATGCGTTCAGAAAGCTTTAAATAACTTAAAAGTACAAAAAATCCAGTTTGTCCGAAGAAAAGTAAGGACATTTCATGCATATGGCCTAAATAGAAAAATACCGCCATAATTCCAGTCCAAAAACCACAAACCCTGAACATACGATCCATTGTGTAAACCTCCCCTTTTTTCCCCAATGATGGTAATCACTAAATAATTATAAATGACTTGATGATATGATGTAAAGCTTAGTTTGTATCTAGTCCGTAACAGAAACACGATAAGAGCATAAATCACAGCCATTAATCATGTTCTCACCCTCCACTAATTGAACATTTGTAAACACGGAATTAAACATGCCGAGCAGATAGGCATTATGCATAGAACATATGGTACTGCTGTTGTGCTTGGCTAATTCTTTAAATGGACAATTATGGATTTGGAAGTAAATCGTGGTCTGGTCTTCGCTAATTTGAAACTCTGGACTAAAACCTGCGAGTGTTGCTGCATTTTTTACTATAGCCAGCTTATCATTGAAAGTGAGATACGGTTGTGCTGACATGGTTTGCTGTTTAACCAGTTCAGAACCGAAAGAACGACCTGTTTCAAAAAGAGCTTTTTCTCCAGCTTCCCCAAGAGACATCATGCTTTCAATGGCGATCTTTGCTAAAAGCTGATAATCACGGTACGGGAAATGAAGCTGAATGACTTCATCGGCTAATTTATAGGTTCTGCCTGGCCGGCCGCCTTTGCCGGTCTTTTTCGTTTCTGAAGTAATTAAACTCACATCTTGGAGTTTAGTTAAATGCATCCGGGCAACATTTGGATGAATCTCAAAAGCGTCCGCTATTTCTTGCACAATGACCTCTTTGTGCTGTTTCACAATGTATTGATAAATGTGATAACGAGTTGGATCAGCTAATACATTTGTGATTTTTAACGTTTGTTCCATTCCCTCACCTCATACTGCTCTTTCAACCATTATAATACAGTCCTGGTTACATTGGAATGAAGTTACATAAGAAGAATGGATCCTATACCTACTTTAATGAAAAATATTTTTGAATATTTCGTGCAAATGACTGTACAAAGTTTATACAAAAGTTATACAATGACCTTAATAGATAATTAAATGAAATGGAGAGTGTTACGGATGAAAGAATTACTCTTTTTTTCCTATCCAAGTTGTACTTCTTGCCGAAAGACTAAGAAATGGCTGACAAACAATCAAATTACATTTCAAGAACGGCATATTTTCCGCGATGGACCGACAACAGATGAATTAAAGAAAATTCTTGCCTTAACAACTGAAGGATTGGATGAAATTCTAGCCACAAGAAGTGAAACATTTAAACGCTTAAATATTAATATGGATGAAATGTCCTTATCAAATGTCCTCCAATTATTGGCAAGTGAACCTAAGCTGCTGCGTCGACCGATTATAACTGACGGAGAAAAATTAATTATTGGCCATAACGCGGATGCCCTTATGAATCTGCTGCCTTCGAAGCAGGATACAAAGCTGAACCTATGCTTAAGTTACTAGATAGATAGCTAGATTAAGTGCCTCCAAAAAAATGGAGGTTATTTTTATTTTTCTTGCAGGAATTTGGCGGGAAGGGTCGAAATTAATCATTACACTAAATATGGAGGTGATTTATGATTGGAATCAATTGAAAAGACTGCAGACAGTATTTTATCTCGTGCCGTCCGATTATCTGCTTCGGACATCCACATTCTCCCCCGCAAAGAAGGACCCCTTGTTCAATTTCGCATCGATAACAAGCTTGTTCCACAGGAAGTACTGACTCAAGATGAGTCAGATCGGTTAATCTCTCATCTGAAATTTCTGGCATCTATGGATATCGGAGAAAAGAGGCGCCCCCAGAGTGGTGCATTAACAATGAATCTAGAAGGCCGGATGGTGGGTCTTCGGTTGTCGACCTTGCCAGGCACCTACTCAGAAAGCCTCGTTATTCGCTTAATCCCTCAGCAAAGCATTTTGCCTCTCGAACAGCTTTCCCTTTTCTCTATTACCGCCAATAAATTAATTGCCCTCCTGAAGCATTCCCATGGAATGATCATATTCACTGGTCCTACAGGCAGCGGTAAAACAACAACCCTCTATTCGTTACTTCATCATGCTAGAGACATGATTAACAGAAATGTCATCACACTCGAAGATCCCATTGAAAACGAATCAGAAAATGTTCTCCAAGTACAAATTAATGAAAAAGCAGGAATTACTTATTCTGTCGGACTAAAAGCCGCTTTAAGACATGACCCAGATATTATCATGGTTGGTGAAATTCGCGATGCGGAAACGGCCAAAATTGCCGTCAGGGCAGCCATGACAGGTCATTTAATTCTTACAACCATGCATACTAGAGATGCAAAGGGAGCGATATACCGATTACTTGAATTCGGTGTCAGCTGGATTGAAGTTGAACAGACCTTAATTGCCATAACTGCACAAAGACTGGTTGAATTACACTGTCCTAGCTGTGGAAGCAGTGGGTGCACCCCGGAATGCATGGTTCAAAAACGCGCTAAACGGGCAAGTGTCTATGAATTGCTATATGGAAAAGAGCTGATCGAAGCCTTAAAGGCAGCCAAGGGTGAGACGCATCAGGCAGGCTATAGGCAGCTAAAACATGAAATCAGTAAGGCCATTGCTTTCGGATACATCGAAGCGGAAGAATATGAACGACTGGTGTATGAACATGAAACGAAGTAAATGGAAAATGACCGAACAGGCTTCGTTTCTATTAAAGCTGGGGGAATTGCTTGAGTATGGTTATTCGCTCTCCGACGGAATTCAATTTCTGAAGTTTCAAGAAACCAAAAAGAAAAAAGTGGACTTGGATGAAGCGGTTGAAGAGTTGATGAGGGGTTATCCATTTTATGCAGTTTTAACCGCATTAAAGTTTCATCCACAGCTCATTAGTTTTATTTATTATGCCGAGCAATATGGTGATCTATCACGTGCACTGAAGGAGGCAGGCACCTATTGGGAGAAAAGATCTTCTGATATGGAAAAAATTCAAAAGCTGTTAGTGTATCCCGTTTTACTGCTTCTCTTTGTTGGAGGCGCATTTTACATGCTGCAAGGCGTATTGCTGCCACAGTTCGAAGTTCTATTCTCTTCAATGGACGCGAAAGAAAATGGTTTTTTAGCATTCGTCAGACTTGCCTCGTCTTTCCTGTCTTATCTGCCGTATCTCCTTGGAGCGGCGGTCATACTTGGTGTACTCCTCAGACAATTCTGGTATATGAAACTTTCACCCCTTAAACGCCGCCTTTTACTCTTGAAAATCCCCATATTAGGTCCTTTCATTAAACTGTATGAAACTCAATTTTTTGCAAGTCAATTTAGCAGCCTTCTTTCGGGCGGGTTGTCATTGAAAGAAAGTATCTTGTTATTTTCAGAAAATCAGCAGCAGCCTTTCTATAAGAATCTCTGTTTACTTATTAAAAATGAGCTGACAGAAGGAAAGCCCCTTGAGGACATTCTAAAAGCGATGCCGTACTTTGATAAAAATTTTAGTATTGTCGCCGCAAATGGTTTGAAATATGGTCGTCTGGATCAAGAATTGTTTCATTACAGCCGTTATCTATTGGAAAAGATTGAGGAGAGGATGACATTGGCGATGCGAATCGTCCAGCCTGCTTTATTTTCGTTTGTCGGCATCCTGGTCATTTCCATCTACCTGGCTGTATTATTACCCATGTTTTCTTTAATGAAAGATATTTAATTAGGGAGGAATCGTAATGCTTCGAAAAATAATGAAAAGAGTCAAAAATGAAAAAGGATTTACATTAATTGAGATGCTCGTCGTATTAATGGTCATTTCCATTCTATTAATCATTACAGTTCCAAATATTACGAAGAACCAGTCTTCCATCCAAGAAAAGGGGTGCGAGGCGTTTGTTAAGATGGTGCAATCACAGGTTCAAGCCTACCAAATCGACAAAAACGTGCTGCCGACAAGTATCTCAGAGCTGGCTTCAGAAGGGTATTTAAAGCAAACTTCCTGTCCAAATAAATCCGAAGTTTCAATTAATGCGAAGGGAGAGGTATCCGTTGTTGCTGCAAGCGACGGAAAGTAACCATACCAGATTAGGATCAAGGGGTTATACGTTAGTTGAAATGCTCCTTGTATTATCTGTATTTATGCTGTTGACATCACTTGGCTTTGGAATGTTTCCTCCTTTCGTTAAAAAACTGGATACGAGCTTCTTTTTGATTCAGCTCAGTGATGACCTATACAGAAGTCAGGAATACGCCATTAGCAATCAGTTATATGTCACTTTTACATTTGATTTGAAGAAAGGAAGGTATCTCGCTAATACAGGAACTTCGGCTGAACACATCCTCGAACGGAAAGTGCCGGAAGAAATTACTTTTAATGGCGGGGTCCTCGGTCAAGGGGTTGTCTTTACGCCTAATGGAAATATTTCAAAAGGAGGAACTTGGCTGATTGAAACAAATGAAAAGCTATACAAAATTATCTTTAATCTAGGAAGCGGGCGATTTCGCATTGAATAATTCGAAAGGGTATATTTTCCTTGAGATGCTTGTTGCTTTCTCTATGTGCTGTTTTATTGCTGTGTCGATCGTACCTGTTGTACAAAGTGTTGCGCTTGATCGGCATAATACGGAGATGAGGACGTCCGCTTATCATGTTCTTTATGAAAAACTTGCTGCCTATAGTGTAGGTGAATTATCAGCAACTAACGGGATGCTTGAATGGGAAGGGGTGATTTACTCATTGTCATGGCGTGCGGATTCAGAATTCCCAGGGATGGTAGAAGGGTGTGTCAGTTATGAAACGGGGGCAAAACAAATCGAAACTCTTTGTGACTCTACAAAATAAAAGGGGCTTTACCTTAATTGAACTACTTGTCTCGCTGTCCATATTTCTAGCAATCTCCTCATTAATATTGCAGATGCTGACAAATGTTCATACCTCTTTACGGACTGATGTGGGAATAAATCCGAAAGAATGGGAAATATTCTTGAATCAATTTAAGCGGCAGGTTTATCTATCTACAGATCAGAAGGTTTCAGGAAATAAACTATTTCTCTCGGTTAAGAATAATGAAATCGTCTTATTTGAGCAGTTTGGAGATAAGCTGCGTAGAAGGGTAAATGGGACCGGTCATGACGTAGTTCTGCAGAATGTATCTCGATTTTCCGTGAAAAAGGAAGGGAAATTAATTGTCATTGAGGTAACTGACAAAGGAGGAAAGCTTTATACTCGATCCATTACTCCGTATATTAACTTTGTAGGAGTTAGGCAGGATGGATAACGAAAAAGGCTATTCACTGCCGATGATAATGATTCTGTCGGCATCCTTGTGTATGATTGCTATCTTCACATCAGATAGATTCATTGGGGAAAAACACTTTTATAAAGCAGTGGAAGAGCGCCTTATCGCGGATCATTTGATGAGGCTTGCATTGATTGATCTCGAAATAGGACTTAAAACAGATCAAATTTTGGTTGAGGAATCGGGGAGCTTTAAGTATCCAAATGGGACGGTTAATTACAAAGTAAAAACGAGGAGTGAGGATACGATTACAATTGACTTATCGGCAGTGACGAAAAACAATCATCATAAAGAAGCAGTGGTTTACTATCATACCGATTTACACAAGATGATAGAATGGGTGGAAAAGTGACGGGCTGTAAGCGGAATAGAAAACGGGAATAGTGTGCATGCTGTTTAGTAGGTGATTGATAATGTCTACAAACGATTATATTAAATATATAACGCAACAGCTTGTCCGTTATTTTCAGGTGCCAAAATCGGAACGGAAAGAACGCCGGGAACAAAAAAGAGATGAAAAGACTGAACTGTCCTTTCGTTTGTTCGGGTTTATTCCCTTTGCTTTAAAAATGTTTTTTCGTAAATAACTGTGCGTATATTGTGAGGCTGTCCCAATTGAGGTGACCCCGAAAACTTTCGGGGGTCGGTTCAGTGGGGCAGCCTCTTTTTTAATGATTATGAGAAAGGGCCGAATAAATCTTGGTTTGGGCCGAATGATTACAAAAAAGGGCCGAATAAACTTCAAAAAGGGCCGGATAATCAACAGAAAGGGCCGAATACAGCCATTTAACACCCTGCCAGATCCAATCGTTAGATTAAACAGCTTTTTCAGTCAGATAAAACAGGCCGCCGTTGATAACGGAGATATCAATCTTAGGTTCGTATTGTGCACGGAGGGCGGCTTTTTCAGTTTGGTAATTTTCATCTTCTTCTTGCCCGTCATAAAAACGGTCGAGCAGGTTTAAGTCGTTGTCCCAACGGACGATTGCCTCCTCAGCCCAGCTGTGATCATCTCCTTCAAATGTTTTTCTAATATATCCATCGAGACGTGTAAGACCGCTGGCAGGCATAATTAATGGTGAGAGGTTGAAGAACAGGTCAGGGATTTTTGGTGTGACCTTAAGGCGTACGATTCTTTCGTGAAATGCTTCTTTAATTTCTCCTGAAATTAAGTTCAGTCCGATTGAAAGGCAAATATCTTTCTTCCTGTCGCATTGGTACGATATCTTTACATTAAGACATAGCCAAGGATAGAGAGGCTGCTGTGAAGTGACAGCAGCGTCTTCGTATAGGCGAATAAAGCCAGCTAGCTTTTTCGTTGATTGAAAAATTTGATGGAGACGAGGCGAACCAAAATGAATATGCTCTCCTTTTAAATCTTCTGGTGCGTTCAATGAATCGGTAATCAGAGTTAGTGTCATGGGGTTAGGCACACCCCCTGTTTTTTCGAGATAATGCCAATAAAATGGGCGATTCATTAATTCCTTATCCATTTCAATACTTAACCCAATGACGAGGTGGGTTGGGTGATTTTCAATGATTTCGCATTGATTTGCTTCGAAATAGTTCAGTAGAAATTTATGAATTTCCTGTTGCTGCATGAGTTTCACCATCCTTTACTTGCTGAGCAAATTGAATTAATGACGATAAATTATCCATCTTAATTTTCATCTCTCCTTCGGTTTTTGATTCACCGACTACATCAATTAAGTATTCTTCAATATTTCCAATATCAAGCTTAGTTAAAATTTCATCCAATTCGCCGATTACTTTTTCGAATAAATTTATTTTTTCATATAATAGTTTTAAAATATGATCCTCAATCGTATTTCTTGTAGCTAAGTTGTAAATGCGAACGTCTTCCTCTTGCCCAAGACGATGAATTCGTCCGATTCGCTGTTCAAGACGCATGGGGTTCCATGGTAAATCGAAATTTATCAAGTGATGACAAAATTGCAGATTAATCCCTTCTCCTCCAGCTTCAGTTGCAATCAGTACCTGTGCCTTATTTTGAAAAAGCTCACGCATCCAATCTTTTTTTCCACGTTTAAAGCCGCCTCGAAATGGTACCGATGAAATTCCGTGTTGTTTAAGGTACCACTGCAGGTATAGCTGTGTGGCACGGTATTCTGTGAAAATGATGACTTTGTCATTGATTTTCTGTATAAGCTCTAACGTTTTTTCCGCTTTTGAATTGTTCGAAACGGCGTTTACTTTTTCGATAAGCTGATCGATGCTTTCTAAATAAGCTGGTGACGGATTTTCGGCTTTTTCCTTCATGTTTTTTAAGGTATAGTAAACGGCTTCTCTGCTGCTGCATGCTTCACGCTGAAGAGTTAGCCCCGAAAAGGAGCTGCTTTTGCCGGATTCTCCGGGTTTAAACGCCACGATTGCATCATACAGTGCTTGTTCGGTTGGGGAAAAATCAATAACTGTTGTTTCAACATGTCGTTTGGTCCATTCAATCCCAGTATCTGCCCTCCGGTTGCGGATCATGACGGTATTAACGAGCAGCTTCAAATCCTCATCTTCTAACACAAGACGGCCTTTGCCTTTATACTTTTCAGAAAACAGGGCTTCGTTACCGAGGTGGCCGGGTTTGAGCAGTGAGACAAGATGGAAAATTTCTTCGACTTTATTCTGAATAGGTGTAGCTGTCAAAAGCAGACAAAAGCGTTTTTTTAACCGCTGCACAAATTCATAGTTTTTTGTTTTATTGTTTTTTAATTTATGGGCTTCATCAATAATTATTAAATCGTATTCTTGTTGAAGGATAATGTCTCGGTGGGGATCACGTTTGGCTGTATCAATAGAAGAGACGATACAGTCGCAGCTGTCCCAGACATAGCTTTTTCGCTGAATCACCGCTGGAATATGGAATTTTGTATTTAATTCAAAGGCCCATTGACTGACAAGGGAGGCGGGAACTAGGATTAATACTTTTTTTACGAGTCCGCGAATCATATATTCTTTTAATATTAAACCTGCTTCAATTGTTTTTCCTAAACCCACTTCATCAGCTAAGATAGCTTTTCCATGCATGGTCTCCACAACCTGCCTAGCTACTTCCAGCTGATGAGGAAGCGGCTTTAGCTGTGGTAAATGTTTCGGCGCTTGAAGGCCGTTAAACTCTGGGATAGCTAAATGCGTTTCCGCTTCAATGGCAAGCTTATACAAATCCCAATTAGCCCATGGTCCATCTTCAGCTGTTTTATGTAAAAATTCCTTACTCCAGTCGGAATCAAATGATATTTGGATTTTCATCGTTTTCATCCTCTTTTTTTCTAGGATTTTTTGTATATGTTCATTAAAAGCGAACGTTATAAAGATGAGTTATGATTTCGTTCACTTGTGTATGCTTTTTAGTCAGAAAATGATTGCATAAAAAATAGACTTAATGGTAGGATGGGAGTATCTCAATTGTTATCTATTAATTCAAACTACTTTACTAAACGAATTGAAGTTATTCCCTTACTATGTACCATTTTAGGAAAAATATTATATGCGGATGAAGACAAGGGGAGAGACTACGTCATGTAGCGCCGAAGGAGCAAGCTTAGCAGTGAATCTCTCAGGCAAATGAACTCTTGTTGGACGCAACTCTGGAGAGTGTTACGGGCTGAACCGTGACCACCAAAGGGGAAAACCTTTCTAAGGCAAAACTTTCAGGTTTCAGGACAGAGAAAAAGCTCAAGCGGGCTTCTCTGTCCTTTTTTGTGTGTTCTTAAAGCGATACCTAAAACTCAAGGGGAGGGATTTTTTTGACTAATTTAAAACGTACGGCTTTATTTGATGAGTATGCTGCAAGTAATGGAAAGACCATTGATTTTGGCGGCTGGGAACTTCCTGTTCAATTTTCAGGTATTAAAAATGAACATGAAACTGTGCGGACGAAAGCTGGATTATTTGATGTATCGCATATGGGTGAGATCGAAGTTAAAGGACCTGGAAGCTTGTCCTTTTTACAGAAAATAATGACGAATGACGTACAGAAGCTGACAGACGGCCGTGCTCAATATAGTGCGATGTGCTATGAGAATGGCGGCACGATTGATGATTTACTGATTTATAAAAAAGCGGCAGATGATTATTTGGTCGTAGTAAATGCCTCTAATATAGAAAAAGACTTTCAGTGGATGCAGCAAAACCTGAGTCAGGATGTGGAACTGACAAATAAGTCAGCTGATATTGCGTTACTGGCACTACAGGGGCCGCTTGCAGAATCCATTCTGCAAAAACTTGCAGGAGATACAGATGTAAGTGAAATTAGTTTTTTTACTTTTAAAGAAAATATTGATTTAAATGGAAAAAAAGTAATGGTTTCTAGGACCGGTTACACAGGGGAAGATGGTTTTGAAATTTATTGTAATCGTGATGATGCTCCCATGCTTTGGCAAATGATTTTGTCAGCAGGAGAGAATGAGGGTCTTCTGCCGATTGGCCTAGGTGCACGTGACACGCTTCGTTTTGAGGCAGGACTGCCGTTATACGGTCAAGAGCTGTCTGCAGATATTACTCCAATCGAAGCGGGGATCGGTTTCGCTGTTAAGACAAATAAAGAGGAAGACTTTTTCGGCAAAGCCGTTCTAGCCTCTCAAAAAGAAAATGGTGCTAAACGGAAGCTGGTCGGAATCGAGATGATTGATCGAGGAATTCCAAGACACGGATATGCTGTTTTTAGCGGAGACGATCTGATTGGTGAAGTAACTACTGGTACACAGTCACCGACACTCAAAAAAAATGTTGGATTAGTGCTGGTGAAAAAAGAATTTGCTGAAGTCGGTACAGAGGTAGAGGTTGAAATCCGTTCTAAACGATTAAAAGCAATAGTTGTGGCAACGCCATTTTATAAAAGGCAGAAAAACTAGAGGGGATTGATTACATATGAAGCACCGCTACTTACCGATGACCGAACAAGATAAAACGGAGATGCTGGCTGCAATAGGCGTAACAACCGTAGATGAATTATTTAGTGATATTCCCGAAAAGGTACGCTTTAAAGGCGAGTATAAGATTAAACCCGCAAAATCTGAATCCGCTTTATTGAAGGAGTTGAGCACTCTTGCTGCTAAAAATGCTGATTTAAAACAGTATACATCGTTTTTAGGTGCAGGTGTGTATGATCATTATGCTCCGATTATTGTTGATCATGTCATTTCTCGTTCAGAGTTTTATACAGCGTATACGCCTTACCAGCCAGAAATCTCTCAAGGGGAGCTGCAAGCAATCTTTGAATTTCAAAGCATGATCTGTGAATTAACAGGTATGGATGTAGCAAATTCATCCATGTACGACGGTGGGACAGCACTTGCGGAGGCAGCTATGCTAAGCGTTGGTCATACAAGAAGGCAGAAGCTTCTTGTTTCTACGACTGTGCATCCGGAGTCAAGAGAGGTAATTGCTGCCTATGCGTTGGGACGAAATGTTGAGGTCGTAGAAATTCCGCATACAAATGGGACCACAGATCTTGATGAGTTAAAGAATTTGATGAGTGAAGACGTAGCTGGAGTAATCGTCCAATATCCAAACTTCTTTGGAAGAATTGAACTCCTTAAGGAAATTGAACAGGTGGTACATGAACAGAAAGCCATGATGATTGTATCGAGCAACCCACTGGCGCTAGGTGTATTAACACCGCCAGGCAAACTAGGTGCGGATATTGTGGCAGGTGATGCACAGCCGTTTGGAATAGCAACAGCCTTTGGCGGACCGCATTGCGGATATTTTGCCGTTACCAATAAGCTGCTGCGAAAAGTACCCGGACGTCTTGTCGGGCAAACCGTTGATGAAAATGGAAAACGAGGGTTTGTTTTGACCCTTCAAGCACGTGAACAGCATATTCGTCGTGATAAGGCGACGTCTAATATTTGTTCAAATCAAGCCTTAAATGCCCTGGCTGCCTCTGTAGCCATGACCGCTTTAGGAAAAAATGGTGTGAAAGAAATGGCCATGCAGAATATCCAAAAGGCTCATTATGCCAAAAAAGCCTTCCAGAAAAAAGGAATCGATATCGTTTTTGATGGTGCTTCATTTAATGAATTCGTCATAAAACTTCCTGTACCGTTTAAACAATGTAATGATGCTCTTTTTGAAAAAGGAATGCTCGGCGGGTTAGACTTAGGCCGTTTTTATCCGGAATTAACGGATCATATGTTAGTCGCGGTGACGGAGCTGCGGACGAAAGAAGAAATAGACACCTTTGCAGCAGAAGTGGGGGAAATGCAATGAATAACCAAGATCAAGCGTTAATCTTTGAAATCAGTACGCCCGGCCGCATCGGTTACAGCCTGCCGGAAATAGAAATTGAAGAAATAGCACTTTCCGAGCTTCTGCCAGATGACTATATACGTGAGGAAGCTGCAGAGCTGCCTGAGGTTAGCGAACTGGATATTATGCGTCACTATACTGCTCTTTCAAAACGGAATCATGGAGTGGACTCAGGCTTTTATCCGCTAGGCTCTTGTACCATGAAATACAATCCGAAAATTAATGAAAACGTTGCTCGGATCAATGGCTTTGCCCATATCCATCCTTATCAAGATGAAAACACTGTTCAAGGAGCTCTTGGACTAATGTACGATTTACAAGAGCATTTAATTGAAATTACGGGAATGGATCAAGTAACGCTTCAACCTGCTGCTGGTGCTCATGGCGAGTGGACAGGATTGATGATGATTCGAGCGTATCATGAAAGCAATGGGGATATGCAGCGTACGAAGGTTATTGTTCCCGATTCAGCGCATGGTACGAACCCAGCTTCCGCGACTGTTGCTGGATTCGAAACAGTTACCGTCAAATCGAATGAACATGGACTGGTCGATATTGATGACTTGAAACGAGTTGTTGGGGAGGACACAGCTGCATTAATGCTGACCAATCCAAATACACTAGGACTCTTTGAAGAAAATATCCTTGAAATGGCTGAAGTGATCCATCAAGCTGGCGGGAAGCTTTACTATGATGGAGCCAATCTTAATGCAGTTTTATCTAAAGCAAGACCAGGAGATATGGGCTTTGATGTTGTCCATTTAAATCTTCATAAAACATTTACTGGCCCGCACGGCGGCGGAGGACCAGGATCTGGTCCTGTGGGCGTGAAAAACGAGTTGATCCGTTTTCTGCCAAAACCTATTGTTTCAGAAAAAGAGGGAAGATATTTTCTTGATTATGACCGTCCAGAATCAATCGGCCGTGTTAAACCGTATTATGGGAATTTCGGCATAAATGTCAGGGCATATACCTATATTCGTTCTATGGGTCCGGATGGTTTAAAGGCTGTTACGGAAAACGCGGTCATCAACGCTAACTACATGATGCGCAGGCTATCAGCGTACTATGATTTACCGTACGACCGGCACTGTAAGCATGAATTTGTCTTAAGCGGCAGACGCCAGAAAAAGCTGGGTGTTCGAACCCTCGATATCGCTAAGAGACTGCTTGATTTCGGCTATCATCCGCCGACTATCTATTTCCCCTTAAATGTGGAGGAAGCCATGATGATTGAGCCGACAGAAACAGAATCGAAGGAAACCCTCGATGCGTTTATCGATGCGATGATTCAGATTGCTAAAGAAGCCGAAGATAATCCTGAAATTGTTCAAGAAGCACCGCATACAACGGTTATTAAACGCTTAGATGAGACGCTGGCGGCTAGAAAGCCTGTCTTGCGTTTTCAAAAACAGTAAGCTTATAAAGCAGTGGGTTTCTCTGATGAAACTCCACTGCTTTTTCTTTTTAAAGGAGAGAGAATATGAATCAATCACTAATCTTTGATATGGATGGGACACTATTTCAGACAGATAAAATTTTAGAAATATCACTTGAAGATACGTTTACCTATTTACGGTCTTTAAACCAATGGGAGGCGGTAACCCCTATTGATACGTACCGCGAGATCATGGGTGTACCTTTGCCAAAGGTATGGGAAGCTTTGTTACCGAATCACGATACGGAGATAAGAGAAAAAATGAATGACTTTTTTCTTGCAAGATTAATGGAGAATATAAGAAGTGGTCATGGTGCGTTATATCCGAATGTAGAAGAAATTTTTGATTATCTAAAAGAGAAGGGGTGTTCGATATACATAGCAAGCAATGGATTAATCGAATATCTTGAAGCAATTGTAAACTACTACCAGTTGGACAGATGGGTAACGGAAACATTTAGTATTCAACAGATACAAACATTGGATAAAGCTGATTTAGTTAAGACGATTATCCAGAAGTATAAGATAGATAAAGCAGCAGTAGTTGGAGATCGTCTATCTGATATACATGCAGCTAAAGAAAATGGATTTGTTTCAATAGGATGTAATTTTGATTTTGCACGAAAAGAAGAACTTGCTGAGGCAGATTTTGTAATAGATGATTTATTGGAACTAAAAGAACTCATATATCCTTCAAGATAAAAAAGAATCCACAGGAGTGTGGATTCTTATTTGCCGGATTTCATTTTGCCTGTCCATTGCTTAAAGCCGCCTTTAAGCTGATACAATTCACGGTACCCTTGACGGTGCAGCATTTGAGCGGCTCGACCGCTGCGCATACCACTTTGGCAATATAAGTAAACGGGTTTGTCTTTACGCAGTTCCTGCTGGCGGGTTTTTAGCTGAGTCAATGGAATATTTCTTGCTCCAAGGATATGACCTGCTTCAAACTCATTGCCTTCCCGTACATCGATAAGCTGCGCTTTACGGTACCCTTCAACAAACTCTTCTTGGGTAAGGGTTTTGACTTGACGCTTTTGACTGACAAAATTGAATACGGAATACCCAATAATGGCAATAAGAATAATAATAATTACATACCAACTCACAGATAATAAACCCCTTTCATGATGAAACAATTGTTCATCCTATATTATATAATTGTCCAAGGAGATAATCAAAAAGAATTTATCAGCTTGGCTCCTTCTTATTTGTTCCGAATCGGTTTCCTTTTTTTATTCAGCAATATTTGTTAAACTACTGAAGATTAAATCCTTGGTAAAGTGGGTTTTTTATGAAAAACAATACTTGGGCATTTATTGATTCGGGAGCTTGTTCTCCAAGCTACAATATGGCACTTGATGAAGCCCTTCTTAATTGGCATAGTGAGGGCAGTATCCCTCCGATTATTCGGTTTTATACTTGGGAACCGGCGACTTTGTCTATTGGGTATTTTCAGCGTGCTGAGAAAGAAATAAATTTAAAAGAAGTAAGCGAGCGCGGTCTTGGCTTTGTGAGAAGACCGACAGGCGGCAGATCGGTTTTACATGAACATGAGTTAACGTATAGTGTCATCGTGACAGAAGAATATCCCGATATGCCTAAGAATGTTACAGAAGCTTACCGGGTTATTTCTGAAGGAATTTTAAAAGGATTTCAAAATCTAGGGATGGAAGCCTATTTTGCAGTCCCTCAGACCGAGGTAGAAGTACAGGCCTTAAAGGCTCCGCAATCGGCAGTCTGTTTTGATGCTTCAAGCTGGTATGAGCTTGTCGTTGAAGGGCGAAAGGTAGCTGGAAGTGCTCAAACGAGACAAAAAGGCGTCATTCTCCAACATGGCTCGATTTTACTGGAGCTGGAGGAAGAAAAGCTTTTTAGTTTATTTAATTTCACAAACGAGCAAGATAAAGCGCGAATGATGAAGAAGTTTAACGATAAAGCGGTCGCAATGAATGATATTGCCGATAGAACAATATCTCTTATCGAAGCAAAGGCAGCCTTTAAAGCGGGATTTGCTGAAGGTTTGGGCGTGAATCTTGTGTCCTATCAGCTTACCGCGGAGCAGGATCAAGAAGTGAAAAGACTGGCAAAAGAAAAATATGAATCAGATGATTGGAATTTCATGAGATAAAGCAGACGGTTGGCTAAATCTGGACAACAGTTCAGTATAAGACTTCCGTCGCTTTTTTTTCTGTTGACTACTGCTTGTCTTTAACAGGAGAAAAACAGAAAAGCAAGTAGTTTAATAGACATATATTTTTTTTTGCACTTTTTTTCATTATGAGTCTTTCCTTTGGTATGAAAGGATTGGCCTGACTCTGAAATAATGCAAGCCTTAAAATGATTGAAATTCGCCAAAAAACAAATGAAATTCGATAATATTCTCGCTTTTTCTACTTAATTTAAGTAGTTTGTTGTTTGACAAAAAAAATCTATGTCCGAAGTCTACACAAGATGTAGTGGTTGTGTAAATATTTTCTATACTATATATTGATTAAAAGAGTTTTGTATGATAAATTGAGGGTACTTTACTAAACGAGAACCAACTAATGAACTTACGTATAGATATCGAGCATTAGAAAGTAGATAAAAGTCGATATTTTGATAAAAGGAGAGGGAAACATGTCCGTTGTTGTACAAAAAGAAATAAGCCTGAATGTAGAAAGTTTAAATAAGGATATTTCACTATTTCCTCAGGTCCATCCAATTACCCCAGAAATGAATATGACTCATAAAGGTGTTTCAAGACTAGTAATGATTGACCGTTACTCGTTTAAAGATACAGAAAAAATTACACTCTCTATTGGTGATTTTGTCGTTTTAACCATTAAGGAAGATCCGAAATTCCCAGCAAGAGGACTTGGATACATTGTAAATATTGATTGGGAAAGCAAACGCGCACAGGTATTAGTGGAAAAAGAATTCCTCGGTGCACTAGATACCCAAGAAGAGTTAGAAACAGGAATCGTTAACCGCCCACTTGATGTTATTGAAAAGCCGCTTGAAATTTACTATGAACAAATAGCCAAAAGAAATGCAACAGGACTAGCCTCTGTTGAAACGACAGAAGCAAAACGTCAAGAATGGTTTGAAAAGTTCTATAATGAACTTGCTGACTTGAACTTTGTTCCTGCTGGAAGGGTCCTGTATGGAGCTGGTGCAGAAACGGATGTTACGTATTTTAATTGTTATGTTATGCCTTTCGTAGCTGATTCAAGAGAAGGAATCTCTGAACACCGTAAACAAGTCATGGAAATTATGAGCCGTGGAGGCGGTGTCGGCACAAACGGGTCAACGCTCCGCCCAAGGAATACGCTTGCTAAAGGTGTTAATGGTAAATCTTCCGGGTCGGTTTCATGGCTCGATGATATTGCTAAGCTGACACATCTAGTGGAACAAGGCGGAAGCCGTCGTGGAGCACAAATGATTATGCTGACGGATTGGCATCCTGATATTGCTGAGTTCATCATCTCTAAAATGCAAAATCCACGAATTCTCCGTTTCTTAATGGCGAATACAAAAGATCCAAAGATTAAAAAACATGCGAGCGATAAATTGAAATTTACGCCGCTGACTGAACAAGAAGAGGCCATGTATCAAGGGATTTTAAACTATAAACAAATTCCAGGGTTGGGTGGATTTAATGAAAAAATCATTCATGATGCCGAGGAACGTTTAGAAACTGGCGGTACTTATACAGTTCATAATCCGGATTTCCTAACAGGGGCTAATATTTCAATCTGTCTGACCAAGGAATTCATGGAAGCTGTCGAAAATGACGGGACGTATGATCTGCGATTCCCAGATGTAGAATCTTACGATGCTGAGGAAATGAAGATTTATAATGAAGAATGGCATAAAATCGGCGATGTTCGTGAGTGGGAAAAACTCGGCCATAAAGTCCGTGTATATCGTACCATCAAAGCTAAAGAACTTTGGAACTTAATTAATATTTGTGCGACCTATTCAGCAGAGCCTGGTATTTTCTTTATTGATAATGCGAATGACATGACGAATGCGAAAGCATACGGTCAGCAAGTAGTGGCAACAAACCCTTGTGGAGAACAGCCTCTAGCACCTTATTCAGTGTGTAATCTTGCTGCGGTCAATCTTGCAGAAATGGCTGACAAAGAGAGTAAAACCGTGAACTTTGAGAAATTGAAACAAACGGTTGAGGTTGGAGTCAGGATGCAGGATAATGTCATCGATGCCACGCCTTACTTCTTAGCAGAAAACAAACACCAAGCATTAGGAGAACGACGTGTTGGACTAGGTGTAATGGGTCTTCATGATCTGCTTATTTATTGTGAAACGGAATATGGTTCTGAAGCAGGCAATATGCTGGTAGATAAAGTGTTTGAAACGATCGCTGAAACAGCGTACCGCACATCTGTTAAGCTTGCAGAAGAAAAGGGTAGTTTCCCATTCTTAACAAGTGAAAGTGATACAGAAGAAGCAGAGCTGCGTAATCGGTTTATCAATACAGGCTTTATGAAAAAAATGCCTGAAGATATCCGTGACAGCATTCTTGAACATGGAATTCGGAATTCCCATTTATTAACGGTTGCCCCTACAGGCAGTACCGGAACAATGGTTGGTGTTTCAACAGGTCTTGAGCCATACTTCTCCTTTACGTATTTCCGCAGCGGCCGCTTAGGAAAATTCATTGAAGTAAAAGCAGATATTGTTCAAGAATACTTGGATCAACATCCAGAAACAGATCCTAATAAGCTTCCTGAATGGTTCGTATCTTCAATGGAATTATCACCAGAAGCACATGCTGATGTTCAATGTATCATTCAACGCTGGATTGACAGTTCTATTAGTAAAACGGTTAATGCGCCAAAGGGCTATACCGTAGAACAAGTTGAACAGGTATACCAGCGTCTATACAAAGGCGGAGCGAAAGGCGGTACTGTCTATGTAGATGGTAGCCGTGACAGTCAGGTGCTGACGTTAAAAGCAGAAGAAAATGTTTTCTCTGATACAAAGGAAGAGTCTGTAGTTGAAGAAAAGAAAAAAGTTGTCCTTGTCGATACGATTAATGAATTACGTTCTACTAATGTGACAATTGGTTCTGAAGTCGGCAATACCTGCCCAGTCTGCCGCAAAGGCGAGATTAAAGAAATGGGCGGCTGTAATACATGTACTAATTGCGGCGCACAGCTTAAATGCGGCTTGTAAAATAAGAGTACACAGCAAATGTAGTTCTTTAAAAAAGTTTGATTAAAACATCTCACCTCTATAGATTTTTTAGAGGTGAGGTGTTTTTTTGTTGGATAATTATGCTAATATCACTATATAACTGTGAAGAAAAGTACGTAAACTACCGAAGTAGTTTACTTGAAGAAGGAACATGTTGCTAAGCAAGAAAGGAGTAAGTTCAAAGGGACAATATTTATTTTAGAGGTAAATAGAATTATTAATAAGAAAGGTATCACTAATGCCAAAAATAATAATAGAAAATTGCATAGTGGATAACATACCGATTTTGAGTATTTATCAAAGTGAATTAAAAAAATGCCCATTAATCTTTTTTCTTCATGGATATGGAGAAGATTGTGAGCAAGCATTAGATTTTGGTTATATGCTTGCAAAAAAAGGGTTTTATTATGTTAGTATCGACTGCAAAGACCATGGTATGAGGAAAGTGAACACCGAGACCAACAAATTTTCTAACGTATTTCCACCAGATACTGGACTTGATTCTTATGTTCATATGCATGAAGTAATTGAACAGTCTGCATTCGATATACAAAATCTCATTGAATATTTTAAAAGTAGAGATGAGATTGATAAGAATAAAATAGGAATATCAGGTTTTTCTATGGGAGGGTATTCAACATTTTATATCGCAGCAAATAATCCTGATATTAAAGTTGCGGTTCCAATAGCTGGAAAGCCATCTTTTACAAAAGCATGGAAAGATAGTATCCTTTCAACTAGTACTTATGAACAATGGAAAGAACCGATTCAGCTTGCAGAAAAAGAAATAGCAAAAAGAACAGATTACATTGAAATGATAGATCCATTTGAAAAGTTGAGTAATTTTTCACCAAAACCATTACTAATGATCAATGGTGATCAAGATACAGATTCACTATTTACTTATTCATTAAAACTCTATGAAAAGTTGTTACCGTTGTACGCTGAACAGCCAGAAAATCTTCGACTAAGCATGCCTTTTGTCGATCACCAATTTAATTATTATATGAAGCTTGAAGCTTGCAATTGGTTTGTAAAGCATCTAGGTAGTCACTATTAGGATACTTTTTTTGAAAAACTATAGTGTACTAACGAGCTCTAGTGGCATAAGAAGAAAGCAATTTATAATGGTTAGTAGTGTTTCTGAACCAACAGAAAAACCCTCCGGAAACTCCGGAGAATTCAGTTTGTAACAAAAGGGGTTCGGAATGGTTTCATTCCGAACCTCTTTTGGTATTTTGTACATATTTCATGGATGTTTTCCTGCTTATCGAGGCAGAACATGGCTTTTAATAGGCTTACTGTTATTTTATAGTTCTTTATTGACATAGTATCCGTTTTTTAAATCACTTATGTCCTGCTGAATTTGTTCTAGGATAACCCTTTCAATCGCAAGGTTTTATCTAGATTAACTTTAGAAAGACGGTTGATTGAAGTGAAAGGCGTGAAGACTCCTGCGGGAACAGCGGGACAGGTGAGACCCCGCAGGAGCGTGAGCATTGATGCGGCTCACCGCCCGCCCGCGGAAAGCGAAACGCCTGGAATGGAAATCAACATCTCGATTTTAAATCTGACCTGAGTTTGTCTACAGTCTGAATCCTCCGGAAACTCCGGCGGATTTTTTTTGTTTTAGCTCTTTCTCGATATATGTGAGTGTTCAGGACATGATAAGAAACAGTTGGATGATACATAACAATAAAAAAAATGAAAAAACTATTTCTATGTAGTTAGATATTTATCATTTGAATGGATTGGAGAAATGTCATGAAACCATTTAGCCCGCAATTAGTTTACATTGAGCCCCGTGCTCTTGAGTATCCGCTTGGTCGTGAATTAAAGGAAAAGTTTGAACAGTTAGGAACAGAAATCAGGCAGACGACCTCACATAATCAGATTCGAGACCTTCCAGGTGACAATGATTTTCAAAAGTACCGAGTTGCTAAATCAACACTTGTCGTTGGAATAAGAAAAACCTTGAAATTTGATACATCAAAGCCCTCTGCAGAATATGCTATCCCGTTAGCGACAGGTTGTATGGGACATTGTCATTACTGTTATTTGCAAACGACGCTTGGTTCGAAGCCGTATATCCGGACATACGTCAACTTAGATGAAATCTTTGCAGCGGCTCAAGGTTATATGGATGAGCGGGCGCCGGAAATTACCCGATTTGAGGCCGCTTGTACATCAGATATTGTAGGAATTGACCATTTAACACATTCACTCAAAAAAACGATTGAGTTTATCGGTCAAACTGAATATGGCCAGCTGCGTTTCGTGACCAAATTCCATCATGTCGATCATTTACTTGATGCGAAGCATAATGGGAAGACACGTTTTCGCTTTAGTATTAATTCTCGATACGTCATTAAAAATTTTGAACCGGGAACATCCAGCTTTGAAGAAAGAATGGAAGCTGCCCGTAAAGTAGCAAAGGCAGGTTATCCGCTTGGTTTTATCGTAGCACCCATTTACAGACACGATGATTGGCAGGGGGGTTACAGAGAGCTCTTTGAACGACTTTCAGCTGCATTAGAAGGGGTAGAGACACCAGGATTAACCTTTGAGTTAATTCAGCATCGGTTCACAGGGCCGGCCAAAAAGGTCATAGAAAAAAATTATCCAAAATCAAAACTTCAACTGGATGAATCAAAACGGAAATATAAATGGGGTCGGTACGGAATCGGGAAGTATGTCTATAAAACGGAAGAAGCAGCGGAGTTAGAGACCGTTATAAGAGGGTATGTGAAAGAGTTTTTCCCAGATTCAGTGGTTCAGTATTTTACGTAATAAATTTTTAAAGTCATAATCATCCTTTCCCTTGATTAAATTGTAATAGGACCCGAAATGGGGAGGGCAAGGAATGATTATTGATGGAGTGTTTTCAGGAGGAGGCATAAAGGGCTTTGCTATGGTGGGAGCTCTTCAGGTATTAGAGGACAGGGGTTTTGTTATTAATCAGACCGCAGGAACGAGTGCAGGATCCATTGTAGCCGCTTTAATTGCTGCAGGTTACTCTGGGAAGGATATCCAAAGACTGCTTTCAACCGTTAATATGAGTCATTTACTTGATAAACGAAATTTTCTTAAGATCCCTTTTGCTGAATGGCTATTATTGTACTGGAAGCTTGGCTTATATAAGGGAGAAGCGCTCGAACATTGGATTGCGGAAATTCTTTCTAAAAAAGGATTGGTTACTTTTGGGGATATCCCGCCGCAATCGCTTAGAATTATCACATCTGATATTACGAACGGCAGGCTGGTTGTTCTGCCTGATGATTTACCTAAATATGGTATTAATCCTCATTCATTTTCTATTGCAAAAGCTGTACGAATGAGCTGTAGTATCCCTTATTTTTTTGAACCAGTAAAATTGAAAATCAACAAAGTAGATACCCTCTTTGTAGATGGAGGTGTCCTTAGTAATTTTCCCATGTGGTTGTTTGAATCCGAACATATTAGAAAAGTTCGGCCAGTTATCGGGTTGAAATTCACCAGTGATGCAGACTTGGATCAGGTGGGAAAGATTGATAATGCCATTGAGATGTTTGGTGCCCTTTTTAAAACCATGAAGGATGCCCATGATTCCCGGCATATCTCAAAAAAACTTGCTAAAAATATTATGTTTATCCCAATGAAAGATGTTTCAGGTACAGACTTTATGCTGACAGAACAGCGAAAAGAAGAGCTCATTGAACGTGGAAGGGAATTTGCTTACACATTCCTAAAAACTTGGACATATTAAGCTTCTTCGGAGGGTTCTAACAGGATAAATAAAAAAGGGGCTGACAAGGTATCTTGTCAGCCTGCTGCCCTTTAGAAAAGAGCCCGATTTTTCTTTTTATTTTTTTTTCCCTCAATAACCGTTAGATGAATGTCAGATTTTTTTCGTGGCTTGATTGTTTTCTTTGATTTAGCAACAGAAAAACTAGCTATATTATCGCGGCTGTTACTGCCTGATCTTTGTTTTAGCCGTTTTTTAGATCTTTTGGCTGCTTTTAAAAATGCACGCTGCTCTTTTTTTTCAGGCTTACCCTTTGTTAACCGCTTATAAATTACGTAAACAATTCCTGCTGTAATCGCCATGATTAAAACCTGTTTGAATAACTGCCCCGGGCTATAAAGAATACGGCTGACTAAGCCAATCAGTCCAAGAATTACTATTCCATAGACAATATATGATGAAATTGAACGATTCAACAAAGACACCTCCTTAAGAGCATTTTATACAGTTTTACGTCATTTTAAACAATAACCAAAAAATAAACTTCTTACCATACACCTACACAATCTCCGCTGTTGTTAAACCTTCTTCCGTTTCTTTTTCCATTCTAAGCAGTTCGTTAAAGGAAGCAAGTGCAACCTCCACTTGATCATCTGCAGGTTCTTTTGTTGTTAAGAGCTGCAGCCACAGACCAGGGTATCCTAATAAACGAAGAACAGGAATATTTCTGACCAGATTCGTGACTTGAAGCACTTCAAAAGCGATGCCGAGAACAACGGGTATAAGCATCATTCGGTTGACAACACGTGACCATAAGGGCTCGGTCGGTACAAGCATATACACAAAAACACCGACAAACACAGTGAAAAGAATAAAACTGCTTCCGCAGCGGTAATGAAGTCTTGATGAAGATTGAACATTCTCTACCGTAAGCGGTTTGCCGCTTTCAAAGCAGTTAATTACTTTATGCTCTGCACCATGATATTGGAATACTCGTTTTATCATGGGTGTGAGTGAGACAAAGTAAATATAGCAAAGCAGTAGAACTAATTTAAATAATCCTTCAATAAGAATTTGAGATAGATCGCTTTTAAAGATTGGACGTGTCAGCTCAGCTAGAAAGAGAGGAATCAAGGTGAAGAGGGTTTTCCCGAAAAGGAAGGAAAGTACACCAATGACCGCGACACCCAGCCACATACCAATCTTCGATGGTTGTTTCTCTTCCTTTTTCTCTCCATTTTCTTCATTTTCTTCAAATTGCTCCGCAGAGAAATTTAAATGTTTTGATCCGGTCCCGCTTGAGGTCAAAAGGGCTACAATTCCACGAATAAATGGAATTTTCTTTAGTTTTTTCATGAACGGTTTTTGCTCGCGAGGCAGTCGGAAATAGTCGATTGTTTGATCCTTGCGGCGTACTGCAGTAACTGTGTGATACTTACCGCCAAACATGACGCCTTCGACAACTGCTTGCCCTCCGTACACCGGCTTTTGGGTATCGGACATTTCTACACCAACTTATACTAGATTTTCACTCAGGGATTGTTGTTTGCTTCTGCGCCTTAAGTGTATATACCTATCATACAAAAAATTACTGAAAACCTCTAGCAAATCTATTGATTACTTAAATAATATTCCAATTTAAGTAAGGGCATGATAAAAAGGGAGGTGAAATAAATGTCAACAAAAAATGAACAAGGTATCCATTCTAGTCAACAGAACCCACCTATTATTAAGTATGTTGTGGTTATTGGTTTATTTGGAGGGTTGCTGTGGTGTCTCGTTGGTTTTGGCTTTACATTTTTGAATTTTATGGATGTTAGTCCTCGTTTTATTTTAACGTCTTGGTTCGACGGCAAGTGGATTAATAAAGTGCTGGGTATGTTCATTTCACTTATTATTTACTGTTGCTTATCTGTTCTGTTTGCCTTGCTTTATTATGGTGTAATGAGAAAAATAAAAAGTATTTTTGGCGGCATTATTTTCGGGATCCTTTTATGGCTGCTGCTTTTTGGACTGATATCACCTATGTTTTCTGATTTGCCCTCGTTTGCCCAAATGAATTTCAATACTGGTTTTTCAAGCTTTTGTCTATTTCTCTTATATGGCGTATTTGTAGGTACTTCTGTGTCCTACGAATATCAAGAATTACAACTCCATAAAAAGAGACAGCAAGCACAAACAAATGCCCGCTTTTAAAGAATAAAAAATATAGTATGAAAATTTTGATATATGATAGAATGTTCTTGTTGAACATTCTATTTTTTAGGTGAGCAGGTGAGTCATATGAGCAAGCTATTATTGATAAACGGACCGAATTTAAACCGTTTGGGGAAAAGGGAGCCTGTCCATTATGGCAGGACAACACTCCCAGAACTGGAACTAAGCTTGATAGAAAAAGCCCAGAATCTTCAGACTGAATTAATCTGTTTCCAATCCAATCATGAAGGGGCAATCATTGATAAGCTGCACTGGGCAGAAGATGAGGGCGTGGAAGGGGTAATTATCAATCCTGGAGCCTTCACACATTATAGTTACGCCATTAGAGATGCTGTTGCTGGGATTGAGCTTCCAGTTATAGAGGTTCATATTTCTAACATTCATGCTCGAGAAAGTTTTCGTCATGTATCGGTAATTGCACCTGTATGTGCCGGTCAAATTGTTGGGCTGGGGATTGAAGGATACGGCCTTGCTTTAGAGGCATTAGTGAACATTGTAAAGGGGAGATCAGAGTCATGATAAAATTAGAGCAGTTCCGAGCTGCAATGGAAAAAGCCGGATTAGATGGATGTTTACTAACAAATACATATAATATTCGCTACATGTCAAATTTCACAGGAAGTTCAGGCGTTGTCTTAATTTCTCAATCAGAAGCAAAATTTATTACAGATTTCCGTTATATGGAGCAGGCCGCCAAGCAAGCGGTTGGATATGAGATTATTAAGCATAAGGGCAGCGTGGTGGCTGCTGTTGCCGAACAAGCCAAGGCAATGGGGATTAAAAAGCTTGGCTTTGAGCAGGATCAGGTAACTTATTCATATTATAAAGCGTTGGAAAGCGTATTCTTAGGTGAATTGACTCCAGTATCAGGTCTGACCGAGAAATTACGCTTGATAAAGACTCCTGCAGAGATTAAGATATTAAAGGACGCTGCCGAGATTGCAGATGCAGCATTTGCGCATATTGTTACCTTCATTCGCCCGGGTTTAACCGAGCTTGAAATTTCAAATGAGCTTGAATTCTTTATGAGAAGACAAGGAGCGACTTCCTCTTCATTCGATACCATCGTCGCTTCTGGGAAACGTTCTGCTCTTCCACATGGTGTTGCGACAAGTAAAGTCATTGAAAGTGGTGACTTTGTAACCCTGGATTATGGTGCCTACTATAATGGGTATGTATCTGATATAACCAGAACGCTTGCAGTGGGCCAGCCATCAGATGAATTGAAAAAGATCTATCAAATTGTTCTAGAAGCCCAATTAGCCGGAATGTCTGGCATTAAGCCTGGTATGACTGGTAAAGAAGCGGACGCTCTAACGAGGGATATTATCGAGGGTCACGGATACGGTCCTTATTTCGGTCATTCAACTGGTCATGGAATTGGACTTGAAGTCCATGAAGAGCCTGGACTATCTGCTAAATCAGATGTCATCCTAATGCCAGGTATGGCAGTAACGGTTGAACCAGGTATTTATCTGCCCGAAATTGGCGGTGTACGCATCGAAGATGATACACTTATCACTAAAGAAGGCAACGAAGCATTAACACATTCACCAAAGAAACTACTTATTTTGTAAAGATGTAGGAGGAAATTAAATGATTTCTGTAAATGATTTTAAAACCAACGTAACAATCGAAGTAGATAACGCTATTTGGCAAGTTATTGAATTCCAACATGTTAAACCTGGTAAAGGTGCAGCATTTGTGCGTTCTAAACTTCGTAATATCCGTACTGGTTCTATTCAGGAAAAAACGTTCCGTGCCGGTGAAAAAGTAGCTAAAGCACATATCGAAAACCGTAAAATGCAATATTTATATGCAAGCGGCGATAATCATGTGTTCATGGATAACGAAACATATGACCAAATTGAACTTCCAGGAGATTCAATTAAGAACGAACTAAGATTCCTAAAAGAAAACATGGAAGTTCACGTGATGTCATTCCAAAGTGAAACATTAGGGGTTGCTCTTCCAAATACGGTTGTTCTTGAAGTGACTGAAACTGAACCAGGTATTAAGGGTGATACGTCTTCAGGCGGTACAAAATCTGCAACGCTTGAAACAGGTCTTTCTGTTCAAGTTCCATTCTTCATTAACGAAGGTGACAAATTAATTATCAATACGAGTGAAGCATCTTACGTTTCACGCGCATAATATTGTGATTTTTGACTGTAGACAAATTTGGATGGAAATCCAGCTTGTCTACAGTCTTTTTTTGTTTTTAGTATTGGGTTGTTGATTTCCGTTCCAGGCGCTTCGCTTATCCAAGGGGCGGGCGGTAAGCCGCATCAATGCATACGCTCCTGCGGGGTCTCACCTGTCCCGCTATTCCCGCAGGAGTCTTCACGCCTTCCACTGCAATCCACGGACTTTCAAAATTTAATTTGATTTTAAACAGAAGCCAAAATTAAAACACGAAGTATTGAAACTAATAACAGTACTAATTAGAGAACGGGATGAACCATTTCGAACAGTCTTTTCTCTACAAACTGACCGAACTCCTTTAAGGGGGTCCGGTTTTTTGTGTCGTTTTGCTTTAGTTTCTCGTAAATTTATCACGGTTATTTACCCGCAAGTGCCGAAAGCTTGTCATAAAGTAGTATAGGAGGCATACATTTTAACTAATGAATCACAGCAAATAGGAGGGTTCGTGGAATGGAGACGGTCATATCCTTTTTGCCAAAAAAACTTCAGGAGCAGTTTCGCAGAATTCCCGAAGCCTTAACTGCCCAAATTGAGGAGCTGCGCGTTCGAGTAGGACGACCACTGGAAATCATGGTTGCAGGAGAACCTGCATTTTTACCATATACAGCAGATTCAGAGGATGCCCAACAGCTTCTTAATCACTTAAGTCATTTTTCCCTCTATACCGTCGAAGAGGAATTGAGACGAGGATATATAACCATCAGCGGGGGACATCGTGTTGGGTTGGCAGGGAAAGTAATTCTCGAAAATGGTCGTGTAAAAGCAATACGGGACGTTTCTTCTTTCAATATCCGGATTGCCCGGCAGAAAATTGGAGCCGCTGAAATGCTGATGCCAAGTGTGTATAGTAATGGCTGGCTTCACACGATGATTATTGGAGCGCCGCAGACGGGGAAAACAACGTTGCTTCGAGATATGGCTAGAATCATTTCAACAGGAAGTGAGTCGATGAACATACCCCCGAAAAAGGTAGGGATTGTTGACGAGCGTTCTGAGATTGCTGGTTGTGTGAATGGTATTCCGCAGCTTGAGTTTGGTCCCCGGGTTGACGTGCTTGATGGATGCCCAAAAGCTGAAGGAATGATGATGTTAATCCGTTCGATGTCTCCGGACGTCCTAGTTGCCGATGAAATTGGGCGGAATGAAGATGCAGACGCTGTGTTGGAAGCAGTCAATTCAGGAATTACGATGTTAATTACTACACATGGACATTCATTAGCAGAAGTGAAGAAACGTCCCTTTATTGCGAAAATCCTCGATATGAACATTTTTGAGCGATTCGTCGAGTTAAACCGAGCGGAAGGCTCAAATCGGGTCTATCGAATTATAGATGGTCAGGGACGAGTAGTAAATAAAGATGAGGTGGGCAATAAGTGATCAAATTGATTGGAGCAGCGATCATTATTCTCGTGACAACCTGGGCAGGTTTTGAGGCAGCGAAGCATCTTGCACTGAGACCCAAGCAGCTGCGTCAAATCAAGCTGGCACTACAATCGTTAGAAGCGGAAATTATGTACGGACAAACCCCTCTGCAAGATGCAGCGAGAAAGCTATCCAAGCTGGTACCAATGCCGCTATCCCTATTTTTTGAATCCTTTTCGGGCCTTCTTTCTTCAGGAAATACCACGGTAAAACAAGCATGGGAGGAAAGCTTACAGCGAGTATGGGGATTGCTGGCTCTTAAGCAGGGAGAATTCGAAATTCTTGTACAGTTTGGTGAAACGCTGGGACGCCATGATCGGCACCATCAGCAAAAGCAGATTTTACTTACTTTAACACATCTTGAACGGGAGGAAGCAGAAGCAATCGACCGACAGCTGAAGTATGAAAAGATGATGAAGAGCTTAGGGTTTTTATCTGGTCTGTTATTGACTCTATTGCTGCTATAGGGGGAGATTAGTATGGGGATTGATGTTGATATCATCTTTAAGATAGCGGGTGTTGGGATTGTGGTGGCATTCATCCACACCATTCTAGATCAAGTCGGTAAAAAGGAGTATGCCCAGTGGGTAACACTTTTTGGCTTTATCTATATTTTATTCATGGTAGCCTCCATTATTGAAGATTTATTTCAAAAAATAAAATCAGTCTTTCTATTTCAGTAGGGAGGGATCGGCCATTGAAATAATTAAAATTGCCGGAGTAGCCCTAATTGCTACCTTTCTCGCCTTAATTCTAAAAGAACAGAAACCTAATTTCGCCTTTTTATTAATTGTCTTTGTTGGGTGTTCTATCTTTCTGTTTTTAGCGGATAAAATCTATGAAATTATAAAAATGCTTGAAAGCCTGGCAGTAAATGCGCATGTCAATATGATGTACATGGAAACGATTCTAAAAATTATCGGTATTGCTTACATTGCAGAATTCGCCTCACAAATAACAAAAGATGCAGGTCAGGGATCACTCGCCTCTAAAATTGAGTTAAGCGGGAAAATCCTTATCCTCGCAATGGCAATTCCAATTTTGACGGTGATCATTGAAACAATTATTCAATTGATACCAAGTTAATTGCGTTTAATGGGGTGAAAAAATGAAGCAATGGATCCTCTATGCATTCCTAGTAGTGCTTGTCCTGTTTATTGTACAAGCCGACGTTGCAACAGCTGCTGAAAATGATGAAGAAACACTTACGGATGAACTGGTTCAGTCCCAAATAGAACGTATTGGTATAGAAGATATTACGAAGTTCTGGGACGATATTGTCACCGAATACGGCGGTTTTCTACCAGAAAGTCAGAAGGGAAGCTTCATGGATTTCGTCACGGGTGATAAAGAGTTTTCCTTTTCTGAATGGTTTAAGGGGTTAGGGAAATTTGTTTTTCATGAACTGTTGGTCAACGGAAAGCTATTGGGGTCGCTGATCTTGCTGACGATATTCAGTATGTTTCTACAATCACTGCAAAATGCCTTTGAGCAAAGCTCAATCAGTAAGGTTGCGTATTCTATTGTTTATATGGTGTTAATCATTCTAGCTCTCAATAGCTTTCATGTGGCCATTCAATATACGACGGAGACCATTGATAAGATGATTGCCTTTTTGATGGCCATGATTCCTTTGCTGTTAGCGCTCGTTGCTTCTTCGGGTGGGATTATCTCAGCGGCTTTTTTTCATCCAGTACTGATCTTTTTGATGAATACGAGCGGGATTTTGATTCAATACGTAGTCCTGCCGATGCTCTTTTTGTCAGCCATCCTTAATATTGTGAGTACACTCACTGAGCAGTATAAAGTAACCCAGCTTGCCCAGATGCTTCGAAATTGGGCCATTGGCCTTCTTGGCGCGTTCATGACTATTTTTTTGGGCGTGATTTCTGTCCAAGGATCAACCTCAGCGGTAGCGGATGGCATTACGATTAGAACGGCTAAGTTTGTAACGGGAAACTTTATACCCGTTATCGGAAGAATGTTTACAGATGCTACGGATACGGTCATTAGTGCCTCGGTCTTATTGAAAAATATGGTGGGGATGGCGGGAGTAGCAGTTCTGCTGTTAATCGTTGTTTTTCCTGCATTAAAGATTTTAACCCTCTCTCTCATTTATAAATTGTCAGCAAGTCTATTACAGCCCTTAGGAGGGGGCCCAGTCATCAAATGTCTCGACATCATTAGTAAGAGCATGATCTATATTTTTGCAGCGCTGGCTATTGTCTCAATGATGTTTTTCCTTAGTATTACGATCATTATTGCGGCTGGTAATATCACCTTAATGGTCAGATAGGGGGAGAGCTTTTTTGGAATTTATAACGGGCTGGGTTACGAATATCATTCTTTTTGTCCTTCTAGCAACGGTCATTGATATGCTGCTTCCAAGCTCAGCTATGCAAAAATATGCCAAAATGACAATTGGTTTACTGTTAATTGCCGTTATTCTGTCTCCAATTCTTGAATTGTTTAACAAGGATTTTGAAGGGCTGCTGACAGTAGTCACGAAAGATTTTCAAAATGGTGAAGGAAATAATCTCGAAAATTTAACAGAATTAAAGAAAAAAGAAATACAAGTAGAGCAAGATGCATATATTTTAAAAAAAATGGCTGTCCTATTGAAGACAGGTGTCGAAGAGGAGTTGATAGATAAGTATCAAATGGAAATAGCAGAGATTGATATTAAAGGAGAGCAAAAGGGGCAGGCAAGGACACCAGAGGATCTCGATTTACAAAAAATCACGCTTGTACTTGTTGATTCAAAAGAAAAGGATGAAGTGGTGGAAGCAGTAGCGAAAGTAGAGATTAATACAAAAAGACAAGTTGATCAATCCTCTGAAGCTGAAAGAGTAAAGGGATTTCTTGCAGACCAATGGTCGGTTGATGAGGAAATAATTGAAATAGCCGGGAAAAAGGGGGGCGATGCTGTTGAAAAATGATAAAGGTCCATTCGCATGGATAACCCGCCTTTTAAAGCTAAAAGAAGAGGAAGGCAAGGAAAAGAAACCGCCAATGTATCTGTATGCAGTGGTTGTCCTGCTCCTCGGAACCGGAATTATGATTGCAGGCAACGTTATTAATACCGACCAGCCGCCCTCAACGAATGATACTGCTGCATCTGTATTTAATCAGAATGAGACGGAGGAAGATGTGGAGGTATTTGGCAAAAAGGCGAATACAGAATTTAAAAATTCACGAGATTATGAGGTGTATTTACAAAATGAAATGAAGGACGCGCTTGAATCGATTGCTGGAGTCGAGGATGTGAAGGTTGTTGTCTATGTCGAGGCATCAGAAAAAAATATTTATGAGAAAAACAAAACTACGCAAAGACAAGTTACAGATGAAACGGATCAAGAAGGTGGTAAACGCACTGTAGAAGATACCTCCGTGGATGAGCAGCTTGTTATCATCAAGAACAGCGATAAAGAAGAGCCGATAATATCTGAAACGAGAAAGCCTCAGGTGAGTGGTGTTTTGGTGGTAGCAAAAGGTGCTGACAACATTCAAATCAAAAAATGGATTATTGAAGCAGTAACACGTGCTTTGGATGTACCAAGCCATCGGGTTTCTGTTTTACCCAAAAAATAAGGGGGAATTTTACAATGTTATTGAAAAAACAAACGGTGTGGTTATTAACCATGTTAAGCCTAGTGGTCGTATTGTCCGTTTATTATTTGACATCGCCTGAGCAGCAAGGAACAAATATGGCTGTGACTGAAGAACAAGAAAAAGAACAAGAAAAAGAACAAGCGGTTGAAAAAGCGAAAGAAAGTGGATCATCAGAAGAAAAAGCACAAGTTACGATTACCTCTGGTGATGACGAATTTGCAGCGATGAGAATTGCCATTGATGAAGAACGTTCGAAGCAAAGTGAAAAATATGATGCAGAAATGGGTAAAGGCGATATGTCTTCAGATGATATCAATAAAGCCTATGATGCAATTGAACAAATCAGTGAGGCTAGAATTTCAGAAGAAATCCTCGAGACAACGATTGTCTCTTCATTGGATTTAGAGGCGGCTTTGGTCCGGATTGAAGGCAGTGATGTAAATGTATTAGTAAAAGCTGATGAATTATCTAAAGAAGCGGCAAATGAAATTGTGCAGCTAGTAGACAGTGAAGTGAAAAATGCACAAAATGTTGTCGTTGAACACCAACCAAAAAAATAAATAATATAAAACCGCAGATGGCATATTAGGCCTCGCGGTTATTTTTTTTGCTTTTAAGTAGACGATTATCTGGTTAATGTATATTGCGAACCTTCATAGGAGTTGCAGGAGTAAAAGAAATGGCTGTCAAATGATTCTCAATTTTCGAAATAAGAGGTAGAATAAATAAAGGAAGTAAGCGCTTTATTCACGTTGGGTTGAATGTTAGGGTGGTCTTACCGTATGATAATAGTAGCTGGTCATGATAATTTTTGATAGAGTATGAAGTAGAACCAGTATTATTAAATAGGTATGGCGGATGGCTGTACTAACCAAATGCAGGTAAGCTGCACTTTCTATTACCAACCAATATTAAAAATAGGACAAGGGGTGCCAAGGATGTTGAAAGTACAAGAAATTCGAGAAATTATTAAATTAGTTGACCAATCAAGCATTACCGAATTTGTATATGAACAAGAAGGAACAAAAATTAAAATGAAGAAAACAGGTGCTGATCAACCTGTACAAATCATCAAAGAGGTACCGGCTGCAATAGCGGTTCAAGAACCTGTTAAGGATGTTAGACCAGCAGGACAACAGCAAGCAGAACCTGAAGTAAAACAAGAAGCACCAATTACGAATTTACATACAATCACTTCACCTATGGTCGGTACTTTTTATGCTTCTCCATCGCCGGAAGAGGATAACTACGTATCAAGAGGTTCGAAAGTGAAAAAAGATTCAATTGTATGTATTGTTGAGGCAATGAAGTTATTTAATGAAATTGAAGCTGAAGAAAACGGAGAAATCGTTGACATACTTGTTAAGGACGGTCAATTAGTAGAATATGGCCAAGCATTGTTTACAGTAAAGGCTGAATGAGGAGTTGTTCTAAATGATTAAGAAGATATTAATTGCTAACCGGGGAGAAATTGCTGTACGGATTATACGCGCCTGTAAAGAATTAGGAATCGAAACGGTAGCCGTTTTTTCAGAAGCTGATAGAGAAGCATTGCATGTTCAGCTTGCTGACGAAGCGTATTGTATTGGTCCAAAATCATCGAAGGACAGTTACTTAAATATTACCAACATCATTAGTACGGCAAAGCTTACAGGAACGGATGCGATTCATCCAGGCTATGGTTTTCTAGCAGAAAATGCGGACTTCGCAGAACTTTGCCGGGAGTGCAGCCTTATTTTCATCGGACCTAGTCCAGAGGCTATCTCGAAAATGGGTACAAAAGATGTGGCTAGAGAAACGATGAAAGATGCAGGCGTCCCGATTGTACCTGGTTCAAAAGGAATCATTAAAGATACGGCAGAAGCCGTAGAACTAGCAGAGAAACTTGCCTATCCGGTCATTATTAAAGCAACAGCAGGCGGCGGTGGTAAAGGAATTCGGGTTGCTAGGAATGAACAGGAGCTGATCAAGGGCATTAACATTACCCAGCAGGAAGCTGCAACAGCTTTTGGTAATCCTGGCGTCTACCTGGAGAAATTTATTGAGGACTTCCGTCATGTTGAAATTCAAGTGATGGCTGATAATCATGGAAATGCGATTCATTTAGGTGAACGGGACTGTACAATTCAACGTCGTCTGCAAAAACTAGTAGAGGAATCCCCATCACCCGCTCTTGATGGAGAAATACGTGAAGAAATGGGTCAAGCTGCCGTAAAAGCCGCCCTTGCTGTTGATTATTCTGGTGCAGGTACGGTAGAATTTATCTATGATTATAAAAATCGTAAGTTTTACTTCATGGAAATGAACACTCGAATCCAGGTCGAGCATCCTGTAACAGAAATGGTAACAGGTGTAGATTTAATTAAAGAACAGATCCGAGTTGCTTCAAATGAGAAATTATCCCTTTCTCAATCAGATGTTCAATTTAACGGCTGGGCAATTGAATGCCGGATTAATGCAGAAAATCCTGAAAAGAATTTTATGCCTTCTGCAGGGAAAATCCAGATGTATCTGCCCCCAGGCGGATATGGAGTAAGGGTTGATTCCGCAGCCTATCCAGGTTATGTGATTCCACCTTATTACGATTCTATGATTGCAAAATTAATTGTGCATGCACCAAGCCGCACCGAAGCAATTAACAAAATGAAGCGGGCATTAAGTGAATTTGCTATTGAAGGAATTCATACAACAATTCCGTTCCATAGTAAGCTTCTGCAGCATGAACAATTCGTGTCAGGTGAATTTAATACAAAATTTCTTGAATTATATGATGTTATGGACTCATAATGTAAGGTAGACGGGAGGTGCTTTTGAATGAGTGAAAATGAAAACCGTATGTTAGAAATGAGCGGTCATTATGACGGCCTTGGAAAAGTGGAAATTGCTCCAGACGTAATCGAAGTAATCGCAGGAATTGCTGCGAGTGAAGTCGAAGGCGTTGCCCATATGCGTGGTAACTTTGCTTCTGGTGTTGTTGAGAAGCTTGGGAAAAAGAATCACGGTAAAGGCGTCAAGGTTGATTTAGGTGAAGATGGCATTAAGGTCGATCTATATTGTGTCATGAAATTTGGTATCTCGATTCCAAAGGTTGCCCAAGAGGTTCAGGATAATATTCGTGAAGCGTTGTTAAATATGACTGCGTTGGAAGCGGAAGAAGTCAATATCCATGTTGTTGGCATCCAATTTGATAATGGCAAACAAGAACCAGAATTTGAACAAGAAGTATAAGCGATCTGAATTCTTTCAGACTTTGCTTCAAAATGAAAACCCGGCTTATGCCGGGTTTTTTGCATGGAAAATGGTGAAATATGTGTTCCGCTGATTAAAGTGAAGCGATATGAGGCATACAAAAGGTAAGGAAACCAAAAGTTATTTCTTACTTTATGGTTTCTCAAATGATAAATTTCTGATAGAGTATAAAGGATGAATTAACATTTGAAGGATAGCAAATGGTTCTTTTTTTACTGGTTTTACTTATTATGTGCAGTTGTATAAGAGTGAAAAAAGTTTAATTCTTAATATTTATCGTATTTATTGGTTTATTGTTCGTCTTTGCTATCATTTTCATATATAATAGTGGATATAAAAGGAGTTTAACAATGAAAAGAAGAACAGCACGTGAAAAAGCCCTTCAAGCGGTATATCAAATTGAAATCGGAAAAGGAGAAATTCAAGATGCGATAGAAAGCGTATTGGATGGCACCCCAAACGATCAATACTTCGAAAAGCTTGTTAAAGGTACGGAAGAAAATAAAGAACAAATTGATCAAATCATTATGGAAAACCTTGAAAACTGGAAAATGGAACGATTGGCGAATATCGATCGAAATCTGCTGAGAATTGCAGTATATGAGATGAAGTATTGCGAAGATGTTCCAGTCAGTGTAGCAATGGATGAAGCGATTGAAATCGCAAAAATTTACGGTGATGACCAATCTAGCCGCTTTATTAATGCAGTCCTATCAAAGGTGAAAGACAAGCTCGTTTAACATTCTACACCTTCAAATCATTTCTTTACCTGTGGGATTGTGAACGAATCAATATTGCGGTGCCGAAGGCTCACTGAAATTTGCGTTTCTATAACAACTAATTTTAGGAGTGATCGGCTTATGACAGCTAAGATAATTGATGGAAAAGAAATTGCTCAATCAGTAAGAAATGAGCTGCGTTTAGAAGTGGAACAGCTTAAACAAGATGATATAACCCCAGGTCTCGCAGTTATCTTAGTCGGTGATAATCAGGCTTCAAAAACTTATGTTACCAATAAGCAAAAAGCCTGCGAGGAAATTGGTATGTATTCAGTACTAATAGACTATCCCGAAACACTTTCACAGGAAGTGCTGGTTGCTAAGATTAAGGAACTGAATGAAGATAAAGCCATTCATGGTATTCTCGTTCAACTTCCGCTTCCTGCCCACATTGATGAAACAGCCATTATTGAGGCTATTTCACCTGAAAAGGACGTAGACGGTTTTCATCCGATTAATATTGGCCGCATGATGACGGGTCAAGATGCTTTTCTGCCGTGTACGCCATACGGTGTGATGGTCATGCTTGAACATATCAATTGTGAGATTGAAGGCAAGCATGTAGTAGTTGTCGGCCGCAGTAATATTGTCGGAAAGCCAGCCGGACAATTGTTCCTTAATAAAAATGCTACCGTCACATATTGTCATTCCCGGACCAAGGACCTGAAAGCCATTACCAATCAGGCAGATATTCTCGTCGTTGCAGTAGGAAAACGAGATATGATTACCGCGAGTCATGTGAAGGAAGGGGTAATCGTCATCGATGTCGGCATGAACCGGAATGACCAAGGCAAGCTGTGCGGAGATGTCTCTTTTGACGAAGTAAAAGAAAAAGCTTCTTACATTACACCGGTCCCAAAAGGGGTAGGTCCGATGACCATTACCATGCTTTTGAAAAATACCGTTAAATCGGCAAAGAAAGCGGCTTTTACAGGAGTAAAGTAACTTAAACCTTTTGTTGAAACGTCAAAAAGCACTCATACCTGTAAAAATACAGTGTAAAAATTAGAAGAAGCTGTTCTCTTGTTTTATAATAACTAGAGACAGCTTTTTCTGTCTGTACCCATTTAGATAAAACATAATGATCTCAGATAAATTAGGCCCCAGTGCGAAAAGGGTGAGTACCTTCCATCAGCGTCTTGCTCCCTGTGGAAAAGATGAGCGCCTCTAGATGAGCAAAAAACGCCATCAGAGTCTCTCCCTATAACATCTGCAGCAGAATAGACGCTTCCGGCTTTTTAAAGGAGTCTAGCTGCAGCGTCTTGCTTCCTGTGGAAAAGATGAGTGCCTCGGATGGCAAAAAACGCCATCAGAGTCTCTCCCTATAACATCTGCAGCAGAACAGACGCTTCCGTCTTTTTAAAGGAGTCTAGCTGCAGCGTCTTGCTCCCTGTGGAAAAGATGAGTGCCTCGGATGGCAAAAAGCGCCATCAGAGTCTCTCCCTATTTCCTTCGGCAGCAGAACAGACGCTTCCGCTTTTTTAATACAAAGGAGTTTTTTTATGGATAGTTTAAAATATTTGAGTGTTTCGGTTTGGACGAAGTATATAAAGCGGAAGTTCGATGCGGATCCTCATTTGCAGCAAGCTTACATAAAAGGGGAAATATCGAACTTTAAGCAGCATTCGAGCGGACATATGTATTTTACGCTTAAGGATGAAAAGGCGAGGCTTCTTGCGGTTATGTTTTCAGCGCATAATGGCAGTTTAAAGTTCATGCCTGAGAATGGAATGAAGGTCCTTGTTCGAGGCGACATCAGCGTGTATGAACAAAGTGGTCAATACCAGCTGTATGTCAAAGCAATGACTCCGGATGGAGTGGGCGACCTATATACGGCTTATGAACAATTGAAAAAGAAGCTTGAGAAAGCTGGCTTGTTTGCACCCCTTCATAAAAAAACACTTCCGCTGTATCCCAAATCAGTTGGGGTCATTACTTCTCCGACAGGGGCAGCGTTACGAGATATTCTAACAACAATTAAGCGTAGATACCCTATAGCCAAAGTGATTATTTATCCAGCGCTGGTTCAGGGGACTAACGCGGCGCCATCCGTCGTAAAGGCAATTAGCACCGCAAATGCACGTGATGAAGTTGATGTCTTAATTATCGGCCGGGGCGGTGGTTCCATTGAGGAACTTTGGGCTTTTAATGAAGAAATCGTTGCGAATTCAATCTATGATTCAGACATACCAATTATTTCAGCTGTCGGCCATGAGACTGATTTCACGATTGCTGATTTTGTCGCTGATTTACGGGCTCCAACGCCTACTGCAGCAGCTGAACTAGCCGTGCCGCATCTAAATGAAATTATGGAAAGACTCTTAAATCGAAAAAATAGACTTTCCAGAGCCATTCAGGAAAATGCTGCTGCACAAAGAACCAGACTTGCCCGTTTAGAAAAATCCTATGCATTCCGCTATCCGCGCAAAATGTATGAACAGAAACTTGAACAGCTGGATAAAGCGACTGAAAGGCTTCAGAGAGGAAGCGGAAAGTACTTTTTACAGAAGCGCGAAATGTTGCAGCGCTCAACTGCAATTCTTCAAAAACAGCATCCTGAACAACAAGTCGTTCTAGCGAAGGAACGGTTACTTGCTCATAAAAAGATGCTTACTCGTTTGATGGAAGCCAGTATGAAACAGCATACACAGCAATTTCTACATCTTAATTCAACCCTTTCTGCCTTAAACCCATTAAATATCATGGATCGGGGCTACGGTTTAATTTATACGGGAGAAGAAGAATTAGTAAAAAGTACGAAGCAAGTGTCACCCGGTGATACGATCGCTGTTCAGATTAAAGATGGAACCCTTGAATGTAAAATTGAGAAGATAGAGGAGCGGAAATGATTATGGCAAAAAAAGAAGAAGTAACATTTGAACAAGCAATGGAAGAGCTTGAAAAAATTGTTGAGCAGCTAGAAGAAGGCGATGTCCCATTAGAAGCTGCCATTACTATTTATAAACAAGGGATGGATTTGTCGAAGCTTTGTCATCAAAAACTAAAAACAGTAGAAAATCAATTGACTCAAATTCTGAAGGAAGACGGCGAGCTTGACAGCTTTGCAGTTCAGGAGGAAGAATAATGAGTAATCAGACGCTCGCGACCTATTCTGCTGAACATAAGGCCTTAATTGAAGAAAATATGATTCAGTTCATTCAAGACTTACAAGCACCTGAATCGTTGAAAGAAGCGATGGTGTATTCACTCCAGGCTGGTGGAAAACGGATCAGACCCCTGTTTGTTTTCGCTGTTATTACTGCGTTTAAAAAAGATTCGAAAATAGGGATACCTGTGAGTGCAGCTATTGAAATGATTCATACTTATTCATTAATTCATGATGATCTGCCTAGCATGGATGACGATGATCTTCGCAGAGGGAAGCCGACCAATCATAAAGTGTTTGGGGAAGCACATGCGATTCTTGCTGGTGATGGGTTACTGACTTACAGCTTCCAGTTGGTGGCTGAAATGAATCATCCTGACGTGACGAGTGATATGAAATTGAAGTTGATTCGCTTGATTGCACAAGCAGCTGGTGCTGAAGGGATGGTCGGCGGACAAATCGCTGATATGGAAGGCGAAGAGAAACAGCTTAGTTTAAAGGAACTTGAATATGTACACGAACATAAAACGGGAAAACTATTATCTGCAAGTGTTCTGGCTGGAGCGATTCTATCTGAAGCGAATGCAAAACAGCTGGCACTCCTAGAAGTATTTTCTTATCATTTGGGATTAGCTTTCCAAATCCGCGATGACATTTTAGATGTGGAAGGCGATGAATCAGTCATCGGGAAACCGGTTGGAAGTGATGAAGGTAACCAAAAGAGCACCTATCCTGCGCTTCTCACGATGGATGGAGCCAAAGAAAAACTAGCTTACCACATCGAGCAGGCGCTCACGGCTTTGGATCAGACAGGGATTGAGACAGAGCTTTTAATTAGTTTAACCAAAATGATTGCTGTTCGAAATCATTAATCGACAAAATTTGTCTAGAAAATGCGATTATGGTATACTCATGGTAAAAAAATGAGTAAAATAGGGAAAGCAAAGGGTTGCAGTTCTACTGAAAAACTGTTTAATCTTTATGATATAATGAAAGAGAAGCCGCCGGAAACTTGTGTGTCTCGGCGGCTATTTTTCGAGTAGTCGAACTTATGCCATGAATACGAGACGAAAGACGAACCATAAAAAATTTTTTTCTAGTAGATATTTGCTGGAAAAATGATAGAAAGTGAGTGATCCTGATTGGATCTTCTAACTATAAAAGACCCTTCATTTCTAAAAAACCTAACGAATGACCAATTAAAAGAGTTAAGTGCAGATGTAAGAAAGTTCTTAGTTGAACAGCTTTCGGTCAGCGGCGGACATATTGGTCCAAACCTTGGAGTCGTTGAACTAACAATTGCTCTTCATAAAGAATTTAACAGTCCTGAGGACAAAATTATCTGGGATGTTGGTCATCAATCATATGTTCATAAAATATTGACAGGACGTGCCAGCCAATTTGATACCTTAAAGAAATATAAAGGGCTGTGCGGTTTTCCAAAAATGAATGAAAGTGAACACGATGTCTGGGAAACTGGTCATAGTTCTACATCACTTTCTGCTGCAATGGGTATGGTAGCAGCTCGTGAAATTAAAAAAGAAAAAAATTACGTTCTTCCTGTTATCGGTGATGGAGCGTTAACTGGCGGTATGGCCCTTGAAGCCTTAAATCATATCGGTTCAGAACAAAAGGACATGATTGTCATTCTAAATGATAATGAAATGTCGATTGCGCCAAATGTTGGTGCACTTCATAGTGTGCTCGGACGATTGAGAACGGCTGGTAAATATAAGTGGGCTAAAGATGAATTAGAAATGTTCTTGAAAAAGATTCCAGCAGTTGGCGGTAAGGTTGCGGCTACAGCAGAACGGCTTAAGGATAGTATGAAGTATTTGCTTGTATCCGGTGTTTTCTTTGAAGAACTTGGCTTTACGTATCTTGGACCGATTGATGGTCATAACTACGAGGAACTATTCGAAAACTTACGATATGCCAAAAAAACCAAAGGTCCCGTTCTTTTACATGTAATTACGAAAAAAGGAAAGGGATATTCTCCTGCTGAATTGGATCGTACAGGTAACTGGCACGGAACAGGTCCATATAAAATCGATACAGGTGCTTTTGTTAAGTCACCCGTTAAGGGTCCAGCATGGAGCTCACTTGTGAGTGACACGGTCCTAAAATTAGCTAGAGGCGATGAGCGGATTGTGGCGATTACACCTGCCATGCCTGTTGGATCGAAGCTTGAAAAGTTTGCCAGTGAGTTTCCAGAACGGATGTATGATGTAGGAATTGCCGAGCAGCATGCCGCTACATTTGCAGCAGGCTTGGCTACACAGAAAATGAAGCCGTTTTTAGCTATTTATTCTACCTTCCTGCAGCGAGCCTATGACCAGCTCGTGCATGATATCGCCAGACAGAACCTGAATGTATTTATCGGTGTTGACCGTGCCGGACTAGTTGGAGCGGATGGGGAAACTCATCAGGGTGTATTTGATATCGCCTTCCTGCGTCATCTGCCGAATATGGTTGTGATGATGCCTAAGGATGAAAACGAAGGACAGCATATGGTTAATACAGCGATTAAATATGATGACGGCCCAATTGCTATGCGTTTTCCAAGAGGAAACGGATACGGAGTCCCAATGGATGAGACACTAAGAGAAATCCCAATCGGCAGCTGGGAAGTGTTACGTGAAGGAACCGATGCAGCTATCTTGACGTTCGGGACAACCATCCCGATGGCATTAGAGGCTGCGGAACGATTAGCAAAAGATGATATATCTGTAAAAGTGGTCAATGCACGGTTTATTAAACCGCTTGATTCAGATATGATGATTGAATTGCTTCAACAAAAAATGCCAATCCTAACAATTGAAGAGGCGATTCTTCAAGGCGGTTTCGGGAGCGCGGTTCTAGAATTCAGCCATGATCATGGTTTCTCAGGAGCAGTAATTGATAGAATGGGAATTCCAGACCGATTTATTGAACATGGCAGTGTAGATCAACTATTAGAGGAAATTGGAATGACCGTAGAAGATACAGTTAACAAAATAAATCTGCTTACACCAAAAAAGCAAAAAAGGGCCTGACATAATGAAAGTTAATAAAGAACGTGTTGATGTATTACTAGTTGAAAAAGGATTAGCAGAAACACGAGAAAAGGCTAAGCGAATGATAATGGCTGGACTTGTCTATGCAAATGAAGTACGTCTGGAGAAACCCGGCGAAAAGGTACCTGTAGATTATGAGCTGATGATAAAAGGAAAAGTAATGCCTTATGTATCAAGAGGTGGATTAAAGCTTGAAAAAGCCTTAAAGGTATTTGATTTGTCTGTAGATGGGAAGATTCTTTTAGATATTGGATCTTCTACAGGCGGCTTTACCGACTGTGCACTTCAAAATGGTGCAGTGATGTCATACGCTTTAGATGTAGGCTACAATCAGCTGGCCTGGAAGCTCCGTCAAGATGAGCGTGTAAAGGTAATGGAAAGAACCAATTTCCGCTATGTAACACCTGTCGATTTAGACGGAGAAATGCCTAACTTCTCAAGTATAGATGTGTCATTTATCTCCTTGAAATTAATCCTGCCAGTCCTAAAAACTTTACTTGTTCCCGGCGGAGATGTAGTGGCACTTGTAAAGCCACAATTTGAAGCGGGTAAGGATCAAGTGGGGAAAAAAGGCATTGTACGCGAGCCTAAAATTCATCAAGCTGTTATGAAAAAAATCATAGACTTTTCTTTGCAGGAAGGTTATGACGTTTTAAATGCCTCCTACTCTCCAATTACAGGCGGCGACGGCAATATTGAATTTCTGCTTCACCTGCATTGGACAGGGCCTAAGGAGACGGGAGAAAACCTTCTGAAGCAAACCATCGAGGACATTGTCACAGAGGCACATGTTGAATTAAAACAGCAAAAAAACGAAAATTAACACAAAAGCTCCGGCAATAAATTTGCTCTGGAGCTCTTTTTATGAATATTTATGCAGTTTAAAGTCGGAAATTTGATAAAAAAATTGTACAATGGATAGTAAATCCGCTACGATTATTTTAAATCATGATTATCTAAAGAGGTGCTTAAATGAATAAAGGCCAGCGACATATAAAAATTCGAGAAATCATTGCTAACAATGATATAGAAACTCAAGATGATTTGGTTGAGGAGTTAGAAAGCAGAGGCTTTAATGTTACGCAGGCAACGGTCTCAAGAGATATAAAAGAATTACATCTAGTCAAGGTGCCGATGATTGACGGCCGATATAAATACAGCTTGCCTGCTGATCAGCGTTTTAATCCGCTGCAAAAGTTAAAACGGCTGCTAATTGATGCTTTTGTTCGTATTGATACGGCAAGTAACATGCTGGTGTTAAAGACGATGCCAGGCAACGCACAGGCGCTGTGTGTGTTGATAGACAATTTGAGCTGGGAAGAGATACTGGGAACGATTGGCGGCGATGATACCTGCTTGATTATTTGTCAGACCCCTGAAAAAGCAGAACTGGTTGCCGAAAAGTTTTTAGACATGCTCTAATATGGAAATAAGGGGATGAGCAATTGTTAACGGAATTATCAATTCGCAATTTCGCAATCATCGATGCACTTTCAATATCTTTAGAAAAAGGATTAACAGTCTTAACTGGGGAAACGGGTGCTGGAAAATCAATTATTATTGACGCGATTCACCTATTGGTTGGCGGTCGTGGATCGGCAGAGTTCATCAGACACGGAGAATCAAAGGCTGAAATTGAAGGGTTATTTATTATTGACGAAGAAAAACATCCCGTATTTGAAAAAATGCAGGAAATAGGCATTGATATTACGGATGGGATGGTCGTTTTACGTCGTGATATTGCTTTAAGTGGAAAGAGCGCTTGTCGGGTGAATGGAAAGCTTGTGACGATTGCTATACTTAGGGAAATCGGTCGAACGCTTATTGATATTCATGGACAGCATGAACATCAGGAGCTGATGGATGAACGACTTCATTTGCCGCTGCTGGATCAATTTGGCGGAGAGAAAATTGTACAAGCGATATCCGAGTATCAACGACTGTACAAAGACTATGATTATGCAGTTAAGCAATTAAAGAAATTGAGTCAAAATGAACAGCAAATGGTTCATCGACTCGATTTGATTCAGTTTCAGCATGATGAAATCGAAAGCGCTGAACTGGTGCTGGGCGAAGATGACAGCTTGACTGAAGAAAAAAAGAAAATTAATAACTTTGAACGGCTGCATGAGTCCTTGCAAACCGGTTATCAGTCTTTAACTGGGGAGCAGCGCGGGTTAGACTGGTTGTCTCTGGCAATGAATAACCTTGAAGAAGCAGCTGAGCTTGATGAATCGACAAAAGGGATTTCTGAATCCATTTCCAACAGCTATTTTATTATTGAAGACGCAGTCTCCTTAATTCGTGATCAATTGGATTCCCTCGAATATGATCCAGAGCGGCTCGATTTGATTGAAAGCCGTTTAAATGAAATTAATCAGCTCAAACGTAAATATGGGAAAACCATTGAAGAAATCGTTGAGTATGGTTCGATGATTGAAGAGGAAATTGAAACCTTGCAAAACCGTGAAACGCATATCGTTAAACTGGAAGCTCAAATTAAATCTATACGAGCTGATTTACTTGTAGAAGCGAAGAATTTATCTGAACTTCGACAAACATATGCTAAACAGCTTACTGATCATATTCAGAAGGAGTTACAAGAGCTGTATATGGAAAAAACGATTTTTGAAGCACATTTCCATAAAACAGCATTTACCTTTACAGACGCGGACGAAGTGGGGAAAAACGGTCTTGACAGTATGGAATTTTATTTGTCAACGAATCCCGGTGAACCGTTAAAACCACTATCAAAAATTGCCTCTGGCGGTGAATTGTCGCGAATTATGCTTGCTCTCAAAAGCATTTTCTCCAAACATCAAGGAATTACTTCCATTATTTTTGATGAAGTCGATACTGGAGTCAGTGGAAGAGTAGCCCAAGCCATAGCAGAAAAAATTCATCAAGTTGCTTCAGGCTCACAAGTGTTGTGTATTTCCCACTTGCCTCAGGTTGCGGCAATGGCTGATATTCACCTGTTTATTGCTAAAAATATTAAAGATGGCCGGACAAATACCTCTGTAAAATCTTTGAATGAAGAGGATAAAATTAAAGAAATCGGCCGCATGATTTCTGGAGTCGAAATTACCAACTTGACGAAGGAACATGCTCGTGAATTAATCCTTCAGGCAGATCAAAAAAAGTATGTTAAATAGGCTTAGTCCTATAAGCACCAACAGAAATCATAATTGAATTTTATAAACAATGTAAAGCTATCCAAAAACGGATAGCTTTTATTTTATCCTTGGGTTATAAATGACTGCTGCAAAGGCAAAATTAAAGGGGTAGCCATTTATATCGCGAGGAGGAGAGAAAACAGCTTGAAAAAAGAATGGATTAGAAAAATCATCGGTGGAATTCTCCTTATTTCGCTACTAACACTTGGGTTATATCAGCCATTCCGTGAATTTATGACTATTCCCAGAAAAGTTGTACTTTTCGAAGGGGATCACTATACGTTTTCTAAGGCATTGCCCGTTTCTGCAACTGTATTTTCTCCAGATAATAGCATATCTATCCAAAATGAAAATTCAGCTTTAACTGTAGGTGGAGAGAAGCCTGGGAAAAATCAAGTATTATTTGATGTAGCGGGTTTTCCAATAAAAAAGGTTGATGTACAGGTTTTAAAGAATTTTAAGGTTATTCCCGGAGGACAATCAATTGGCGTCAAACTGAATACACTAGGAGTACTTGTAGTGGGTCATCACCTGGTTGATACCAAAGAAGGGAAAAGATCACCTGGTGAAAGTGCCAAGGTAGAGGTTGGAGATATTATTACGAAGATTAATGGACAGGTAATAAAGAAAATGTCAGATGTGACTCCATTTGTTCAGCAAGCCGGTGAAAGCGGTAAGCCGCTGCAACTTGTTATTAACCGAGAAAACGAGACCATTGATACAACACTTAAGCCTCTGAAAGATAAAAATGAAGGCAGCTTCAAGCTCGGTTTATATATCCGGGATTCGGCAGCAGGAATTGGCACCATGACTTTTTATCACCCTGATTCAAAAAAATATGGTGCACTCGGGCATGTGATTTCGGATATGGATACGAAGAAACCAATCATTGTAAAGGATGGAGAAATCGTCCGTTCTACAGTGACTTCCATAGAAAAAGGAAGCAACGGTGAGCCTGGCGAGAAACTCGCTCGATTTTCTCCTGATCGCGAAGTAATTGGAACCATTAATCGAAATAGCCCATTTGGCATCTTTGGAAAAATGAATGGGAAAAGTGATGAAAAATTGACAACAAATAAACCACTCCCCATTTCACTTTCACATGAAGTGAAGGAAGGCCCTGCAAAGATCTTAACGGTTGTAGATGGATCGACTGTAGAGGAATATGATATTGAAATTGTGAGTACCATCCCTCAAAAGTTTCCGGCCATTAAAGGAATGGTTATCAAGGTCACCGATAAAGAGCTTCTGGCTAAAACAGGCGGAATTGTTCAAGGTATGAGCGGCAGTCCGATTATCCAGAATGGGAAGCTCATTGGTGCAGTAACCCATGTGTTTGTTAACGATCCAACGAGCGGATATGGAGTTCATATTGAATGGATGCTCAATGATGCGGGTATCGATATATATGAAAAAGCAAAGAATCCGTCAAAAGCAAGTTAATACCCAAAGGCTGCCGAGAATTATCGGCAGCCTTTTTTCACTTTACTTACTATTCAGACTCTTACTTATAGAGAAATTTCACATTATCACTTGTTATGTGTTAATATACGGTAATAAGAATTATTCGACAAAAATAACTGGTTAGAGCGAATAACGTCGAAAACTAGAGAGAACACGAGAAAAATAAAGATTTTCTATAATTTAACCTAAAATAAAGGGAATATAGTTTTCATTGTCGAAAAGTTCAATTACAATGATTATAAAGATAATTAGAAAAAATGACCAATTGTAGTTGAGGAGGAATTTTAACGTGGATAAAATTAAGGTGTGTGTTGTAGATGACAACAGAGAGCTCGTCTCGTTATTGGAAGAGTATATTTCAGCCAAAGAAGATATGGAAGTAATTGGGGTTGCGCATAACGGACAAGATTGTTTGAGTTTATTGGAATCAATCGAACCCGATATCTTGATTTTGGACATTATTATGCCTCATTTAGATGGGCTGGCAGTTCTTGAGAAATTACGTGATCAGAGACGCAATAAAATGCCAAGTGTAATTATGCTTACTGCTTTTGGTCAAGAAGATGTAACCAAAAAGGCTGTTGATTTAGGCGCATCTTATTTTATTTTGAAGCCATTTGATATGGAAAACCTGGCTGGACATATCCGTCAAGTCAGCGGCAGAGAATCCATGTTAAAAAAATCCTCCCACTTTAATTATCGCAGTCCAGTAGAACAAAAACCCAAGAATCTTGATGCAAGTATAACGAGCATCATTCATGAAATCGGGGTTCCAGCTCATATCAAAGGGTATCTATATTTGCGAGAAGCTATATCCATGGTCTATAACGATATTGAATTACTTGGATCGATTACGAAAGTTCTTTATCCTGATATCGCTAAGAAATATAACACAACAGCAAGCCGTGTAGAACGGGCTATCCGTCATGCAATCGAAGTGGCGTGGAGCCGTGGGAATATAGAATCCATTTCAACGTTATTCGGATATACTGTGTCCATGACGAAAGCAAAACCTACTAATTCAGAGTTTATTGCTATGGTCGCTGACAAGCTGCGCCTCGAGCATAAGGCTTCTTAAATAACTTTAGTACAGACATTTTATAATCCATTTTCCTTAGATGGACCAATGAACGTGAATTATTCTCAGCGGGACGGTAGAAGTCAACTTAGTTGTTGGCTTTTTTTGTGTGTAATCTGTCAAAATATTCTTTGATTTACCTAATCGATTCTCCTTTATATGGTAAGATAGTAATATAAAATGGTAGAAAGGAATCATTTATGGAAATTGAAAAGAATGAGTATTTTTTACTAGAAGAATTAGATCATGCGTTATACATAACTATGTACCAAAAGGGATTCTCCTTACTTACCTTCAATGAACTAATCTCTAAACACCCGCGCATTAATTTGAATCGATTTAAAGAATTAAGAACGGCCATTACTTCTGGTCATGGTGAGAAGGTACATATTGGTGATTTTAAACCAGAAATAGAATGTACAGTTGCTGTGGATAAAATGGCAGCGTTTATTACGTTAAATTGTACGGAAGAAGCTCTTAGAAACGAACGTACCTATTTCACTTCGGAAATTATAAACTGTTTACATAATCATTCAGTCAAGGAAGGAATCATGATGGACATCCTTTCCGGTCAAATGGCTGTTAACAAGGAAATTTTGATTGCAAAGGGAATAGAGCCCGTTCATGGACAAGATGCGGTTATTACTTATTTTAAACGCTCTGTTCGAAAACCTACAATCAGGGAAGATGGAAAAGCAGACTATTATGATTTAAATTTTTTAGATGAAGTAAAAATGGGGGATTGGCTGGGTGAAAAAATTCCAGCAACGAAGGGAACACCGGGGAAAACCATTACTGGTGAATATGTCGTCCAAAAAAATGGGAAAAATAAAAAGTTAGTATTTGATCAGAAGACTGTTGAAGCGTGTGAAGAGAATGGGAAAGTTGTTCTTCGGGCTTTAAGGGATGGTGTAGTCGAAACGCCTGGCGGGAAAATACAGGTTGGCGATCATTTGATCATTAATGGTGATGTGGGTGTTGAAACAGGTAATATTGAATTTAATGGAAGCATTACCATTAATGGATCCGTTTGTGAAAATTATTCTGTGAAAGCAACAAAAGATGTTGCCATTGAAAGTGAACACGGAATCAGTCATTGTGACAGAATTGAATCGGTTACGGGTGATATTTATATTCGAGGCGGTATCTTTGGTAAAGGAAAATCCGTAGTGAAGGCTGGAAAAAACATTTATGTTAAACATGCGAATGAATGTTTTCTTGAAGCTTTAGGAACGATACATATTGGATATTATGCGTTAGGCAGTCATGTAAAGGCTAATCATATTATCGCGGATGAAAAGAACGGGAAGTTAATTGGCGGGGTAATAGAAGCCCGTGGAAAAGTAAAAGCGGCTATAGTCGGGAACCGGCTTGAACGAAAGACAATCATCCAGGTTGCAGGGTTTGATCGAAAAAAGGTTGAAAAGGATTTAAAAGAAACGTTATTAGAATACAAAGCCAATATACTTAAGATGGAGCAGTTGAAGCAGAAAATAGAAATTTTTGATTCAATTGAGGGCGAGACAAATGTTCATCAAAAGTTTCAATATGAACAAGTAAAAAAAACCTATGATCAAATAATGGTTACGATTTTCCAACATGATGAGAAGCGCCGTTATCTAATGGATATGCTTGAAATCAAAGGAGATGGAGAAGTGACCATAGGACAAATGGCGTTTCCAGATACCTGTTTGGAAATTAAAAGCCTGCAAAAAAATATCAAAGAATCGACAAAAGGGACTTTCTTTGCAGAGAATAATAATATGCACTTCGAGTAAATAAGTAAAGTAGATAAAGCGAGCTGTTCCTTCATAGATATAACTGAACGTTATTATCTTAAGGAGCGGGTGTACAATGAAAATATTCGCTCATCGAGGAGCAGCAGGAACCTATCCAGAAAATACAATGGTCGCATTCATTGAGGCAAAACGAAGCGGCGCGGATGGAATTGAGCTTGATGTTCAGCTTTCTAAAGATGGAATTCCAGTAGTCATACATGATGAAACGCTGAACAGAACGACAAATGGAAATGGATTTGTTAAGGATCAAACCATGGAAGAGATGAAGAAGCTGAATGCAGGTTACAAGTTTGGAAAACTAGGCAAGAGAACGCCTATTCCAAGCCTCCAGGAGGTATTCGAATGGATCCAGCACACCGATTTATTGTGTAATATTGAACTTAAAAATGGGGTTATTCTTTATCCAGGACTTGAGGAAAAAGTTATTCAGCTTGTCAGAGGATATGGATTAGAGAAGCGGGTCATTCTTTCGTCTTTCAACCACTACTCTCTCGTCTATGCTTGGCGTCTTGCTCCTGAAATTGAAACAGCTCCTTTGTATCGAGACGGAATCTATATGCCCTGGATATATGCCAGCTCAATAGGTTCTAGAGGAATGCATCCTTCCATTCATGCCGTACCAGATGCGTTAATTATTGATGCAATGGCCTATGGAATTCAGGTAAGACCCTACACCATTAATGGGGAAGAAGAAGTTAAAAGACTGTTGAGTATCAATTGCAGTGCCATCATCACTGACTTTCCTGAACGAGCGGTGAGGATTAGGGAATTAAATAGGAGTAAATAATGACTAAAAACCCGGCCAATGAACTTTGGACGGGTTTTTGTTACAGAAAAAAACGGTTATTGTTTTTTCTCAATGGATTGGCTAAAACGGGACTGGACTTTATTTTTCTTTCGGTCACGATGTAGTACGAATCCGGCGATAAAACCAATGCCGCCAATCATTAAAATAAGACCCACAAGAAATTGCAGCCAAAGAAAAGGGTATGGAGAAAGTTTTATACCAAATACCATATCCCTCATTATTTTGATTCCATATGCCGCGAAAGCTCCGGGAATGAAGAGGATTAAAAATGCCATCAGCCGTCTCATAATTGTTTCCCTTCTGAAAAAGAATTCCTTCTCAAAATGATAAGGTATATTAAAAATTTGTCAAGCTGTCTATAGTTGTTTAAGATGAAGAGAAATAAGAAAATTTTGCATATTATTCAGGGATATGTTTAACACGGCAGGGAGGAAGTTGATTGCAGACAGTCATGATTGTTGGTGCTGGAAAAAGGGGAAGTGCCATTTTAAATCTCTTGCTTGAAAGCGGCAAATTCACTGTGTCTTGGGTCATTGATTTACAAATTACGGCAGAAGGCATCCGATTAGCCCGAAAATTAGGAATACCTACAAAAACGGACTGGCGAGGCATAGACCCTTCATCGGTAGATGTCATTATTGAAGCGACAAAAAATAAAGGGGTATTTAAAGAAATTGTGCATGTCTTCAGTGGGAAGGCACTTATCATTCCGGGTAGTCTCGCTTATCTTATTGCCCAGTTATTTAATGAAAAGAAAGAGTTAATACATAGACTTGAAAACGAAGCTACGAAGCACGAATTAATTTTTAATACAGCAAATGATGGTATGATTGTTATAGATAGACAGGGAAATATTATTCTTTTCAATGACAGTGCGGAACGAATGACAGGCGAAAGAAGAATCGATGTGCTTGGTAAACCGATTAAGACGATTATTCCTAATACCAGGCTTCCTGTAGTTTTACAATCAAAACGCAGGGAAATTAATCAAGAGCATGTGTTAAAAAGCGGCATGAAAATTATTACGACAAGAATCCCATTGCTTAATAAATCAAATGAGGCAATCGGGGCGATTGCGGTTTTTAAAGATATTACGGAGGTTGTTGATTTAGCGGAACAGATTACCGACTTGAAGGAAATTCAAACGATGCTTGAAGCCATTATTCAATCAAGTGATGACGCCATTTCAGTCGTGGACGAGCAGGGCCGTGGGATGCTGATTAATCGTGCATATACGAGGCTTACGGGGTTGACGAATGAAGAAGTGATTGGGAAACCAGCTGATGCAGATATTTATCAAGGGGATAGTATGCATATGCAAGTCCTCCAAACAAGAAGAGCTGTACGGGGAACGAATATGAAAATCGGCCAAAAACGTAAAGAAGTGATTGTAAACGTGGCACCAATTATTGTTGATGGTCATGTCAAGGGCAGTGTGGGAGTCATTCATGATGTTTCTGAAATTCGTCAATTGAATCAAGAATTAAATCGGGCTCGGCAGATCATTCGAACGCTTGAAGCGAAATATACCTTCGAAGATATCATTGGTCAATCTGAAGAAATGCAGCTGCCGATTGAACAGGCAAAGTTAAGTGCACGAACACCTGTAACGGTTTTGCTCCGTGGCGAGTCAGGAACAGGTAAAGAACTATTTGCTCACGCCATACACAATGCCAGTGAGCGGAAATACAATAAATTTGTCCGTGTGAATTGTGCGGCTATATCCGAATCCTTGCTTGAAAGTGAATTGTTTGGTTACGATGAAGGAGCATTTTCTGGAGCTAAGCGCGGAGGAAAAAAGGGACTTTTTGAAGAAGCTGATAATGGCAGTATCTTTCTTGATGAAATTGGTGAATTGGCTCCTTCTCTCCAAGCCAAGCTGTTAAGAGTCCTTCAAGAATCAGAAATTGTCCGGGTCGGCGGCACGAAGCCTATCTCAATCAATGTGCGTGTCATCGCAGCCACGAACAGTAATTTAGAGAAGGAGATAGCAAGCGGAGGATTTCGTGAAGACCTATATTTTCGTTTAAATCGTATGCCAATCTATATTGCTCCTCTTCGAAAACGGAAGGAAGATATTGAAGAATTGGCGATGCACCTTATCCGAAAAATAAATTTGGAGTATGGACGGAATATCGAAGGGATTACAGAAGGTGCTCTTTCTCGATTGAAACATTCTGAATGGCCGGGCAATGTGCGTGAGCTTGAGAATATATTAGGTCGAGCCATTATTTTTATGAAACAAAGTGAAATAATAATGGATGAGAAATACATACCAGATTTCTTAGACTCTTCGGATTCCTTAACAGAGGATAATCCTGAAATAAGGAAGACAAGCGCCCCATTAGCTTCTATGGTGGAGCGTTATGAATGCGGCCTAATTAAAGAGGCACTGCAAAAAAATAAGCAAAATAAAACGAAAACGGCTGAATTTCTGGGAATTTCGATTCGAAACCTGTATTATAAAATGGAAAAATATAATCTTGAAAAAACTGGCATGCAATAATTTGCATGGTATGCTAATTATTGCATGCCAATACGTGGTTTATATCCACTAAAAGAAGAAAAGTATGCTGGCATGCAAATTGCATACTATATTTAGCACGCTATTTAGCACGAAAAAAGCCATGAAAAGAGGCGTGACCCTACTATTAGTGGTCATACCACTATGCTGTTTTATTTGATTACGATTAATTGTTATGACATTAGAGGGGGATTTATCAATGGAGATTTTTACTTATATGGAGAAATATGATTACGAACAGCTTTTATTTTGTCAGGATAAACAATCAGGATTAAAGGCGATCGTCGCCATTCACGATACAACACTCGGACCCGCTCTTGGGGGAACAAGAATGTGGACTTACGAATCAGAGGATGCAGCGATTGAGGATGCTCTTCGTCTAGCCAAAGGGATGACATATAAAAATGCTGCAGCAGGTTTGAACTTAGGCGGTGGTAAGACAGTCATCATCGGTGATCCCCGTAAGGATAAAAATGAAGAAATGTTCCGTGCTTTTGGACGGTATATCCAAGGGTTAAATGGCAGATATATTACGGCTGAAGATGTTGGGACAACTGTGGCAGATATGGATCTTATTCATGAAGAAACTGATTTTGTAACGGGTATATCACCTGCATTCGGTTCTTCAGGTAATCCTTCACCGGTTACTGCTTATGGGGTTTATAGAGGAATGAAGGCAGCTGCTAAAGCTGCATTTGGTACAGATTCTCTTGAAGGCAAGACAGTGGCCGTACAAGGGGTCGGCAATGTTGCTTATAATTTATTGCGTCACCTGCATGAAGAAGGAGCTAAGCTTGTTGTGACGGACATTAACAAGGAAGCCGTTCAACGAGCAGTTGATGAGTTTGGTGCAAAGGCAGTGGATCCGAACGATATCTATGATGTTGAGTGTGATATCTATGCTCCTTGTGCACTGGGCGCAGTGATTAATGACCAAACGATTTCTAGAATTAAAGCGAAGGTTATTGCAGGAGCAGCGAATAACCAGCTGAAGGATCCTATTCACGGTGATCAAATTCATGAAATGGGAATTGTGTATGCACCGGATTACGTGATTAACGCTGGCGGCGTAATTAATGTAGCTGATGAATTATATGGGTATAATCGTGAGCGGGCCCTTAAAAAGGTTGAAGGGGTATATGCAAGTATTGAAAAGGTAATTAATATTGCTAAACGTGACGGAATACCAACGTACAAAGCAGCTGACCGAATGGTCGAAGAACGCATTGAACGGATGAGAAACTCGCGCAGTCAATTTTTACAAAATGAAAAGCATATTCTGAATCGCCGTAAATAAGGACTCTTTAATAAAAGAAAAATTCGTCTTAATGAACACGTTAGTAAATGTAGGAGGTTCTACCATGGCTGAAGAATATGATTTAGTGATACTTGGAGGCGGAACGGGCGGCTATGTAGCTGCGATTCGCGCTTCACAACTAGGATTAAAAACAGCAATTGTTGAAAAAGGAAAGCTCGGAGGCACATGTCTGCATAAAGGCTGTATCCCGTCAAAGGCGTTGTTACGCAGTGCTGAAGTTTACCATACATCACTGAAAAGTGAAGAATATGGCGTGATTCTTGGTGACGTAAAACTTGATTTCCCTAAAGTTCAACAGCGGAAAGAAAAAATTGTAAACCAGCTATATGCAGGTGTACAGCATTTAATGAAACAGGGGAAAATTGATGTTTTCGAAGGGATTGGCAGAATTCTTGGACCGTCCATTTTCTCTCCACTGCCAGGTACCATATCAGTTGAAATGAATAATGGAAACGAAAACGAAATGCTGATTCCTAAAAACGTCATTATTGCTACTGGATCAAGACCACGAACACTTGAGGGTCTTGAAATTGATGGGGTTTCTGTAGTAACCTCCGAGGAAGCGTTAGAATTCACAGAGCTGCCAAAGTCGATTATCATTGTCGGCGGGGGTGTAATTGGAATTGAGTGGGCTTCTATGCTTAATGACTTTGGAGCAAAGGTTACGGTGCTGGAATATGCTGACCGGATTATTCCAACTGAGGATCATGAGATTTCCAAAGAAATGGAAAAGCTTCTTAAGAAAAAAGGCATTACCATTCATACGAATGCGAAAGTATTATCTGAAACTCTTCTACATCATAGTGATCATGTCTCGATTTCGGCAGAAATTAATCATACGAATGAAGAATTTACAGCGGACAAGATCCTTGTTTCTGTGGGCAGGCAAGCTAATGTAGAGGGAATTGGATTGACGAACACCGAGGCAGTTGTAGAAAAAGGGTTCATCTCAGTCAATGATTATTACCAAACAAAAGAATCACATATATACGCAATAGGTGATTGTATTGGGGGATTGCAGCTAGCCCATGCAGCGAGTCATGAAGGAATTACTGCTGTTGAGCATATTGCTGGATTAAAACCGCATGCCATTGATTATTCGCTCGTTTCAAAATGTATTTATTCCAGTCCAGAAGCGGCAAGCGTTGGGTATACCGAAAATGAAGCTAAAGAAAAAGGCTTCGAGCTGAAGATTGGGAAGTTTCCTTTCAAGGCAGTAGGAAAGGCGCTTGTGTATGGAGAATCAGATGGATTTGTTAAAATAATTGCTGATGCTAAAACAAATGATATTTTAGGTGTTCATATGATTGGACCACATGTAACGGACATGATCTCGGAGGCAGGTCTTGCGAGAGTACTCGATGCAACGCCATGGGAGATTTCACAGACCATCCATCCTCATCCAAGCCTTTCAGAGGCAATCGGAGAAGCAGCGCTTGCTGTTGATGGCATAGCCATTCATATGTAAACTTATTTATTTAACTCAAGGAGGGATAGCTATGGTTAAAAATCGACATGAGGATTTAGGACTTAGTAACGAAAAAGTGATTGAGATATATAAAACGATGTTAATGGCACGAAGAATTGATGAACGGATGTGGCTGTTAAATCGTTCGGGCAAGATTCCCTTTGTGATTTCCTGCCAAGGTCAAGAAGCTGCACAGGTTGGTGCTGCCTTCGCACTAGACAATACTAAAGATTATGTTCTTCCCTATTATCGGGATGTAGGCGTGGTGTTGACGTTTGGAATGACGGCTAAAGATTTGATGCTTTCAGGATTTGCAAAAGCAGAGGATCCGAACTCTGCAGGAAGACAAATGCCAGGGCATTTTGGGCAGAGAAGCAACCGAATTGTAACAGGTTCTTCACCCGTCACCACACAGGTTCCACATGCAGTTGGGATAGCATTAGCTGGAAAAATGAATCAGGAAGATCTTGTTGCTTTTGTGACGTTTGGAGAAGGATCTTCTAATCAGGGTGATTTTCATGAAGGCGCAAACTTTGCAGGTGTCCACAAGCTTCCTGTCATCTTTATGTGTGAAAATAATAAATATGCGATCTCGGTTCCAATTGAAAAGCAGTTAGCTTGTGAAAATGTGTCAGACCGTGCAATTGGTTATGGGATGCCGGGTGTGACGGTAGATGGAAATGACCCGCTTGCCGTCTATCAAGCAGTGAAAGAAGCTGCAGACCGGGGGCGCCGCGGTGAAGGACCAACGTTAGTAGAAACGGTTTCTTATCGACTTACACCGCATTCAAGCGATGATGATGATCGCAGCTATCGAGCGCCTTCAGAGGTAGCTGAAGCAAAGACCCAAGATCCAATTATAACGTTTGGTGCGTATCTAAAGGAAACAGGTGTTATGGATGATGCTCTTGAGAAAGAGTTGAATGATCAGGTTATGGCAGTTGTAAATGAAGCGACTGATTATGCGGAGAGCGCTCCATATGCTGATGCAGAAAGTGCACTGCAGTATGTTTATGCAGAGAAATAAGGGGGAATAGCAATGCCAGTAATTTCTTATATAGATGCAGTGACGATGGCTATACGGGAGGAAATGGAAAGAGATTCCCAAGTCTTCGTCTTAGGAGAGGATGTCGGCAAAAAGGGCGGTGTATTTAAAGCAACCCATGGTTTATATGACCAATTCGGCGAACACCGGGTTATTGATACACCGCTTGCTGAATCAGCGATTGCAGGCGTCGGCGTTGGAGCAGCCATGTATGGAATGCGGCCAATTGCAGAAATGCAATTCGCTGACTTTATCATGCCGGCAATCAATCAAATCATTTCCGAAGCTGCAAAAGTCAGGTATCGTTCGAATAATGATTGGAGCTGTCCGATGGTTATCCGAGCTCCTTATGGCGGCGGTGTGCATGGAGCTCTGTATCATTCACAATCTGTAGAAGCGATATTCGCTAACCAGCCTGGATTAAAAATCGTTATGCCCTCAACACCTTATGATGTAAAGGGCTTGCTCAAGGCAGCCATCCGAGATGATGATCCTGTATTGTTCTTTGAACATAAGCGGGCATATCGTCTTATCAAAGGGGAAGTACCTGTTGATGATTATGTTTTGCCAATCGGAAAAGCAGATGTAAAACGTCAAGGTGAAGATATCACGGTGATTACATATGGTTTATGTGTCCATTTTGCCCTTCAAGCTGCAGAAAAATTAGCAAGTGATGGTATTTCTGCTCATGTATTAGACTTACGGACTGTCTATCCATTAGATAAAGACGCCATTGTGGAAGCAGCAGCGAAGACAGGAAAAGTATTACTGGTTACAGAGGATACAAAGGAAGGCAGTATTATCGGGGAAGTAGCGGCCATTATAGCAGAAAACTGCTTATTTGATCTCGATGCGCCGATCATGAGGCTCGCAGGTCCTGATATCCCAGCTATGCCGTATGCGCCAACGATGGAGAAATATTTCATGGTTAATCCAGATAAAGTTGAAAAAGCAATGCGGGAGCTGGCTGAGTACTAATAGGGAAACAGGGGTGTTCAAATGACAATCGAACAGATGAAAATGCCGCAGCTTGGTGAAAGCGTTACGGAAGGAACAATCAGCGCTTGGCTGGTTAAACCAGGCGATGTGGTTAATAAATACGATTCAATTGCTGAGGTCATGACAGACAAAGTAAATGCTGAAGTACCTTCTTCTTTTTCCGGCACTATTAAGGAATTAAGAGCAGAAGAGGGCGAAACATTGGCTGTTGGTGAAGTGATTTGTGTGATTGAAACAGAAACTGGATCAAGCGTAACGACCATAGAACACGAAGATCTTCGTGGGGATGAACCTGAGCAGGCAATAGAAGATGCGTATAATGCTTCAGAAGGAAATTCCATGAAGAGCCGATATTCTCCAGCCGTATTAAAACTCTCACAGGAGAATGGGATTGATTTAACTACGATTCAAGGTACTGGACGCGAGGGGAGAATTACTCGTAAAGATCTCTTGAAGCAGATTGAAATGAAAGACCTTCCTCAAGAGACAGCACAACCAAGCGTGAAAACCGAAGTGCAAACTCAACCAAAACCAAAAGTCGAGCAAACATCTTCAACAGGAACTGTTCCCGTTCATAAAGGAGATATTGAAGTACCTGTAAGTGGTGTTCGTAAGGCGATTGCAGCTAATATGCTTCGCAGTAAACAGGAAGTGCCGCATGCTTGGACGATGGTTGAAGTAGATGCAACAAACCTGGTTACCTATCGTGATTCGCTTAAAGGGGAATTTAAACAAAAGGAAGGGTATAACCTAACCTATTTTGCCTTTTTTGTGAAAGCAATTGCTCAGAGTTTGAAAGAGTTCCCAGAGGTGAATTCGATGTGGGCAGGAGATAAAATTATCCAGAAGAAGGATATTAATATCTCGATTGCGGTAGCAACGGATAAAGCGCTTTTTGTTCCCGTAATCAAACATGCAGATGAAAAAACCATTAAAGGCATTGCTCGTGAAATTACTGAACTTGCAGACAAGGTGAGAACAGGTAAAATTAAATCTGATGAAATGCAGGGTGGAACATTCACCGTTAATAACACTGGGTCATTTGGCTCCATTCAATCTATGGGCATCATTAACTATCCGCAGGCAGCAATTCTACAAGTCGAATCGATTGTTAAACGTCCTGTTATTGTGAATGATATGATTGCAGTACGAAGCATGGTTAATCTCTGTCTATCGTTGGATCATCGGGTACTTGATGGTCTAGTTTGCGGAAGATTCCTTGCCAGAGTGAAAGAAATAATTGAAGATATGTCGAAGGAAAATACACCGATTTATTAATAAAGAATGTCTCGAAATCTCGTTTTAACGATTTTTCGAGACATTTTTATTTTTGCCTTAAGGAAACTTTTTGTCATTACCGCATAACATAAAAAGAAAGGAGCAAAGATCATGAATACCTCAAAACGAATTCAGAAGAAAATTATTCACTTTTCCTATATCAGCAAACTAGCCGGAATTCTAAGTGAGAAGGAATACCAAACGATAATGGAGAAATTTCTTTCGGACACGGAGGAAATGCCTGATAGGTACATGAATGAGTAAATAATGAACGTGAACTAGAAATTTTTGAATCGACTCTTAGAATGGTTTGATTTAGGTATTCAAAGAGGATGAGAGAAATGGGAAAACCAGTAATAGTAGCTTTCTATTTAGAATTTAGATATGTTAGAATGTTACTATAATTCAAAAAAGTGAGAAGGGGGACAGCTTTCTTATTCGTACTGACTGAGCGTTCGCTCTACAGCGCTTGATCAGGTTCCAGAAATAAGAAAGCGATTACATGAATATTGATAACGTTAAAGACCTTTCCTTTCCTAAATCTAATTATGAACAATGGCGGTCAGCTGCTGAGACAGCTTTACGGGGGAAAACTATTGATAAACTTAAAACACCCACTTATGAAGGAATTACCTTAAATCCGCTTTATACGGACGATAACGTCTCCCTTACTGACACAGAAAGTCCCGGTGAGTTTCCCTATACGAGAGGGATCTATACCAATGGCTATCATGACGAGCCGTGGGCAGTCTGCCAACCTGTTGGAGGTGCTGATTGCAGGGAAGCCAATGGCAAAATGAAATCGGCTCTCTTACGTGGTCAAAATGCTATTGTATTCCCTGCAGACTTACTTCTAAACGGTGAGCTTACAGAACTACTTGATGGTCTGCCGCTTGATCAGCTGCCCTTGTATATCGATACGAGAGGATTACAAAAAGACTTGCTTCCACAGTTAGGAAAACTAACCAGTTCGCTTACTGGCGTGTTAGCAGAGGATCCAGTTGCAGAATGGTGTATGGATGGACAGATTCCTGGAAAACCAGAACTCTTTTTTGAAAGCTGGTTTCATACATTGCGAGAGATAGACAGGCATGCTCCGCAAGTTAAAAGTATCCTAATAAAGTCAGTGACCTATCATAATGGTGGAGCTTCGGCTATTCAGGAACTAGCGTACGCTCTTGCAACAGCGGCATTGTATATAGAAGAAGGGCAAAAAAATGGTTTTACGGTAGAAGGTCTTGCAGATAAACTGATATTTTCATTCGCAGTGGATTCCGATTATTTTATGAATATTGCTAAATTGCGGGCAGCTCGACGTCTATGGGCTCAATTTGCCGAAGCTTACCATGCAGATGGCGATCATTTTAAAATGGTTATTCATGCTGTTACATCAGAACGGTCAGAAACGCTTTATGACGAGCATGTGAATATTCTCCGCACGGCGAACCAAGCTTTTGCCTCGGCCATTGGGGGTATTCAATACCTTGAGGTTCATCCGTTTAATCATGCGTCTTCTAAAGAAAATCAGGCAGCAGACAGAATTGCACGAAATATTCATCTCATTTTAAAAGAAGAAACACATATTACTGAAGTCGTGGACCCCGCAGGCGGCTCTTGGTATGTGGAACAACTTACGGATGAAATAGCTGTAAAAGCGTGGGAGAAATTCTTTGATATACATACTTCAGGAGGAATCCTGCCTTTACTTCAAGAAGGAAAAATTCAAGACGAAATAAGGGATGTCTTCGAAAAGAGAAACCATGATTTAGCATCGCGGAAGGTAAGTATTATTGGGACAAATGTTTACCCCAATCCTGCTGATTTAGGGTCAGACAGATCAGCGGTAAAAGAAATAACTAATTACTATACATTAATGGATCCACAGTCTATTTCAGCGATTAAGCCAAAAAGGCTCGCAGAACCATTCGAAGAGTTAAGGAAGCGCAGTGCGGCACATCGTAAATTAAGCGGTGAAGCTCCTCAGATTGGGCTGCTCACATTCGGTGAACTTAAGAATTATAAACCGCGTGCTGATTTTATGAAGGCGTTGGCAGCAGCGGGAGGGATTGAAGTTGTTGAAGGCCCCGTTTTAGAAGCAATTGACTTTATCAAAAAATCCAGCGTACATACACTCTGTCTATGTGGCAGTGATGAAGATTACCAGGTACAGATAGTTAAAGACATCAAGAAGGCACTACCGCAGGTTCAATTGTATCTGGCAGGGAAACAAAAAGAAGAAGTAGAGGCCAAATTTATAGGTGCAGGAATCCAAGAGGTTATTCATAGTAAAACCAATGCCGTCGAAATACTGACGGAATGGCATAAACAGCTGGGGGTGAAGGCATGAGGCAGCCTGATTTTACAAAAGTTAAGCCTACAAAAAAGTCAAAACAAGAATCGATTCAAAGTAAGAATGTAAACCAAATGGTTCAGGATTCAATAGAAGATTTACTTTTTGAGAGTAATGAACAAATCATGATTAAGTCACTATATACGAAAAAGGACCGCGAAAATTTAGAACATATGGATAGTGTACCGGGAATTGCTCCATTTACACGAGGACCTTATCCGTCCATGTATGTCAATCGACCATGGACGGTCAGACAATATGCAGGTTTCTCCACTGCTGAAGAATCGAATGCTTTTTATCGTCGGAATTTAGCAATGGGTCAAAAAGGGCTTTCTGTTGCTTTCGATCTTCCAACGCACCGTGGTTACGACTCTGACCATCCGCGTGTGACGGGTGATGTGGGGAAGGCAGGTGTGGCTATTGATTCGATTCTAGACATGAAGCGCTTATTCGATGGCATTCCACTGGATCAAATGTCGGTGTCTATGACGATGAACGGAGCAGTACTGCCCATTATGGCTTTCTATATAGTGACAGCTGAGGAACAAGGCGTAACGCAAGATAAGCTATCAGGTACCATCCAAAATGATATCTTAAAAGAATATATGGTTCGTAATACATATATTTATCCACCGGAAATGTCTATGAAGATTATTGCAGATATTTTTGAATATACGTCCACGTATATGCCGAAATTTAACAGCATCAGCATATCCGGCTATCACATGCAGGAAGCTGGAGCTCCAGCTGATATCGAACTGGCTTATACACTTGCGGATGGACTTGAATATGTTCGTACGGGACTTGAAGCTGGCATCGATATCGATAAATTTGCACCACGGCTATCTTTTTTCTGGGGCATTGGAATGAACTATTTCATGGAAATCGCCAAAATGAGAGCTGGACGGTTTATTTGGGCTAAATTGATGAAACAATTTGCGCCGGCAAGTACAAAAGCCATGGCACTCCGCACCCATTCACAAACATCTGGATGGAGTTTATCAGAGCAAGATCCATTTAATAACGTGGTCCGAACTTTACTCGAAGCACACGCAGCAGCGCTCGGTCATACTCAGTCCCTTCATACAAACGCTTTGGATGAAGCTATAGCATTGCCGACAGATTTCTCCGCACGAATTGCAAGAAATACGCAGCTGTATCTTCAAGAAGAAACAGGGATTACGAAAGTGATTGATCCGTGGGCAGGCTCCTATTATGTTGAATCATTAACGAAAGCCTTAATTGATCGTGCCTGGGAGCATATTGAAGAAATTGAAAACCTAGGCGGCATGGCAAGAGCCATTGAAACTGGTCTTCCGAAGATGAGGATTGAGGAAGCTGCGGCTAAACGACAAGCCAAAATTGATTCTCAGGAAGAAACGATTGTCGGGGTCAATAAATACCGCCTTGAAATCGAAGATCCAATCGATATTCTGGAAATAGACAATACCGCAGTTCGAGAAAGTCAGCTGAAAAAGCTTCGTGAACTAAAGGAAATGCGCGACGATGCATCTGTCAAAAAAGCTCTTGAAGCACTTGGACAAGGGGCTGCAACAGGCAAGGGAAATCTTCTGGAACTAGCTGTTCAGGCTGCTCGAGCACGTGCAACACTCGGAGAAATTTCTGATGTGATTGAAAAAACAGCAGGTCGACATAAAGCAGTGATTCGATCAATAAGCGGTGTGTATAGTTCATCCTATTCCAATGATAGCGATATAGATGAAGTAATTGCTATGACAGAAGAATTCCTAGCGCAAGAAGGCAGAAGACCGAGAATTTTAATGGCGAAAATGGGTCAAGATGGTCATGACCGCGGGGCGAAAGTAGTGGCTACTGCATTTGCTGATTTAGGCTATGACGTCGATATAGGGCCGCTGTTTCAAACAGCAGAAGAAACGGCCCTTCAAGCGGTTGAAAATGATGTTCATGCGATCGGGATGAGTTCACTTGCAGCAGGACATAAAACGCTGCTTCCGCAATTGACAGCTGAATTAAAGAAACTGGGCAGAGAGGATATTGTCGTCATTGTCGGCGGAGTGATTCCCGCTCAAGATTATGAATTCCTGCTTCAAAATGGTGCATCCGCTATATTCGGACCAGGAACCGTGATCCCTGAGAGTGCCAAAAGGGTACTTCATGAAATATACCGCCGTCTTGGATATGAGGAAGTGACTGAATAATGAGCGGCAAAAAGCCGGAATGGGCAGAAGAAAACGAGGATGGATTTACTTCCTCTGTGCAGGAGGGTGTCAAGCGCTCCGTCAGTTCAGAAACCAAGGTAGGTAAATTCGTAAAGAAACAAGATCGTCCACAAGATATCGAAGAACTAAAGGAGGGCATTCTTCTCGGCGAACGGGCTAGGCTTGCACGAGCAATCACGCTGATTGAAAGCAATGCACCCCAGCATTTTGAATATGCCCAAAGTCTGCTCCAATCCATCATGACGCATACTGGTAAGTCAATTAGAATTGGAATTTCTGGTGTTCCTGGGGCAGGGAAAAGTACGTTTATAGAGTCATTTGGCACCTATCTTTGTCAGGCCGGACATAAAGTTGCTGTGCTCGCAGTTGATCCCAGTTCTTCCATCAATGGCGGAAGTATTCTTGGAGATAAAACAAGGATGGAGGAGTTAGCGCGAAATCCACGGGCGTTTATTCGTCCTTCTCCGTCAGAAGGCACGCTTGGCGGTGTCCATCGCAAGACCCGCGAAACGATGCTTTTGTGTGAAGCCGCGGGTTTTGATGTAATTCTTGTAGAAACCGTTGGTGTCGGGCAGAGTGAAGCCATTGTCCGTGGGATGGTTGACTTTTTTCTCTTGCTGGCTTTAACCGGAGCAGGGGATGAACTGCAAGGGATGAAAAAGGGGATTCTTGAACTGGTTGATGTAATTGTTGTTAATAAAGCGGACGGTTCGAACAAAACGGCTGCATTGAGAACGAAATCTGAGTATAGCCGCATTCTCCATTTTCTTAAGTCACCAACAAAAGGCTGGCAAGCGAAGTCATTGACTTGTTCATCATTAAATGGTGAGGGAATACCTGCCCTATGGGAGGTCATTGGTGAATTCACTGGATTAACGAAGCAATCAGGTGTGTTTGAAGAACGTCGGAGGATGCAGGCAAAGGAATGGCTGTATTCCCTTGTGAATGAGCAGCTTCAAACGCTCTTCTTTCAAAATGAACGAATAAAACGGATGCTTCCCCAATTAGAAAATGAAGTCATTGCCGGTAAAAAAACCGTGACACAGGCTGTACAGGAGGCCTTCACGAACTTTTATAAGGACAATGAATCCTAACATAAAAAGAGGATAGCAGAAATTTCTGCTATCCATTGTGAGTATATAATTTAGGGGTATTTGTGTTTTACCCTTTGCCAACTAGTATAAACCTATTTTTTTCACTTATTTTTGTTGATAGGTAAAAAGATTGATTGAAAGGACACATCTTGATATGATGTTATGGAACATAGAAGAAGGATGGAAGGAGCACTCACATGAATATGGATTTTAATTTTTTAATGAATGACGTGGTCAAAAATGCCCGTGAGGAAATCAAAACGGCTGGATATACAGAGCTTACAACACCAGAAGATGTTGACTCAGCATTTGCTCAAAAAGGTACAACACTTGTCATGATTAATTCTGTATGCGGATGTGCTGGAGGAATTGCAAGACCTGCAGCTGCACATTCTATTCATTATGATAAACGTCCAGATCATCTTGTCACTGTTTTTGCTGGACAAGATAAAGAAGCTACTGATAAGGCTCGTGATTATTTTGAAGGATATCCGCCTTCATCTCCATCATTCGCACTTTTAAAAGATGGTCAGTTCTTAACTATGGTAGAGCGGCACGAAATTGAAGGTCATGATCCAATGTCAGTCGTGAATAAACTACAAACGTATTTCGAACAATATTGTGAAGAAATCTAAGCCTGGTATACCGGGCTTTTTTTTTGCTTTTTTTTATACATTGTTTTGTTCCTATAAGTATATTGTGTATATGAAAAATATACCAAAAAGCTGTTAAACACAGTAATCAATACGATTTATTTCGTTTTTCCCATTTTTATTTATAAATAATATTGAATAAATATAGAAATATGTTAAAATAATTTTAGCGAATGGATAGGACAAAAATATCTTGAAAATAATAATGATATTGATCTAATAATTTTTTTAATTGGAGGAAAGACAACATGAAATTGAAGAGAAGATTTGGCCTTGTGTTTACTTCTGTTATCTTAGCAGGAGTACTTACAGCATGTGGAACATCGGATAAGGATGAATCATCAACTGGCAGCGACAGCGATACAAATGACAAAGTGTTAATTATGGGAACTTCAGCGGATTACCCGCCATTCGAATTTGTTGAAACAGCTACAGGAGAAGAGATTAAGGGATTTGATGTAGATCTAGCGAAAGCCATAGGGAAAAAGCTAGGCTATGAAGTGAAACCGAAGGATATTGATTTTAACGGCTTAATTCCAGCACTAGAAAACGGACAAGCAGATTTAGTGCTAGCAGGAATGACACCGACTCCTGAGCGACTCAAAACAGTTGATTTTAGTGATACGTACTATACGTCTAGGAACATGCTTATTACGAAAAAAGGCAGTGATATAAAAACAACCGCTGACCTTGAAGGCAAAACAGTAGGTGTACAATTAGCTTCTATTCAAGAAGGACTTGTTACAGACCTAGTGAAAGAAGAAAAGGTAGATATTAAAGTTGAAAAGCTAAATCGTATTCCTGAAATTGTCCAGCAAATCATTTCTGGCCGTTACGATGCAGCTGTGATTGAAGATACTGTTTCAAAAGGTTATTTAGCAGATAATAAAGAACTAGATGGTACGTTGATTGAAGACGGAAGCGAAGATGCAGGTTCCGCAATCGCCTTTAAAAAGGATAGTAAGCTTAAAGATGAATTTAATGAACAACTGAAAGAAATGAAAGAAAATGGCGAAGTAGAAGAATTAGTTCTAAAATGGTTCGGAGACGGAGCAGCAAAATAAGCAGCATAGAAGAGTGGGAGACGTTCAAAAGGCCGGCCTTTTGAACGTTTTTCCATGAGGCCTTATAATCTGTATTATCAGAAAGTAGAAGCTGAGGGAGGAAGAGAGTTTTGAATTTAGATTTTGAAAGAATCATGCCTTCGATTCCTTATATTTTGGAAGGAATTCCGATTACCTTACAGGTTGTAGGAATTGCAGCCGTGATTGGGTTTGTTTTAGGGATTTTGCTATCCTTAATGAAAATAAGTAAAGTAAAGCCATTAAACTGGATTGCTGATTTTTATACATCAATCTTTCGCGGGACACCGCTTGTTTTACAATTAATGCTGATTTATTTTGGTTCACCGCAGCTATTCGGTGTCCAAATTGATGCTTTCGAGGCAGCCTTCTTATCTTTCGGGTTAAATTCGGCTGCCTACATATCTGAAGTAATCCGCGGCGGAATTATGGCAGTTGATAAAGGTCAGATGGAAGCAGCACAAGCATTGGGTGTTCCATACAAAAGCAGTATGCTGAATATCATTTTACCGCAAGCGTTTAAAAATATTTTGCCAGCATTAATGAATGAGCTAATTACCCTTACTAAGGAATCAGCCGTAGTGACCATCATCGGTCTCGGAGATATTATGCGTCGTTCATATATTGTTGGTGGAGAGACATATAAATTCTTCGAACCCATCTTAATTGCCGGCTTGATTTATTATGTCATGGTTATGATCCTGACTATTATCGGGAAGGTCATTGAAGGGAGAATGAGACGTAGTGATTAAAATAGAGAACCTCCATAAAAGCTTTGGTAAGCTGGATGTATTAAAAGGAATTCATACAACTATTAAAGAGGGGGAAGTTGTCGCCATTATCGGACCATCTGGTTCAGGTAAATCGACTTTCCTTCGTTGTTTGAACTTGCTGGAAACACCGACAAAAGGTCAAATTTGGATCAAAGATAACGAAATCACGACAAAAGGGGTAGACATTTCAAAGGTGCGTGAAAATGTAGGAATGGTGTTCCAGCATTTTAACTTATTCCCGCATAAGACCGTCCTTGGTAACATCATCTATGCTCCGATGAAGGTCAAGGGTATCTCAAAGACTGAAGCGGAAAAGCAAGGCCGGGAGCTTTTAGAAATGGTTGGACTGGCTGCAAAAGAAAATCAATATCCCAATAAATTATCCGGCGGTCAAAAGCAGCGTGTTGCGATTGCTAGAGCATTAGCTATGAAACCTGAAGTTATGCTCTTTGATGAACCAACTTCAGCACTAGATCCAGAAATGGTTAAAGAAGTACTTGCCGTTATGAAATCACTGGCGGATTCAGGAATGACAATGGCAATTGTTACTCACGAAATGGGCTTTGCCCGCGAGGTTGCGGATCGAATTCTGTTCCTTGACGGAGGGAAGCTGGTTGAAGATGCATCCCCAGAAGAATTCTTCTCCACACCGAAAAGTCAACGTGCCCAAGATTTTCTCGAAAAAGTACTATAAAAAGCGTAAGCCTCACTGTACAGGATATCCTGATACAGTGAGGCTTATTTTTTTATTTAATTAGTAAAAGATGATTGATAAACCATTTGCTGGTACTATTAGGATAACACTAATGAATCAGGGTGATACAGCATGGCATTTAAGATTGGTTATCGGACAATTAAAACAGCAGTCGGTGTTACAGCAGCCATTTTTCTTGCTCAGCTGCTTGGCTTAAATAGTTTTTCAGGGGCTGGAATTATCACAATTCTTTGTATCCAAGTATCAAAAAAGAAATCATTAAGGGCGTCTATTTCACGTTTAATTGCCTGTATGATTGCCATCGTTTTTTCAGCTGTTTTATTTCAAGTCTTAGGATTTCATGCATGGGTTATCGGATTGATGCTGCTGCTATTTATTCCTACGACCGTTGCTTTAAAAGTCAATGAGGGGATTGTAACGAGCAGCGTTATCATCCTCCATCTATATACAGCGGGGGAAATCACCTGGAAGCTGCTTCTTAATGAGGCAGCCCTGATAAGTATAGGGATAGGTGTAGCGCTTTTGGTTAACTGGTATATGCCGAGCCTCGATAATAAGTTAATTGTTTTTCAAGAAAAAATTGAGGAGAATTTTTCCAAGATCCTTAAAGAAGTCTCTCTCTATTTAAGGAATGAGGATAGTGAATGGGACGGCAGGGAAATTACGGAAACAGGGAAATTATTAGCTGAAGCTAAGACCTTAGCTTTCCGTGATGTTGAAAATCATTTCTTACGTGAGGAAGATATTTATTATCATTATTTTAAGATGAGAGAAAAACAATTTTCCATCATTGAACGGATTCTTCCGTTAGTTGCGAATTTACCCTTACGTGTCAAACAAAGCGGAATGCTGGCCGAATTTATTGCCGAACTTGGTGAAAATGTTCACCCGCAAAATACAGCGATTGTTTATTTGGGAAAATTAAAAGAAATGGATGCTGTTTTTAAAGAAATGAAGCTTCCAAGCACGCGGGAGGAATTTGAATCTAGAGCAGCCCTGTTGCAGCTGATGAAAGAAATAGAAGAGTACCTGCTGATTAAACGAAACTTTAAAGGACTCCCTGTTAAACAAAGCATGCATCAAAAGAGACGGACAGGCCAAAACTAAACAAAAACGATAAGGATGTTTACAATGAAATTATTTTTATCGATTGTTTTGACCGCTATGCTTTTTCCTGTTCTTCATGATGTGCCGGCCGTGGCACCTGGCGAGCCGCTTGTCATCGTTAACAAGGCGGTGAACAAAGTTGCATTTATTAATGGAAACAAAGTTCAGGAGGTATTTTCAGCAGGTACTGGAAAAAGCAAAGAGCTGACTCCTGAGGGATTATTTACGGTAACAGTAAAAGCTGTAAATCCCTATTATCGGAAGAAAAATATCCCTGGCGGGGATCCACGGAATCCGCTTGGCTCAAGATGGATTGGGTTTGATGCGTTAAATACTGATGGCCGGATTTATGGAATTCACGGAACCAACCAACCACAATCGATTGGCAAATACATCTCTAATGGCTGTGTCCGGCTTTCGAAAGAGAATATCGAAAAACTATATGATCAAGTGCCTATCGGAACACAGGTGCTGATTACTAGTTCCTCAAAAGATTTCAAGACCCTTGCTAAAGAACAGGGAGCAATTAAATAAAGATATAAAAGCAGTGGATTTCATATCAGAATCTGACTGCTTTTTTTTAGGAGGGATAGCATGAAGAACCAGAGAAAAATTGTATTGTTTATTGCCCAAAGCTTGGATGGGTATATTGCAGCAAAAGGCGACTCGTTAGACTGGTTATTTAGGGTGGAAGGGGAAGGGGATAACGGTTATTCGGAATTCTTCGAAACGGTAGATACGGTCATAATGGGCAAACGAACGTATGATTGGATAATGGAACAGGAAAACGGTCAATTTCCTTATCAAGCAAAGGACTGTTACGTTTTTTCTAGGTCAGACTTAGCCAATACAGATCATGTTAAATTTGTAAATGAAGACAGTGTTACCTTTACTAATAACTTGAAAAAGGAAGAAGGAAGAAATATTTGGATGGTTGGCGGCGGTGATTTATTACATACATTTTTAAAAGAAAAATTAGTTGATGAACTAATCGTGACTGTAGCCCCAACAATTATCGGAGAAGGAATTCCTTTATTTAAGACAGGGGATTATGAACTGGATCTTTCGTTAAAAGGTACTAGAACCTTTAATCAATTTGTGGAATTACATTATATTGTCCATAAGTGAAAGAGGCTGTCCCATGAAGGGCAGCCTCTTTGACGTTTTATAAGAAAACGGCGATTCCGGAAAACAGTGTAGTCAGAAGCATGCAAGCGAGCATTAAATAGACAACGATTTTTCTGCTTTTTTTATTCTTCATGGACATCTCCTCTTTCGGGAAGTGATTATATTTATTTTAACGTGTATAAAAAAGATAAACAAGCAGAAGTTCTAGAGGTTTTTAACAATTATTGCTGGTGTTATGTCGTCAGAATAGATAGAATATTGTTATAGTTAGATAATGGTAGAGGGGGAGATGCAAAGATGATGCAGAAAATTGATCATATTGGAATTGCCGTTTATTCAATAAATGACGCTCTTCCACTGTATACAGATGTCTTTGGGATGAAGTTAGAAGCAATCGAGACCGTAGAAAACCAAGGGGTTAAGGTAGCGTTCTTGTTTGCAGGGAATACACGACTAGAATTATTGGAAGCGTTATCAGATGATAGTCCGATTGCTGGATACATAGCCAAACGTGGAGAAGGGATCCATCACATTGCATTAGGGGTAGAGGGAATCGAAAGTAGAATTAAGGAATTGAAAGAGCAGGGGATTACGATGATTGATGATACGTCTCGAATAGGGGCACATGAGGCCAAAGTGGCCTTTATCCATCCAAAATCAACAGCACGCGTATTATTCGAACTATGTGAACAGCAAAAATAAGGGGGAGTAAACATGACTGATATCTATGAAACAATTAACGATTTATACGATAGAAGAAGAGAAGTTGAAAATGGGGGCGGAGATGAACGAATTGCTAAACAGCATGAGAAAGGAAAGTTAACGGCAAGAGAGAGAATTGAACTTTTAGTCGATCCCGGAACTTTTGTTGAGTTAAATCCTTTTATTGAACATCGGAGTGTAGATTTTGGTCTTGATCAGGTCAAGGGGCCAGGTGACGGGGTTGTCACGGGATATGGAAAAGTGAATGGACGGCCCATTTATTTGTTTTCTCAAGATTTCACTGTCTTTGGCGGTGCATTAGGGGAGATGCACGCGAAGAAAATTGCAAATGTAATGGATCTTGCCGCAAAGAATGGAGCACCGTTTATAGGGTTAAATGATTCAGGCGGAGCCAGGATACAAGAAGGTGTCGTTTCACTGGATGGATATGGTCATATTTTTTATCGTAATGCCATTTATTCAGGTGTGATTCCACAGATATCAGTCATTATGGGACCTTGTGCAGGTGGAGCTGTTTATTCACCAGCAATTACGGATTTTGTATTCATGGTTGAGAAAACAAGCCAAATGTTTATTACAGGACCAAAGGTTATTGAAACGGTTACGGGAGAAAAAATTAGTTCTGAGGATTTAGGTGGTGCAGGAGTACATAATAGTATCAGTGGCAATGCTCATTTTCAAGGTGAAACAGAAGAGAAGGTTCTTGCTCAAGTCCGAGAATTATTAAGTTATTTGCCTCAGAATAATGAAGAGAAACCTCCGAGGCTTGAAGCGGATTTAGAGGAGGACTACCGCCCTGATTTAACAGATGTTATTCCATTTGATGGTTTAAGACCGTATGATGTCAGGAAAGTTATCGATCAAGTTGTCGATCAAAACAGTTTTATGGAAGTTCAAAAGGACTTTGCTAAGAATATTGTGATCGGACTAGCACGGATTAAGGGTGAAGTCGTTGGATTAATCTGCAATCAGCCGAAGGTTCTTGCTGGAGGATTGGATATTAACTCCTCGGATAAAGCCGCACGATTTATTCGTTTCTGTGATTCATTCAATATTCCGTTGATTACGTTTGAAGATGTTTCTGGTTTCTTCCCTGGCGTTAAACAAGAGCATGGGGGAATCATCCGCCATGGTGCAAAAATTCTTTATGCTTATTCTGAAGCAACGGTACCGAAAATGACAGTGATTCTTCGTAAGGCATATGGAGGCGCTTATGTAGCCCTTAACAGTAAGTCTATTGGTGCTGATATGGTATTTGCTTGGCCAAATGCTGAAATCGCTGTAATGGGCCCTCAAGGAGCAGCAAATATCATCTTTGCCCGTGAAATTCAAAATAGTGAAAACCCTGAAGAAACGCGTGCACAGAAAATAGAAGAATATCGCGAAAAATTTGCGAATCCTTATGTAGCAGCCAAACAAGGGATGGTTGATGATGTCATTGATCCACGCGAAACGAGGATTAAACTCATCCAGTCACTTGACATGCTTCGTAATAAAAAAGATAGCCGGCCATATAAAAAACATGGCAATATCCCTCTATAAGACTGCAAGATTTGCTGGTTTTCAACATTAGACGTATACTTAATTGGAGATAATTATTGGAGGTTAGACGAGTATGATTAATCAAGAACGCTTAGTAAGTGAATTTTTTGAATTAGTACAAATCGATTCTGAAACAAAACATGAAGCTGACATTGCTAAAGTCTTAAAAGAAAAGTTTTCTTCCCTTGGGGTAGACGTTTTTGAAGACGATACAACAAGTCAGACTGGACATGGAGCAGGAAATCTTGTCTGCACATTAAAAGGTAATAAAGAAGGCGTAGATACTATCTATTTCACGTCACACATGGATACGGTTGTACCAGGAAAAGGCATTAAGCCTTCGATTAAAGACGGCTATATCGTTTCTGATGGAACAACGATTTTGGGTGCTGATGATAAAGCTGGTTTAGCTGTTATGCTTGAAACCTTGCGTGTTATAAAAGAAGATAATATCACCCATGGGACGATTGAATTTATTATAACGGTTGGTGAAGAATCAGGACTTGTGGGTGCTAAAGTTCTAGATCGTTCCCTTGTTACGGCTAAATTCGGCTATGCTCTTGATAGTGATGGAAAAGTGGGCGAAATTGTTGTGGCGGCTCCAACACAAGCAAAAGTAGGCGCACGTATTTACGGTAAAACGGCTCATGCAGGTGTAGCACCAGAAAAAGGAGTTTCTGCTATCACCATTGCTTCTAAAGCCATTTCAAAAATGCCGCTTGGTCGTATTGATGAAGAAACAACTGCAAATATTGGTCGCTTTGAGGGCGGACAACAGACGAATATTGTTTGTGATTATGTAGAGATTTTAGCTGAAGCACGTTCACTTGTTCCAGAAAAAATGGAACAGCAAGTTCAAAAAATGAAGGATGCCTTCGAATCAGCTGCAGCAGAGCTTGGCGGCAAAGCAGAAGTCGAAGTAAAAGTTATGTATCCTGGTTTTAAATATGGAGCAGATGACCATGTTGTTGAGGTAGCTAAAAAAGCGGCAGCTAAAATTGGCCGTCCTGGAACACTTCAGAAGAGCGGCGGCGGCAGCGATGCTAACGTTATTGCAGGCTTCGGTATTCCAACGGTTAACCTTGCTGTAGGTTATGAAGAGATTCATACAACCAATGAAAAAATTCCTGTTGAAGAACTAAGCAAGCTTGCTGAAATGGTTCTTGCCATTATTGCTGAAACTGCGGGCGAATAAAGGGAAAATTGGGATTTTGCTTTCATAGAAAATCCCCGTTTTTTTAAGATAGTGAGGTTGAATGGATGAGCAAGCTAACGAAAGTAGTAGTGTTCATGGTTGGAGGTGCAGAATATGCCCTGCCGATTGAGTGTGTACAATCAATTGAAAATCCTGGAGACATTACACCTGCACAAGCTCCTGATTACATAGCTGGAATGTGTGTAGTAAGAGGGGAAATCCTTCCCTTAGTTCATACACAAAGACTATTTGATTCCTTTAAAGGGAACAAGGATGGTCAGCTTAAATGGATCATTTTAAGTCTAGACCAGCAGCAAGTGGGGTTAATCGTTGATGAAGCCAAAGAAATCTTGGATATCTCAGGCATCGAGGTTAAACAATTGGGAATGCTCGGACTTGCTAACCGAAATTATTTTCTTGGTGTAGCGAATGTGAATGCCCGTTTAATTACGATTATGGATCCCCAAAAGTTATTTATGCTGAATGGAGTAGAAAATCTAAACACGCACAGTCATCCTTAACAGGAGGGCTGTTTTTTTAAAGGCAACAGCTAGACTAAGGATGTGACAATAATGAATCAGATGTATCCGAAAAATGGCAGAGTCATTCTACATGTTGATATGAATAGCTTTTATGCATCTGTTGAAATGGCCCATAACCCCATGTTAAAGGGAAAACCGCTGGCAGTAGCAGGCAATGTAGAGGAACGACGGGGAATTATTGTGACTTGCAGCTATGAGGCACGAAAATTCGGCGTTAAAACAACGATGCCGCTTTGGGAAGCTAAAAAGCTTTGTCCTAGTCTAGTTGTGATGAAACCTAATTTCGAACGGTATCGAACGGCTTCATCTGCAATTTTTGACCTCTTACGATCGATTACTGAACAGGTTGAGCCGGTATCGATTGATGAAGGGTACCTTGATATAAGTGATTGTGCGGAAATGGGGACACCAATTGAGATTGCCGAAACAATCCAAAACCGCATCCTTCAAACCATGGATCTGCCTTGCAGTATTGGAATTGCACCTAATAAATTTCTAGCTAAAACGGCTTCTGATATGAAAAAACCGCTTGGGATAACGATTTTAAGGAAAAGGGATGTACCTAAAATTCTGTGGCCATATGAAGTGGGCGAGATGCATGGAATCGGGAATAAGACAGCGGAAAAGTTAAACGCTGTGGGGATTCGGACGATCGGTGATCTGGCACATGCCCCTGATGGTCTCATGAAGCAGCTGCTTGGCATAAATGGGACAAGATTGAAAAATAGGGCAATGGGTATTGATGATCGCTTGGTGGACCCAGAATCTATTTATGAACATAAGAGTATTGGTAATTCGACTACGCTTCCAAAGGATACAAATAGTCAAAAGGAGCTGACAGCTGTTCTGGGAAGACTCTCATTAAAAGTTGCCCAGCGGTTGAAGAATAAAAGTTTGGTCGGTCACAAGATCGGTGTTACGATTCGTTATAAGGATCGCCGAACGGTTACACGGAGCAGATTGGTCGCCAATGCTTTTTCAGAGAGTGAAGAAATTCATGCACTAGCGATCGAGTTATTCACCAAACATTGGAATGGTGAAGACGTCCGGCTCCTTGGTGTCACAGCTTTCGAGGTAATCGAAAAGGAATCAGCTTATAAACAGCTGGATTTATTTTCATATGAAAAGGAAGCTGTTAAGGAACCGTTGTATAATGTAATGCAGCAGCTGCAGAGCAAATATGGCAAGGGAATAATAAAAAAAGGACTTCCTCCCGTTCGTAAAACCGGTCAGGCAGATACAAGCTTCAGTAAAGATTTTCTTGATTAAATAAGAAATTAGTTCCAATATACAAGGGTTTTTCGTTTGTTTTTCTCGCGTAACGTGTAAAATAGAGGGGGAAAGTACTCTTCTAGATAAATCAAGCCAAGAATGGAGTAGATGACGTTGACTAAACAGCAAATAGGTGTAATTGGACTCGCAGTAATGGGTAAAAATTTAGCCTTTAATATTGAAAGCAGAGGATATTCTATTTCCGTTTATAATCGTTCGAAAGAAAAAACGGAAGATATGATGAAAGAAGCAGAAGGAAAAAATGTTTATCCTGCTTACACAATGGAAGACTTTGTTGCTTCCCTTGAAAAACCACGTAAGATTTTACTTATGGTTAAGGCGGGTGGACCGACTGATGCGACCATCGAACAGTTAAAACCGCTTCTAGATAAAGGCGATATTGTGATCGATGGAGGGAATACCTTCTTCAGAGATACTCAGCGCCGTAATGATGAGTTAAGCAAGCTTGGTATCCATTTCATTGGAACGGGTGTATCAGGCGGAGAAGAGGGTGCATTAACGGGTCCTTCTATCATGCCTGGCGGTCAACTAGAAGCATATGAACTTGTTGCACCGATTTTAAAAGCCATTTCTGCCAAAGTTGACGGAGATGCGTGCTGTACATATATCGGACCCGATGGTGCGGGCCATTATGTAAAAATGGTACATAACGGAATTGAATATGGAGATATGCAGTTGATCTCTGAGGTCTATTTCCTTTTGAAACATGTAGTCGGTCTTTCAGCCGAGGAATTGCATGAAGTATTTGCAGAGTGGAATAAAGGAGAATTAGACAGCTATCTAATAGAAATTACGGCAGATATCTTCAAGAAGTACGATGAAGAAACTGGTAAGCCGATGGTAGATGTCATTCTTGATAAAGCAGGACAAAAAGGCACTGGTAAATGGACAAGTCAGAGCGCGCTTGACCTTGGTGTACCGCTTCCGATTATTACAGAATCAGTATTTGCCCGCTATATTTCTAGTCTTAAAGACGAACGTACAGCAGCAAGCAAGCTGTTAAGCGGTCCAACTATTTCTGCGTTTGACGGAGACAAAGCCGTCTATATCGAAAGTGTTCGGAAGGCTCTTTACATGAGTAAGATTTGTTCATATGCTCAAGGATTTGCCCAAATGAAAGCAGCTTCAGAGGAGTACAATTGGAATTTAAGTTATGGTGAAATCGCCATGATCTTCCGGGGTGGATGTATTATCCGCGCACAATTCTTACAAAAGATTAAAGATGCTTTCGATCGTGATGCGAATCTTAATAACCTGCTTCTTGATCCGTACTTCCAGAATATTGTGGAAGGCTACCAAGGGGCGCTTAGAGAAGTCGTTTCTTCAGCTGTACTTAACGGAATTCCTGTTCCAGGATTATCTGCTGCCTTATCTTACTTTGACAGCTACCGGACAGAAACGCTGCCCGCAAACCTGATTCAGGCCCAACGTGATTACTTTGGTGCTCATACGTACCAACGTGTTGATAAAGAAGGAACATTCCATACAGAATGGATGGAAAAATAATTTATAAACGTCACCAATCGGTGGCGTTTTTTTGTTGACCAGAATGTAATATAAAAACGATAAGATGAGGAGGAGCCATGGGAATATTCGATGTTTTTACGACTAAATGCGGGATATGTAAGAGGAAAATTAAACCATTACGTACCTATACAAATGATCAAGGAAAAGTGATGAAAGTCTGTCTGCCATGTTCGGAATATGCTGAGCGAAGAGCTTATCGATTATTGTAGAGGAGCCAAGGGCTCCCCTAGTTTTTCACTTATTAATGGCGGTGCTCGACTAAGTCAATTACACCGAGTACGACATGTGCCAGGCCGAAGCCAAAGATGGTATTTGCGATCATCTTATTTGAACCCCGCGTTTGTTTCATTGCATAACCAGCCGCGGTAACAGCTGTTCCAAGTGCAGCAGGAATTGCGCCTTCACGAATATCCATCGTTAGTTCCCTCCCAGTTGGTATTTGTACTTGATGTGATGCGTATTCATGCATCCCTGTTAGTTTGACCTTTGCACAGTGAAATAACCCTAGCTGCATTTTCTAATTAAGGAAGGCGGTACCAAACCAGAATCGAACGAAGATGATAAAAGAGCCAATTCAAGCAAAAAAACAGTAGGGAAGAATCAGTTGTAGTTCGGGAAGCTTTTCTGAGAAGCGGGGTCTTCCAGAAAGAGTATCTAAAAAGGTGTAGGGACGAATGTTTTGCAAAAAGGGCCGAATGATCTCCAGTTTGGGACGAATAAATTACTGAATGGGCCGAATGTTTCCCAGTTTGGGCCGAATGACTATGTTCAAGGGAATCTAAAGCCCATCCGGGTGCTTAAGAAAGAGGGAATTCTAAGAAAACCTGCTTGATGAGACAGAAAAAGAGAAAGATACTCATTTTTAAGAGCCCAGAGAAGGTATTTATCTATAGAGGCGTTTTCTGAGAAGCGGGGTTTTCCAGAAAGAGTATTTAAAAAGGTGTAGGGCCGAATGTATTGCCGAATGGGCCGAATGATCTCGAGTTTGGGCCGAATAAATTGCTGAAAGGGCCTAATGTTTCCCACTTTGGGCCGAATGATCAAAGTTCAAATGAATCTAAAGCCCATCCGGGTGCTTGTGAAAGAGGGAATTCTAAGAAAACCTGCTTAATGAGACAGAAAAAGAGAAAGATACTCATTTTTAAGAGCCCAGAAAAGGAATTTGTCTATAGAGACGTTTTCTGTGGATCGGGGGTCTTCCAGAAAGAGTATCTAAAAAGGGTAGGGCCGAATGTATTGCCGCATGGGGCGAAGATCTCGAGTTTGGGCAGAATAAATTGCTGAATGGGCCTAATGTTTCCCACTTTGGGCCGAATGACTAAAGTTCAAGAGTATCACAAGCTCATCGGGGTGCTTCAGAAAGAGTGGATATGACCTGCTTAGACTAGTCAGGCTGAATGAAGATGGAAAAAGAGCTCAGCCAATTCAAGCAAAAAACAGTAGGGGAGAATCAGCTGGGGTTGGGGCAGAATGATGGCGCGAATGGGGAGAATAAATCGGAGTAAGATTGAGCAGGGTTTAAGCGACAGTTCCTACGGGTAGAAGAGTATCATCATTTTTCTTCATGGCAAATTGTTTAGTGCATATACTTTTCTTGAGAGTCGGTAATAAAAGGAGAGGTTGATTCATGCAGGTTGTATGGCTGGCAGCTGTTTTCTTCCTACTAATGATTTTAATTGAAACGAGTATTTCCTTTTGGTTGAATTTTGGATCAGTAAAGAACGTAACGGAGGAGAAGAAAGTAAGAAGTAAAGAAAAACATGGTTTTTTTAAGGGGAAACTTCAAAAAAGGGATGTCTCCTAAAATAAAAAGCAGACACCCGCGGGTGTCTGCTTTTGAGTATTAACAATCTTTAGGTTCAAATTTATCAATATGCCACCAGAAGTTTCCGTCTTCTTCTAGAAGTTGATCAGCACTTTTTGGACCGGTGCTGCCGGCTGGATAATTCGGGAAGCTTGTTTCTTTTGTGTTTTCCCATACTTCAGAAATCGTATCGACAAATTTCCAAGATAGGGCTACTTCATCCCAATGAGTGAAGTTAGTTGCATCGCCGCGCATACTGTCAAACAGAAGCTTTTCATATGCTTCTGGAGTGTTGATGCGGTCGACTTTACTGCTGGAGTATGCCAATTGAACAGGCTGTGTTTCAATGTTTTTACCGGATTTTTTCGCGTTAAGGTGAAGTGTGATTCCTTCCTCTGGCTGAATGTGAATGACAAGCAGATTCGGGTTTAACGTTTCATTAGGCTTGTAATACAAATTCATAGGAATATCTTTAAATTGAACAACAATTCTTGTTGATTTAGCTTCCATTCTTTTTCCTGTACGGATGTAAAAAGGAACGCCAGCCCAACGGAAATTGTCAATCATCAGCTTACCAGCTACAAATGTTTCCGTGTTTGAATGAGGATCTACCATATGTTCATTACGATAGGCAGGTAATGTTTCTCCATCCACGACACCTTCGTCGTACTGTCCACGGACAAAGTATTGGCCAACCTCATCTTCTTTGAGCGGGCGAAGCGAACGAAGAGCACGTACTTTTTCACTCCGGATCTCTTCAGTTTCTAAGCGGATTGGCGGTTCCATTGCAAGAAGCGCAACCATTTGCATTAAATGGTTTTGCACCATATCACGCAGTGCACCGCTGGTTTCGTAGTAACGGCCCCGTTCTTCCACGCCAAGAACCTCACTAGATGTGACTTGGATGTTAGAAATGTAACGGCTGTTCCAAAGCGGTTCAAATAAAGCATTGGAGAAGCGAATAACTTCTATATTTTGGACCATTTCTTTACCAAGATAATGGTCGATTCGATAAATTTCATCTTCTGAAAAGGCAGTCCGGATTTTAGCGTTTAATATTTGAGCCGATTCGAAGCTTGTGCCAAATGGTTTTTCGATAACCAGACGTTTATAACCCTTTGTTTCGGTCAAGTTTTGGGCTTTTAATTGCTCAGCAATTGTTCCGAAAAATTCAGGAGCCATCGCTAGGTAAAAAATACGATTACCTGATAATTTATACTGCTCATCTAGACTTTCTGCCATTTCCCGAAGTTTTATGTAGGATGCTTCATTGGTTACATCATGAGAATGATAATAGAAATGGGAAGCAAACTCATCGATGTTTTCTGTAGCTCCTGCGAATGTTGTTACTGAATCTTTCACATTTGCTTGGAACTCTTCTTCGGTTAATGGTCTTCTTGCTACACCAACGACAGCAAAGTTACCCATTTTCTCTTTTTGGAACAACCGATAGATGGAAGGAAATAATTTCCGCTTCGCTAAATCACCAGTAGCACCGAAGATGACGATTAATGCAGTCGGTTTATTCGCTGTTGTCACAATAAAAAACCTCTCTTTTCTATAAAATACATGTGTACTATCAACTACATCATTTTAATGATTGTTTTGCTTTAACGCAATCAATTGGACCTAGACTTCTTAATTTTATAGAGGCTGGCCTTTATTTTTCCCTTAATGCTGCTAATTTATGTTCCTGGTGGTTTATGATATATTTAACGGTAAGAATAATTGTTTAATCGGAGGGTGTATTGTGGATTTTGTTTTTTTAGGAACAGGTGCAGGAATACCGGCTAAAGCAAGAAATGTATCTGCCATTGCCCTAGAACTGCTTGAAGAACGGGGTGCTGTTTGGTTATTTGATTGTGGAGAGGCTACTCAACATCAGATATTAAGGACTCCAGTGAAACCGAGACGAATTGAAAAGATTTTCATTACTCATTTGCACGGCGATCATATCTTCGGTCTGCCAGGACTTTTAAGCAGCCGTTCGTTTCAAGGCGGGACAGAGGAATTAATCATATATGGACCAACAGGCATTGAAGAATTTGTGTTAACAAGCCTAAGGGTTAGTGGAACCCGAGTTTTGTATCCTTTGCAATTTGTAGAGGTTACAGAAGGGGTTGTGTTTGAAGATGAAACGTTTATCGTGACTGCTATGCCGCTTGATCATGGTATATTTTGTCTTGGATATCGAATCGTCGAAAAGGACCGTCCAGGTGTGCTGCTTGTTGATAAATTACGATCAGAAGGAATAAAGCCCGGCCCGTTATTCAAGCGCTTGAAAAATGGCGAGGATGTACAGCTTGAGGATGGGAGAATTCTGAGTGGGAAGAATTATCTGGGAGAACCGCAAAAGGGAAGAGTGATTACCATTTTAGGTGACACGAGACCATGTGAGGCAGTAGATATCTTAGCTGAAAATGCGGATTACCTCGTACATGAAGCGACTTTTTCTGAAAAAGATGTGAAGATTGCACATGATTATTATCATTCCACTACTGTCCAGGCAGCTGAAACTGCTAGTCGCGCTGGAGTGAAACAGTTAATCTTGACGCATATTAGTTCACGCTATCTAGCAGACGATATCATCCAGCTGCAAAATGAAGCCGCTGCTGTTTTTCCTGAAACAATGATTGCTGAAGACCTATTGTCAGTGAAAATCCCCTTAAATTAAAGGGAAAGAACTAGAGCTGAATAGTTAAAAAGGCTATACTATAATCATAGATCGAAATGCTATTAAAAGGAGCTATTAATATGAGCAAGGATACACTACATACTAAGGCGATTGATTTTTTATTGAAGACGAGCAGGACATTCTTTATCCCAATCAGTCACCTTCCAGGTGAACTGCAAGATACAGTGGGGGCTGCTTACCTTTGTATGAGAGCTATAGATGAGATTGAAGATCATCCGGAACTTCCTTCTGAGCTGAAAATCAAGCTATTGACTGAATTAAGCAAGCTGCTCCAGGAAGACGTTTCAAAAGAATCCATTGAGGCGTTATTTGAGCCGTACCACTCGTTACTTCCAGAAGTGACTCTCCTGCTGCATGACTGGATTAGTCTCTGTCCTGATTCGATTTCCGAAAAGGTTCTTGAATCAACAGCGATTATGGCAGGTGGGATGGCTAAATGGACGGAGAAAAACTGGGAAATTACTAGTGTTGAGGATCTTGATGAGTACACCTATTATGTGGCAGGACTTGTAGGTGTGATGCTTACAGATATCTGGAAATGGTATGACGAAACCGAAGCGGATAAAGAGCTGGCTATAGCATTTGGACGCGGGCTGCAGGCAGTTAATATTCTTCGCAACAAAGGGGAAGATTCTGAACGCGGGGTTAACTTTTATCCGCAAGGCTGGGGATTTGAGGAAATGCTTGCTTATACCCAGAAGAATTTAGGCTTAGCTGATACCTATTTAACAGAAATTAAGTCTCAGGTGGTTCGAAATTTCTGTAATATTCCGTTAGCCCTTGCCCATGGAACGTTAAAGGCTTTACTTGAAGGACGGGAAAAAATTAACCGGACTGAGGTAAATGAAATCGTGGATAACGCTATTAATAAGTAATAAGGAAATAATAAAATCCGGCTCTCTTAAATGAGAGTCGTTTTTTTGTTTTAATAGTTAGAATATTTTAAAAAAACAAAAAATAGATTGTAAATGTTTGTCCAATATGACTATAATTTTATACATAATAAAAAGGATGTAGGGGGATAAAAGATGAAAAAGAACTGGTTGAAAACAGGTGCATCACTCATATTGGCCGGTGTTTTTCTTTCGGGGTGCACTGACACAGCTGAAAAAGATGATTCGTCGGGGGAAAAACAAGAAAAGGTGACAATCGGCGTCACTCAGATTGTCCAGCATGCTTCACTGGATGAAGCTTTTAAAGGATTTAAAAAAGCGTTAGAGGATCAAAAGATAGATGCAGAGTTCGATGAACAGAACGCGCAAGGTGATCCAAATAACAGCCAGACAATCGCGACAAATTTTGTGAATGATAAAGTAGATTTAATTTTTGCAAATTCGACTCCTAGTGCGTTAAGTGCATTAAATGCGACGAAGGATATTCCGATTGTGTTTACTTCTGTAACAGATCCTGTTGTAACCAAATTGGTTCAATCAATGGAAGCTCCCGGTGGTAACGTGACAGGAACAACAGACTATCATCCAGAAGCGATTCCTAAATCTATTGCCTTCCTTGCGGATGAACTTAGTGCAAAGAAAATCGGGACCATTTACAACGCGGGTGAACAAAATTCCGTTGTTCAGGTCGATGCCTTAAAGGAAGAAGCTAAAAAGGCGGGGGTTGAAATTGTCGAAGCCTCTGTATCTACTTCAGCAGAAGTTAAACAAGCAACAGAGTCACTGATTGGCAAAGTAGATGCCTTTTATATTATCACGGATAATACAGTTGTCTCTGCTCTTGAATCGGTAGTTATGGTTGCTAATGACAAAGACATTCCACTCTTCGTAGGTGAATTAGATTCTGTCGGACGCGGCGGGTTTGCAGCTTTCGGCTTCAGTTACTATGATATTGGCTATGAAGCTGGAGAAAAGGCAGCCGAAATTCTGAAGGATGGCAAGAAACCTTCAGAACTGGCTGTTCAATATCCACAAAAACTAAAATTGGTTATTAATGAAACAGCCGCAAAAGAAATGGGAATAGAAATCAAAGAAGAATGGAAATCAGAAGCAGAGCTTGTAAAATAAATGACTTCATAACGAGAGTACAAACCCTTCTAAATACTGTCTAGTATTCCTGAAAGGTTTGTGCTTTGTAAGAGAAAGGATGACTACGATGTTCCCTGCATTATTTAGTTCAGTTGAATCCGGAATGATCTATGCGATTATGGCTCTTGGCGTTTATTTGACGTTTCGTATACTCGACTTTCCGGACTTAACAGTGGATGGCAGCTTTGTTACTGGAGCATCATTATCCGCGATCATGATTATCAATGGATATTCACCGCTCATAGCTACAGCAGCAGCTTTGTTAGCAGGATTTGCCGCAGGTACGATTACAGGGCTGCTGCATACGAGAGGGAATATTAATCCTCTTTTATCAGGCATCCTGATGATGATTGCGCTTTACTCCATTAATTTACGGATTATGGGAAAATCCAATATTCCCCTGCTGTCTGAGGCTACCTTAATGACATCTATTCAAGAAATGTGGTCAAAAACGAAGGTAGACGAAGCGCTGAATAAGGGGCTGACCTTTATTGGATTGGGTGACAGCTTACCAAAAACATGGTCGATTTTGATCATTATGTTTCTTCTGGCTGTCCTCATTAAAATAATTATGTCGAATTTCTTAAAAACAGAGGTGGGCCTTGCACTTCGGGCGACTGGTGATAACGAAGCAATGGTAACGAGTTTTTCAGCCAATACAAAAAATATGAAGGTACTTGGGTTAGCAATCGGAAACGCACTGGTGGCGCTATCAGGAGCACTTGTCGCTCAATATAATGGTTTTAGTGATATAGGAATGGGAATTGGCATTATTGTGATTGGACTCGCTTCCGTTATTATTGGTGAAGCTCTGTTCGGTTCGAGTACGATTAGCCGGGCAACGCTAGCTGTTATAGGGGGAGCGGTCGTCTACCGTCTTGTAGTGACACTAGCTCTGCAGGTTAAGTTTCTTCAAACGGGTGATGTTAAACTAATTACAGCGATTATCGTTATCCTGGCTCTTATTGTGCCGCAGTTTCGTGCCCATCGGAAAGAAAAAGGACGTAAGAGAAAACGATTAAAAGAATTACAATTGATTCATTTAACTACCTCTGAAAGGGAGAGTGAAGCGGATGCTTCGATTAAACCAACTTTATAAGGTATTTAATGAAGGAACCCCGGATGAGAAACTGGCTTTGCAAAATCTTCAGCTTGAATTAAAAAAGGGAGAGTTTTTAACGGTCATCGGCAGCAATGGGGCCGGGAAATCGACATTGATGAATATGGTTGCCGGCAAGTTACTTCCTGATGCTGGTGAAGTAGAGATTGATGGGCAGAATGTGTCACAAGTACCCGAACATGTTCGGTCAAGAATGATTGGGCGGGTATTCCAAGATCCAATGGCGGGTACAGCCCCTAATATGACAATAGAAGAAAATCTAGCAATTGCTTTCGGAAGGAACAATACTCGTGGTTTTGGCTTTGGGGTGACGAAAAAGAGAAAAGGATTCTTCAAAGAAAGGCTCGAATCCCTGCACCTCGGACTTGAAGACCGAATGAACGCAAAGGTAGGGATGCTGTCAGGAGGGGAGCGGCAGGCATTATCCCTGTTAATGGCCACGTTTACTGAACCTAAGATTCTGCTGCTTGATGAACATACAGCAGCACTTGATCCCTCCAGAGCAGAGCTGATTACCCAGTTAACGAAGAAAATCGTTGGACAATACCAGCTTACGACTTTGATGGTCACTCATAATATGCAGCAGGCTCTCGATCTTGGAGATTCTTTAATTATGATGGACAAAGGGGAAATTATATTTGAAGCAGGCGGGGTCAATAAAAAACAGCTGACTGTCGATAAGCTTCTTCAGGAATTTCAACGCATTAAAGGTGAAAAGATGAATAATGACCGCGCTGTTCTCATTTAAAATCCCTCAGCATGAGGGATTTTTTTGTTCCTTCTTATTAAACCCAAACATTGATTGGAAGATTCGTCCTTTCTTATTTTTAGGCAAGTTTTCATTGAAAGTGGTTAGACTTTCACTTTTTCTGTTTTCAATTTCACTGTTTTCAAGCTTTTGAATCCGTTTTTCAAGCTTTTTAATTAAGTCTTGCAGCTCTTCCATATCACTTCGGTGCTGGAGAAGTTGATAAGATACAACACTGTCGGCCTTCTCATCAAGCTTTCTTTCTATTTCAGTGACGACAGCTTGAATTTCTTCAGAACGCTGTGCTGGAAGGGTACCCTTCCTCACTTTTTTTTCACGTTGTTCCTGGGAGGCACTGCTGTTATTCAATTCCTTCTTTATTTGCCGAAGGGCTTCAAGGTTAGCTTCTGAAAAGACATAATGTCCATGCTGATTTCGTTCAACTAGTATATTCCCCCCGGTTACCCATCGTTGGACCGTACTCTGCGAAATACCCAGCTCCTTTGCAACTGTGTTTGTATTCATCTTAGTCCCCTCCTTAGGAAGAAGGATTCTTCGTTTTCTTTTAATGTCCTTCTCAGCTGACAAAACTAGTTTCATTTCTACAAATTAAGTGGTTTTCCTCTGTAAATGGAAACTTATAGGATAAAAAGTAAAATAGGGATAATACTAAAGGGGTGAAATGCTAATCAAAAGTCAAGGAGGAATGAAATTTGTATTTTTATAAAGAAGACTTAATCAATATGATTGTTCCTGACAAACCTGATCCTGGAGCTGCTAAAGTACTCCAAGAAACATTGGGCGGTCAATTCGGTGAAATGCGAACGATGATGCAGTATTCTTTTCAAAGTGCGAACTTTCGTGGGAATAAAAAACAATATCGTGATTTAATCCGTGGGGTTTTCCTTGAAGAAATCAGCCATGTAGAGTTGGTTCAAACAACGATTAATCAGCTTTTAAATGAGTCTGGGGAGGATGCTGTTGGGAATGGAGGAACCAATGGAGCCCCTCTTGAAGTTGCAACGAAGAGTGCCAATCCACATCACTACATTATGGCTGCACAGAGTTCTCTGCCTGTTGATGCTGGAGGAAATCCGTGGAATGGATCGTGGGTGTACAGTCACGGAAACTTAGCGGCTGATTTACTCAATAATGTGGTTCTGGAATCAACTGGTGTCCTGCAGAAATCAAGAATTTATGAGATGAGCTCGAACAAAACCTTCCGTGAAACATTAGCTTTTTTAATGGTTCGAGATAATGCCCATCAAAATGCGTTCGCGAAAGCGCTGGAAACACTAGGCGTTGAATGGGGAAAACTATTTCCTATTCCCAATTATGATTTAAATAAATACCCTGAATGCCGTAAGTATGTGGATCTCGGGTATCATAATGCACAGTTTAATTTCCGATTAGATGATACGATGATAGGCCAGGTTTTCCAAGGGGTAACTCCTAGTAGAAATGGAGGGGACCTATCCGTAACCCCGCCGCCAAATGGATTTGCTGTTCCTGATATGCCAGAAATGCCAAATGAACATAGTCCGGGCTTAAGTGATCTGAATTCATAATAAAAAGCGGGTGTCCTTAAAAGGACACTCGCTTTTTTGAAAAAAACCCTGCAGACATCACGGGTCTTACCAGCCACGTTCATATTGCTTAGGAGGCGTGATTTCATAATTCAGTTCTTTTGCTGCAGTTCTAGGCCAATAAGGATCACGAAGTAATTCGCGGCCAAGCAAGATAAGATCTGCACGATCGTTTTGGATAATTTCATCTGCTTGGGCCGGAGAAAGTATTAAGCCAACGGCGCCAGTAGGAATGTCAGCACCATGCTTAATAGTATCGCTAAATGGAACTTGGTACCCAGGGAAAGCTTTAATCCGAGCGGGAGCTACGGCCCCGGAGCTGACATCAATCAAATCCACACCATCTTGTTTCATCCAACGGGTCATTTCAATATATTGTTCTGGGTCCATGCCGCCGTCTAAATAATCATTGGCAGAGATTCGTACGAATAAGGGTCCTTCCCAGACTTCTTTAACCGCTGTAATGGTTTCTTTGAGAAAACGGTAGCGGTTTTCAGCCGATCCACCATATTCGTCGGTACGTTTATTAGTAATCGGCGAAAGAAATTCATTCAGCAGGTATCCGTGTGCGCCATGAAGTTCGATGATATCGAATCCGGCCTGTTTAGCTCGAATGGCACCCTGACGAAAAGCTTCAACGGTTTCTTTTATGTCTTCAACGCTCATTTCTTTTGGTTGTTTATATGTTTCGTCAAAAGCAATTGGAGACGGTGCTAGAATCTCGCCGTCAACCACAGCTTTTCTGCCGGCATGAGCCAACTGAATGCCGGTCTTAGCGCCTTCCTCTTTCATCAGTGAGACAAGCTCATGTAACCCTGTAATGTGCTCATCATCCCAGATTCCAAGATCACGGTCTGAGATTCGTCCTTGCGGGGTTACGGCAGTTGCTTCGACAATCAATAACCCTGCTCCACCAACGGCTCTGCTTGTATAGTGTGTCTTATGAAAGTTTTGAACTTTCCCATCTTTCTCGTGACTCGAATACATGCACATAGGAGACATTACAATACGATTTTTTAAGGTTACGTCTTTCAGAGTATATGAAGTAAAAAGTTTTGTTGCCATACTTATCCATCCCCTTAACTGTTTAAGATGTTAGTAGTATAGCAACTAGACAGAAATTCAACCAAGAATCTGCTTATAACGATTCCTTTTTAAGGAGGGATTCTTCTATTTCCTCGCTGATTTGTCTGCCCATCCTTTTGGATTGCATGGCAGCCTCTTGGATACAATTCACAAACGCTTCTTGGACTTGGTGTGCTGCGAGGACCTTTAGCCCCGCTTCTGTTGTACCTCCCGGTGAAGTCACTTCTTTTCGAAGTTGATAAGCTGTTTTTGATGATTGATTCACCATTTCTGCAGCACCAATTAGAGTCTGGATAATCAGCTGCTTAGCGGTATCAGTATCAAGGCCAATCGCACCTGCTGATTTCTCCATTGCCTCCACTAAATAATAAATGTAGGCTGGACCGCTCCCGGAAAGACCGGTCACGGCATCTAATTGGGATTCATCTACAAGGGAGACTGTACCAATCGCATTAAATAAAGCAATCGCTTCAGCTAAGTTTTTTTCTTTCGTTTGTTTATTGGCAGCAATGGCTGTTGCAGATTTACCAACAGCTGCAGATGTATTCGGCATGGCTCGAATTATCGATACCTTTTTAGAGATTATTCCCTCAAGACTGGCTATATCAACTCCTGCGGCTACGGATATAACCATCATTTCTTCTGTTATGTATGGCCTTGCTGCGGACAAGACTGTAAGCACGTCCTTAGGCTTGACGGCAAGGACGACAATGTCAGCACCTGTTAAGAGCTTCTCAAGTGATTGACATCCAGTCACACCGTATTGTTCTTGAAGCTCATCAAGTCGAGTTGTATTTGTTCGATTACTCGTATAAATTGTGGATGGATCCACTCCGCCTCTTGAAATCATTCCTGAAAAAATTGCCTCAGCCATTGAGCCTGCTCCGATAAAAGCCGTTTTGCTCATGATTATTCACTTCCTTATACTTGTGTTTTTGTAATATAGAAAAAAGGCCTCTCATCCAAAAGAGGAAGAAAGACCTTCCACGGGACATCTTTGTTACCTTACGATACATAAAACGAATGTGGTTTTGGCAGCCGTATCTTTTTAGTTACTGTGATTATCGACGATAGTCAGCATCTCTGTCAATACCAATGAGTCTCTTTTTAAAAGGTAATCCTAGTAGTAAACTATGCGAAAATAATGACAATTCTTCTTGTCAGAGGTAAAATTAATGATGAATGCACGAAATAATTAAAGTAGTTTATATCGTTTGTTTGTACATAGAATTTAACCATAATGTTTAAGGAGATAGGCTATGACTAGTTGGCAAGGAAATATAGCGAAAATCACATTACCAACTTCTTTTGCAGTGGGTGATGTAAATGTTTATGTAATAAAAGGAGAGGCCTTGACTATGATTGATTCAGGAGTCAGAACGGATCAGTCAAGGGAAGCCCTTGAACAGGAGCTGAACACTCTCGGTTTACAATTAAGTGATATTGAACAGGTTGTGTTAACCCATCATCATCCTGACCATGCAGGAGGGTTAGAGTTTGTTAGTGATCAGTGCCAAATTTATGGTCATCCAACGAATCAACGCTGGCTGGATATGTCGGAAACCTTTGTCGGACAATTAACCCGATTTTTCACTCAACTAGCGGGAGAACTTGGCGTACCAGAGGAGTATTATTCTAAATTAATTGATTACCGCGGACCTGGCTCAGTGATTACTACAAGAGGGTTAAGTGCATGCGTTCGGGAAGGTGATGAGGTGCCAGGTCTGCCAGAATGGAGAGTCATTGAAACACTAGGACATGCGCAAAGTCATATTTCTCTTTTTCGTGAAAAGGATGGCGTATTAATTGGCGGAGATCATCTATTAGCCAAGATTTCACCCAATCCAATATTAGAACCTGCTCTTGAACCGGGGGCGGACCGTCCAAAGCCTCTGCTGCAATATAATGAAGCCTTGAAGAAACTGCTGAATATTCCAGTGTCCCTTGTTTACTCAGGGCATGGTGCTGAAATTACTCAGATTCCTGAAGTGATTCAATCACAGTTAAATCGTCAGCATGGCCGGGCTATGCAAGTAAAAGAAATGCTGACAAAATCACCTTTAACAGGACTTCAAGTTTGTATGCAGTTATTTCCAAAGGTCTATAAAAAGCAGTTTGGCCTGACTCTATCTGAAAGTGTTGCTCAATTGGATTATTTAGAAGACTTAGGTGAAATTAAACATGAGACTCATTCAGGCGTCATATATTATTCAGTTCGCTAATGAAATGATGAGGTGTATAAATGGGGAATTTACAAGATAAATGTGTAGTAATCACTGGGGCCTCCGGTGGAATTGGAATGGAAGTTGCTCGTCGTGCGGCAGCAAGAGGGGCCAAGGTAGTCTTGCTTGCTAGAAGTTTGGAAAAACTAGAACAGCTAAAGCAAGAACTGAGTATTCAATATAAACAGCAGGATTTTTATGCGTACAAACTTGATGTAGGTATCCCAAAAGATATTGAAGTGGTTTTTACAAAAATCCTTCAAGATGCAGGCAAAGTGGATGTACTCGTCAATAATGCAGGATTTGGCATGTTTAAACAGGCGGTTGATACGGAAATCCACGAAGCGGAAACGATGTTTAATGTAAATGTCATTGGTTTAATGGCCTGTACGAAAATGGTTCTTCCACCCATGCTGCAAAGAAATCAAGGACATATCATTAACATAGCGTCTCAAGCAGGAAAAATGGCGACGCCTAAATCTTCTTTGTATTCGGCAACAAAATTTGCTGTACTTGGCTATTCAAATGCACTGCGTATGGAAATGATGGAGACGAATATTCATGTTACGACCGTTAACCCAGGTCCTATTGAAACGAATTTCTTTGAGATTGCGGATGAGACGGGTTCGTATGTAAAAAATATAGCTAAATTTATGCTTAAGCCTGGGGATGTAGCAGAAAAAATTGTTGCGGCAATGCTTACTTCTAAACGTGAAATCAATCTACCAGGATATATGAATGCTGCCAGTAAATTTTATAATCTCTTTCCTAGAACGGCTGAGACGCTGGGAAAAGGCGCGTTTTTTAAAAAGTAACGGTAACTGTTTTGGTAAGAACTTAATGTTTTGTTTGTCCCTCTCTTTTGAAAAATGTGATATATTGGTAATAAGGTGATATCCAGGTTCAAAACAAGAGAGGGGGACGAAAGTGAAACGAGGAATACTTCTTTTGGTATCAATTTGCTTACTTCTACTTTCTGGCTGCCAGCCCTTTACATCTGAACAAAGTGCGGAAGCGATTGGTAAGGGCGAAGACGGGTTTATCACCAACATAGATCCAGAAGCAAATACGTTATTAATTAACAGCACCTATTACAAAATTACCGATCAAGCGCAAATAAAGGACTTGAATGGCGAAATTTTGGATTGGACTGACGTGCAAATTGGCATGAAGGTGAAGACATGGTATACCGGGGAATTGAATAAAGCATTTCCCAACAAGGGACAAGCAAAGCTTGTACTTGTGCTGACAGACGAATCGAGTCTGCGGGAAAGGGAAGCGGTTACCTCTGCCATCGACTATGTGAAAAAAAGTGAAAGTCAGCAGTTTATGGTATTGAAGCTGACTCATATTCCAGAAGAAGATATCTATGATATTGAATTGATGAAGCGTTCTAATCTTGATGAATCGTTCACGGTTATGGTTGACGGTGAGACAAAGGAAATACTAGATCAGCATTAAAAAACTTCCTCGTATAGGAAGTTTTTTTCTGTTCTTTAAAACTTTTCTCTCCTGCCGATGTCTAATGTGTATAGAGAGAAAAAGGGGGAAGTTTTATGAAAGACTTGGTTATGCGTGCAGTCGAAGGGGATGATGCAGCATTTACCGAACTGATGGATCGTCATAAAATCCAATTATATAAAATGGCTTATTCGTATTTACGAAATGAAGATGATGCGGTAGAAGCGCTTCAAGAAGTTACCTTTCGGGCCTATCGTGCATTGAAAAAAATAAAAAATCCAGATTTCTTTTCCACGTGGCTGATCCGAATTCTACTGAATTACTGTATGGACGTTCAAAAGAGCAAAAAACGGATGATCGTTGATATAGAAAAAATGGAACAGGCAGCTGTTTATCAGAATCATAAAAGTATTGAAATTGAGCAGGCGATGAAAGAGATGGAGACAAAGCAGCGCGAACTTCTTGAATTAAAGTATTTTCATGAGTTGAAAATTACGGAAATTGCTGAGCTTTGGCAGTGTCCAGAAGGAACGGTTAAAACCCGCCTGTATAAAGCATTGAAGATACTAAAAAGCAAGCTTGAAGCAAAGGGGGATGCATCAAATGTATGAAAAAGAAGAAGAGAGATTACGTACGATGAAAGAAGATTATGATGAACTGGACATCCCTGTCGAGCGCCTCGATGCTGCAATTCAAAGGGGAGTGATGAAAGCAAAGCAGCCTGCACATCCTAAGTGGAAGCCTTGGCTTATTTCTATCTCGATGGCAGCCATCCTCATTCTGTCACTTTTAACAGCTATTCGGGTTTCGCCTGCGGTTGCCAGTTACGTATCTATCCTGCCTGGAATGGATAAAATTATCGAACGAATCTCCACTGATAAAGGATTGATGGATGCGGTTAACCATAATTATATCCAAGAAATTGGGGTTACAGATGAATATGATGGACTTAAAATTACAGTTGATTCGATAATTGTTGATAAGCAGCAAATGAAGGTTTTTTATTCTTTTGAGGGTACACCAAGAAAAGAAGACCTCCAGATCATTCCCTCACTCCAAACAATGGACGGAAACGACCTTGAAGTATCTTCAGGATTTTCCACCATTAATTTAGAGGATGGTAAAGGTGATTCGGAAGTCACTTTTTATTTTGATGAACCTCAGCGCGAAAAAGAGTTAAAACTATTATTGACTCTGAAGCCTGAAAAACATGCCTTAATGTTTCCTTTAAAGCTCGATCCGGTTGCTTACGAAAAACAGAAGAAAAGCTATCCGGTTAATAAAACGATAGAAGTGGGT